>JANQRV010000257.1 GCA_028284395.1 Saprospiraceae bacterium
GGTAAAGATCAGGCCCATACGCATCATCAAATGAACTCCTGAAACAAATAGCCGGACCGACATGCCCAGTTTTATTTTCAGGCTTTGCTTCAGTGTAGCGGTGAATTGGCCGGGCGGCAAGGTTGCCAGCAGGGTTTGTTTTCTTTCCTCTTGTTCCAGCAATAGTCCGAATCTGGAATGGTCGATGTACCCCACCAGTTCGGTACGGGTGACTCGGTAATCAATGCGCAGGGTGCCGATGCAATCCAGGTTGGCTTCCAGACTTGGCTGATGTGCGATCCGTTCCCGAAGAAACTCTATGTCAAAACAGTCTTTGAAGAAGTGGACGATGGACTGTCGAAGCACCTGAAGTTGCTCCTGCTTCCATTGATTGGCTTTTTGTCGAATCCGGTCTTTTCGTGCTTCAAACGCTTCCCTACCATTCTCTGATTCTAGTACAGAACTGTTTTGTTGCCAAAGAAATGCCACTCGCCTTATCCAGGACTGTGGTTGTCGCAGATATACCCTTTGGGTTTCCAAAAAGGTTTCTATTTCCTTTGACTCCTTTTGTAGTAATTCCTCCAATAAGGAAAGACCGTACTGTTCTTCGTCAAATGGTGATTGAGCATGTAAAAACTCATCGGTAAAAAGTCGCTCGGGGAAAGAGACCGATAGGATGTTTTCAAGGGTAATCATAGTGGCGTATCTGGTGATGTATTAACTATGAATATGGTCATAATTTCATCACTTTCAAATACTTAATCGACGAAACTGGCAAAACATCGGATGAAAGCGCCACCGCTGAATGAACTTGACCGGCGGTGGTGTTTGGAGCCGGCACCTGGGTAGTGAATATTTGCAACAGACAAATTTTAAACCCACTCGCATGATCAAAACATCAGCTGTAGCATTGCTGTTACTGGCCATTCAGACACAGAGCGTTATTGCCCAGAAGTTCCGCCCATCCGATTTCCCAAAAATTGAATCGGGTTTGGTTCTTCAATTATTGGGCAGTCGTTGTGGAGCACAAAATACCTGGAAGATCGCAGCCGATCGTGAAACGGTGCTGTTCGATAATCCCCTGGACAAAATCTACGAACCGGGTATTCTGTATCCGTATCTCCTGACCTACGCCGAACACCCCAAAAGCGATGGTTGGTATAAGATCGGCATTGGTGAATACCGTGTTGGAAAGGTCCGAATCGGGCTGTTGTTCAAAGGTACTTTTGCACTCATCATTCTGGATGCGGCAAAACCTTCCGTGCTGTTGATGGAATATGGAGGGAGCAGTATAACATTTCATTGCCGCACGGAGTGCATTTTGAATTTTTAGGTCTCCCTGGACATCAAGATACATTTTCAAGCAATGAAGGGTGGTCCAATGTTAGCACTGTTGTTTATGTTTTGGTGTTTGGTGGTGTCCCCTGGCGGGTCGGGGACATCCACCTTTTTTTCGTCCCCTTGTCGCTTCCCCGGTCGCACCCCCTGTTTTTTCCACCATTAACATCCATCTATGAATCAGTCTTTTAACCTACCAACTGAGACGCTTCTAAATCATATGCTGGCCAAAGCCAGTCGCAAATATCGATTAGCTATTCTGCTCATGGCCGACGCCGGTGGCCGGGTACTGGAAACCGTCCGGCTCAAATCGGCCGACCTTGACTTCCAAAAGCGTTTGGTCACTTTCAATGCTGGGAGTGAAATTCGAAGTCGTCAAATTCCAATGACCGACCGACTCTTCGATGCTGCCATTGATTATTGGACACATCGAGATACCAAGGCCAAATCCGAATACCTATTTGCTCCGGCAGAAAGCAACCATCGACCTTATCTGAGTCGTAAAATGATCAATAGACAGGTGGAAAGGCTTAGCAGTGGACAAACCACACCCTCTGCCCTACGCGCATACTACATCTACCAAGTCTGCCAAGCCAATGAAGATCTGCTCATCATCTTTCAACTCACCGGTCTGAATAAGCCAGACCTCATCTATAAATACAAAGAACTGCAACATACTCAACTACACAATGCCCTTGAACTCACCGAACCCAAGGTCGGTCTGCTACAAAAAGTTATCCGCCAGTTCCAATCGCCCCGGACCGTTCCCATCATCCCCATGCAGGTCGGTATGACCAAGTTCCACATCGGCCGTAAAGCGGAAATCGCTCAAATCACGGAGCTTAGTCAGAAGAAAGTCAACATCCTGCTCCTCGGCCCCATGGGCATTGGCAAATCGCATCTGTTGGACAATTATAAATCCGGCACCAACTCCAACATCATCCGCCTCGACGATTTTCGGCAACCCAAATCCGTTATGACCGGCCTGCTGCTCGCCCTCTTCAACGACGACAAGCAAGCCATCATGGAAGTGCTCAAAAAAGTCAACAACGAATCGGACTTAGAAAAGGTAGCTACCAAACACAGTGCCCGGCGCCTGTGCCAGGTTGCCATTCAAGCCACGCCCCACAAAGGCTACACCATCCTCATCGACGATCTGACCAACATCACCAAGATCGGCGTCGAGATTGTCGAAAAACTCAAAAACCACTTTCACATCATCGCAGCGGCCCGGTACCTCAAAATTGAATACGCCAATTGCGTATCCAACTTCGAGAAGCTGGAGTTACCGCCCCTTAATCGACCGGAAACCCTCGAATTCATTGACCAACTCAGCGAACCACTGGAAGCCCGCATTGAAGACTATCAGCTATTCCAAAACCACATCTGGGAAGAGACCCAAGGTAACCCGCTTTACATCCTTGAATTAATCGAACGACTGGATAAAGAGCACATCCTTTCCAATGATATCGTGCGGGGCATCAAGCATGCCATTTCCCGACAGGAGATTGATTTTAGTGTGCCTTTGATTATTGCTTTTTCTTCTCTTTTGGTGTTGCGGTATTTGGGTAATGAGTTGGGGTCTAATGCTGGGGCTTTTCGGTTATTGGGTGGAATAGCACTGGTCATTGCCTTTTTCTCCCGTAGGATTTTCAGAGCTCTTCGAAGAAGATATGTCTAAAACACAATGCCATGAGATCACCCAATCATGTTGTCGGAGGATTTGTATTTACCGGTATTCTCGCCAGTCTGTCTGGTGTGAATCCATTTGCTACCCCTATGGCCATGACCACTATGCTGGTCGGAACCATTCTACCGGATATTGACCATCCCAAATCGGTGGTAGGAAGAACTTTCTGGCCCCTTTCCATTTGGATCAATCGAAACTACGGACATCGAACCATTACCCATAGTGGCATCGCTTTGGTAGTATTGACCATCACCATTTGGTTAATAGAAAACCTAGTTAGTTCAAGCTCAAAACTTACTTTGATCTTTTGCTATAGCTACACTTCGCATTTGATCCTGGATATGATGACTTTGCAGGGCATCCCCCTACTCTACCCTTTTTACAAGAATGCCTTTGTCATTCCGGGCAATCCGGCCTTTCGAATTCAAACCGGCGACAATAAGAGTGAGACCGTCATCTTTTGCTTCTTGCTGTTGGCAGGGATGTCTTTAAAGCCACTCTTTGCTAATGGTTTTTGGACCAGTTACAACCGGTTGTTTGGCACGATGACGCATTTGGCGGCGGAGTTCCAACGATCGGAGGACTTGTTAGAGGTGGCCTACTTTGGTCGATTGGGCACGGAGACTTTCGAGGGTAAAGGTTATTGCCTCAGCGCTTCCGACAATCGGGCAGTATTATTGGAGAATGGTCAATTCAGGATTTTGGACCGAAATAACACGGTGATTACAAAAGTCATTCCTTCTCATTCCGGACGGGAGTTAAAGTATGAGACCAGGCGTTTTGTGATGGCACCGGTGGATAGTTTGAATCGGTGGTTGGCGGGCAAGGCGCTGGCTAATTTGGAAGTATCAGCCAATCGGGAATTTCGGTTTCATCATAACCTGGTTTCTTCCCGGCAGACTTACATCAAGGAGCAATTTTTGACGGAGGTTTGGTTGGAGGTAATTCCGATACCACTGCCGCAAGTCGTTACTCCCGATACTTTTTTTGACCAAGTTAATCCGAGGATCTTGATCCTTTCCCATCAGTTGGAGGCTTTGCAGCGACAGCAGCGGGAGAAAGCGAAGCAATGGGGCTTGCATACTCAGCTGCTACAAGCAACGCAAAAGATGACTTTGGAGGAAAGCGATGTCGTACAACAAGAGCAGCTTTATGAGACCTATCAGCGGCTATTGAAAGTCAAACCACCGAAGATGGAAATCGAACGGATTAAGGCGCTTGAACTGGAGATCCAACAATTACAACAAATCACTCGGTTGAAAAATCGGGAGAGGCGGATTTTGGCATTGCAAAAACGGCAAACGCCTCCGCTACCGGCTCCTACTCGCTTCACCGGTTCTTTCACCTTTATCAAAATCTCCGACTGACGGACCGTCAGACCGGGCAAGTAATAGACTATGAAAATATTACTGTTATTGACTTTTATGCATGCGGATTCTTTACCTCCTTTGGAAGTGCTGTATGCTTCTATTGACAGTTTTTATGCCGTTAAAGTCCAAGCGGAATTGGCGGAATATCAGATTTCTAAAAAAGGCGAGTGGTTGAAGTATGTGCCGACCGTGGGCTTGACGTATACTTTGGATGGGCGGCCCAGGCCGGCAATTTCCTTTTCTTCCAGTGTGATTTATCGGGCTAAAAAGGGTCGGCAGTTGATTGTTGGGAAACGGCGCCGGATCATAGCCACCAATCGATTGGCGGCAGCGGCGGAAAAAGCTAAAGTCAAATCGCTCCATCTTGCGTACTACCGGGCTTTGCAGGAGTTGGCCTTACAGGAGGAGCTCTTTGAAATTGATCGGCAATTATTTGAAATGGATCGGGGTCGGTATGAGCGGTTGGAAATGGCGCCTAGTGACTTTTTGAAGGCTAAGCGCCAGTTCTTATTGAAGAAACAGGAAATGAACACGTTGAGGATGGAGATTATTTCTAAAAGGGACAATATTTACGAAATAGTCTATTTGAAAGGGTAGAAAAGTTTCGTGTCTTGGTGAGACCACCACGAAATGACATAACCGGTTTGCTTTCAAGCATAAGGGCATGGTAATCTTTTACCAGGTGTCGTTTTAGCTGCCGGTTTTAAGAAATAAGATTAAATCCATGATTGGTCAGATACTTTTATCTGGCTTTTTCTTTTTGTGCCTTTTGTAATCAGGTCAGCCGGTGCTACATCCAGGATCTCAGCAATTTTTATCAATTCCCCCAAATGCGGTTGACTCCGGTTATTGCACCAACCATTGACAGTGGCAAATGTAAAACCCAATTGCTCTGCCAGCCAAGTCTGTGACTTTCCTTGGTTCTACATATTGGACATGTTTTATCTGACCAAATTTCCCATTAAAACTGCAAAGAAATTCTGTTATCTTTATTTTATTTGTATTAATTACATAAATTCCCGATGAGCGAAGTGAAAGGACTCAAAATAAGACCTGAAGACACCAGAACATTGTTGCCAATTGGCAATAACAATCTTTTAGCTATTGCCATTCAAAAATATGACATCTTTACCCAACTTCACAACTGTATGTTGATTTGCTGACCGAAAGAAAAGTACAGATTAGTATGGACGGAAAAGGGCGGTCATTGTTGATAACATTTTCATTGAACGATTCTGGAGAAGCACCAAGCAGGAATATGTCTACCTCAATCCTCCAAAAGGTGACAAGCAATTCTATGACGGCTTGGAAGAATACTTCAGATTTTACAATTACGAAAGGGGCTATTAATCTCTGGATTATGCCACCCCATCTGAAGTCTATTTTGGCAGAAAAGTCATTTTTTTAACACCTAAATATTCAACTGCTCCTGTTTAATAATGGGAGGTAAGCATCAACAACCGTATGCAAAATTATGCTGTATCCATTCAAGTCATGCCTGGTCTAAAGGAAGCCAAATTGCTGATCATACCTAAATATGTCCTATCTTAAACATTCCAGTGACGAATCCTTACAAAATATTATTCACGATTGCCCTTGTAGTCTTATTTGGACTTACCCTTGGACTATTTTTACCGGGATTCATTCACTTCCATGGCGAAGCATTTTGCGAGCATGAAATTGTTCTTCGATTACCCAATCATGCTAAGGACTTGCTGACCGAATTCGAAGCCTCAGAAACGCGTCGAAATCAAAAATTAAAGTACATCGATAGCCTTTTCTTCAGTGGGCTAAACCCCAAATCAGATTCTCATGATGCTGCCTTTCTACTCGAAATCCGGGCTGAGTTACAAAACGAATTGGATGTAGCGGAGCCACCCATAAAGACAACAGGTTATTATTTTAGCAGCTTAATGATCCTTTGGCCGACGATTTATACTTGTTTGGGATTGTTACTTTTTGTCATCCCTCCACCAGGCCAACAGTTCAAGCTTCAAAATGTAAATGTCAAGAGGACAGGGTTAATGATTCTTATTTTCTTTCCTCTTTACCGCTGGCCAACCTGGTTCAGAAACTTATGGTTCGGTGGTGAAGAGGCGGGCAGAACGGTTTATCATTACGCCAATTTTGATATAGCCGCTTATGGTTTTTTTCTGCAGGAATTTATGACCCTAATAGTTTGTCTATTGCTGGTTCTTATCTGGCAACAGTGGGTGAATTTCTACCTTGAAAGGCGAGATGAATTGAGCTTGTCAGTTAGTAGAAATATCGCCAATGCATTAGACAAGGGATCATCGGAAAAATTATCAAGAACTTATGTCCATTGGCAGATAGCATCTCTCCTTTTGGCTATCGGGTTTCTTATATACACACGATTCTTCTGGGATCAAATAGTAGGAAATGGGGATCAGCGTTACCTACTTCATGCCATCATTGTTCACTCCATATGGGCACTTACATGGCTTATTATTTCTCTTCCTTTGATCATTACTTGGCAAACCTGGCTTATTACTAGAAACAAGGCTTTTGCAGAACTAGGGAAGAATTCGGAATTATATGATGAAATAGTAATGCAAGCTTTATTAGCCATAAAACCAATCGGGTTTTGGAATGCCGCCACATCCGGCATCGTGGCGATGTTTTCTTTTGCACTTCCCCTTTTAGAACAATTCTTCAAGTGATATCCTTGGTGGCATTTCCGTTGTAGATTTGATAAACATATTTCTCGTCCAATAGCCTTTTGGCAATGCTAATTACAAAACGACAAATTGATGATGTTTTTGATCTAATTGTAGCTAATTTTATATAACTTTTTTAGCTTCTGTCTCAATATCTCCTTTCCCAAGTTGCCCATCAACTTTCTTTCTCATTCCTGTTGCAATATCAGGTACTGTTTTTAAGCACCCTCAAATAGTATTATTACTAGAAATCATCATAACCCTTACTTATGAAAAAGATCCTATTTCTATTATTATCTGGGACTATATTCCTATTCTTATCGGGATGCCAGCGGGATTCAATCGATAGTCTAATTCATAGCGATACTGATTCAGAACTGCTTTTCATGCAGGGAAATTATGAAAAAGCATACAATTCATATTCTCAATTATGGATTGCCAGAGATTCATTAGAATTAACGGAAGAATATTCGGTTCGAATATTAAAGAGGCTTGGAATAATAGCTTCAAATTTAGGTAAATACCAAGAAGCAATTTCTCATTTAAATATGGCGGACAGTCTTGCTGGAGCTTATTTGGAGAAGAGAGATCCAGAACTGATCGACATTAGAATTTGGTTGGCCTCAGTCAAATATGATCAAGGATATGGGCAGTTGGCCAAGGTCATGATTGATAGTATTTTGGAAGAATTCAAAGGGGAGCGGCATTATTACCTGGCCAACGCTTATGATTTGTTGGCCTTCTACTTAGGTGAAAGAAAACAATTTGATGCATGCAAAGCAAAAATTATTCAGGCTGAAAAAATGAGAAGGAACGCCCCAAAAATTGAACGCTATAAGGATGCTCTGCATTGGGGGATCTACTATCGCGAAACCGGTAAATACGCCAAAGCAATGGATGCATTCGAACGCTGTGAAAAATGGATACAGCGCTATAATGTAAACCCAATAAAAAAATCGACATTACTACAGAACAAATCTTTACTGAAATATCATCAGCAGGCCTATGATGAAGCTTTAATTTACTTGGAGCAGGCACTATCCCTCCTACCTGAGTACGTCGGATCTTACAGCATTCACAGTGTAATTACCTTGGGGGATATCGCAGATATCCATCGAGAAAAAGGGGAATGGGACGAGGCAATTGAAATTTACCACAGGCTAATTGATTTAGTAAAAAGTAACACCCCCGAACGACATGCTGTTCTGAGTGGTCTATACCAAAACCTGGGCGCAACAAAGCTTTCGGTTGGCGAAATAGATTCTACTAAAATTTACTACACAAAGGCACTCACTGCATTAGACCCGTTAAAACCATTCGATGCTTACGCTAAACGTTATTGGTACGTTATCCAGTTTAATCTAGCCAATTTATTATTGAACGTTTATCCCTACCAAAGTGAGGAGGCCATTTCAAAATATAGTATACTGATCGATAGTTTGACAAAAGACTACGGCCCAAATAGCCTCATGTTAGTCCCTAGCCTGATTAATAAAGGACTGGCTTACCAGGACCTGGAAGATTATGAACAATCGGACCTGATCTTTCAAGAGGGGCTGGATATACTAGATATGAAGTCGAGAGATACGACAGATTTCCCAAAGTGTCGCAATGCAGCCTATGCCTTAAGCGCACTCCAAAATCAAGCCGAATCTCACTTTTTGATAGCTTATCGAAATAAGGGGGACCTAGAGCTTTGGCTTAGAGCAAACAAAGACTACAAGTATGTGATGGATTTTATCGATTACCTCAGAGGGCAGTACAATGGAGAATTCGCAAGGATCAACCTTACCGGCCGGTACAAGATGATCTTTGAACGTTCCATCTTGATCAACTCAGAACTATTCAAGATGACCAATGATAAAATCTATCAGCAAAATGCTTTCGCTGCAGCTGAGAAAAGCAAAGCCTTGGCATTACTAGAGCATTCCCGGAAAAACCTTGCCGACCAAAATAAAAGTCGAAAATCATCAACAATATTTACAAAGGAAAGAAAATTGAGGTCTGAAGTCAACCAGTCAGAACTTATTTACTTCCAATCTCTAACAGTGCCCGCGCCAGATCTTTCATTTGAGCAAAAAAGCCGAGACGCATTGATCAAAAAGAGAGAGCAACTTTCAAAATTCCTGGATAAGCACCGCAACAAACCCGGGTTCAAAGATTATTATCATGCTATCTACGAACCCGAAAATAGGCCAGCTAAAGAATTGCAATCCTTATTAAAGGAACAAAACTCTACGCTCGTCGAGTATTTTCTCGGTAATCAAAGTGATTTTGCAATCGTAGTCACGTCCGATGATATTTTTGTCCAAGAATTGTCTTTTTATACTGATGAACTGGCTGCTGAAATTGATAGTATACATGCTTACGTTAGCACATATCCGTCAACAAACTCCTTGGAAAAAGTCGAAAGCTTCGTAGCAGCAGCGAAAGGTGCCTATGACAAAGTACTCAAACCAATCATCAACCGCATTGAAACCGAAAGAGTTGTCATTATTCCTGATGAAGTTCTAACCACCCTCCCGTTTGAAGTCTTATTAGATACCATTCCAAAGCATCTCGACAATTATCAGACTCTTCCATACTTGGTTAAAAAGCACACGATTTCCTATTGTTTTTCAGCTAACATGCTGTGGGAGATGCAAAGGGCAATGAATTATCCCAAAAAACGCAGACCATTCATTGGTGTTGCTCCAAATTACAATGGTGAGCATCTCGCCATACCAGATGGCTCCTCTAATCCGAAAGAAAAAATCATCCTCAGTCAATTCGTTGACAATCAAATATATGCAAAAAACATAAACAACACTTTATTCAAGGGAATATCATTACTATCGAATGAAGCAACCAAACAAAATTTTTTAAAAAAAGGTCGAGATGCTAAAATCATCTTTTTGCCGGTTCATGGAGAAATCTATCAGGGAGATGGTGATTATTCGTGGCTTGCTTTTCAACCTGAAGGTGACTTCGGGTCTACTTTCTTGACGCTGAAAGAGCTTTATCATTGGAGGACCCAAACCGATCTGGTTGCTGTACCTGCGTGCAAAACCGCTAACGGAACATTTATGAACGGCGAGGGTTTAATCAGCATTGGCCGAGGATTCGCTTATGCTGGCGCCAAAAGCATTGTTTGTTCGATGTGGAAATCAAAGGAGTCTTCCACGATGAAATTTTTTGATGTCTTTTTCAAGCGAATAGTGGACGAGGTACCAAAAGACGAGGCACTAACTATTGTCAAACGGGATATACTAAACCCCCGGACTCGTAACGATATTGACCCACATCCCTATTATTGGGCATCTTTCATAGCCATTGGGGATATGAGTCCGATTGTGAGTAATTGATCAGAAAAGAGTATTGCATTGTAGAGACTTTAATTTGAACTATAACCGCTCTCTTAGTATAAGAGCTTTTTGGTAATACAAATGATTTTCCGTGGCCAAAATAGACTGAAGCAGTGCTTCGAATGATTGTTCATATTTTTCAAGGTTAGATGAGTAGGCCAAAAGAAGGGCCCACTCAGCTTTTTGTTGTTGGCTGGTAATTTCAGAAATTGACAAATAGTCTTTGAACAGATTGATAGCAGTATCATATTTTTCGAGGGCAAAATTAGCGTGTGCTAACAACTGACGACTGGTTAAGTATTGCTCTCCCGTAAATTGCCGCCTTCCCAATGTATCAATTACCTTTTGATAGGAAGCACTCATAAACTGTTCGCCGGCTGCCTTTAGCAGATCGATTCCATCACTTCCCGCCCCCATGGTATTGGAAAAATCCGGTTTTTCATAGAAGTCCTCTATCAAGCTGGCGACGACAGGCTGCTCTAAGGCAGGTGGATGGGGTATTTCTGGTTTGTTTCGTTTCGTCCATAGATATTTGACTGCGAATCCAACAATGACCAGCAACAATACTAGGCCAATCACAAAACGCTTGTCTGAAAAAATACTTCTTTTTTTCTGCCAATCTAATTCCCTTTCCTTTTCCCAATCCTCCATCTTTCTTCTGGTTGTTCTTACCAGCGTCTTACCAATTTCCAACTCTATCTGTTGCAATTGTAGTTCCGAAGCCCATTTATCGTCAATGCCGATTCTCGCTTCAACGGCTGCCGCCGCTTCTTCATCCAATTGACCTTGGACATACCGAGACAGAATCAATTGCATCTCTTCTTCCGATTGAATCAGGTCTATATTGAATTTTCCAGTCATTTTCTCAACTTTGAATTACAAAATTCCATCAAATCCGGTTGTGCCATCATGGCTTTTCGGAGCTTTTTTCTGCAGCGATAGAGTTTAGAAGTAAAAATTCCTCGTTTTGGGTCAATATCTAACAATTCGGTAATTTCCTTGTGATTAAATCCCAATCCGGCTAATTGCAGCAACTTCGGACAAGGTGGTTGCATATCCTTTATCAGTGCTTGTATTGCTTCTATGCATTCTTTACTAGCCAGCTTTTCGTAAGCACTATCGACCATCCGCATATTCTCTGAATCCCCTCCATGACCATGGCTTCGCTTCTTTCTTAGATGATTGAGCCATACATTCTTGGCAATCTTATTGAGCAGTTTACGCAATGATTTTTCAACCAAAAAATCATGCTCCAAAATTTTGCCCTGTAGAATAATCAAACTGTCACCCAAAACCGTCACAAAATCATCCTGGTCCCCCCCGCCTTTCTTTACAATAGTGAGCACCCCCCGATGAAACGTTTGGTCCAGGTACATCCACTTCATAGCTTCTTCGCCGGTTTTCCCGCCTTGTCGAATAGCCGCTATCAGCCATTCGTCTGTAATTCCTTTTCTACCCATAAGATAGGTTTAAATAATAGTTATGAAGACGAAAGCAGATAGGGTGCGGATTGATTAAACATTGTTTGCAATAAAAATAAAAAAATATCACCCACCTGCGCGAGCATTCTCAAATCCATGACACGTATTTGTCGAAATCAGTATGGAAGAAGCTCGCTTACCCCAACAATAAAATTACATCAAAGTAAGCGCAAGCTAGCTTTCCCGGAATAATGACTGAAGCTACTATTGGCGAAGCTATCCACCTCGCTAATCGTTAATCATTTCTTCACTATAAAATTCCAAGCTATGGAAACTGCTTTTGAAACCTGTGTTGGTTTCTGGGACTGGCTAATGTCTATTGTTGTCGATGACATTATTGGTCCTTGACCTAACTTAATGTAAGGTAGCGCATTGAAATGCGCTACCAGACTTACATTTTAAGTTGACCTTATCGATTCAGGATAACCTTGCGACTAACCAGCATGCCGTTTTCCATTTGAACAGTTATGATATAGATGCCGCTCGGCAACATTTTACCACTCGTAGATTTCCCATCCCAAATAATTTGGTGATGCCCATTCACTTCCCAGGCATCGGATAAATTTCTCAGCAATTGCCCATTTTGATTGTAAACTTTGATCGAAATTCTTGAACGCTCTTCCAAGAAATAATCTACCTTAATGAGATCAGAAGCAGGGTTAGGATAGACTTGAACCGCCAATTTCGCCTCAATAACCGGTCGAGGGAGGGTAGGAGTGAACAATAAAGAAGTCCCAGGATTAATATAATTTATCCAAAAGCGTGCTAAGTTATCCGACGGCACACCATTGGCCAAGGTGAATTTTCCGCCGGCATAAAGATAATTCCCCTCAATCGCCAAATCACTAACATGGCTGGGAAAAACGCCGCCGCCTACCGTGTAAAAGGAACTGCCGTCATACATCACCAGATTTTGTACTCCTTCCCCCTGGCTGTCAGAAAAGTAGAATTGTCCACCCATAAACAGGTTTTGCCCATCGTCAAGTAGAAGTGTCTTAATACTCGCATGTCCCCGTCCAATAAAAAGGGTCTGCCAGGTATTGCCGTCATATTCCAATAGGATGTGACCGTCCGCAGCATAAACATTTCCGTTGTTCTTAATGGCTAAGGCATTGACTCCTGCCGTGCTACTTGTATGTAGCCCCGTCCAGCTAGCACCATCCCATTTTGCGATTGTCCGAGGGGATATTTCACCTGGGATATAAATATACCCGCCGACATACACTTCCGCATTAGGTGCCACAGCAATAGAAAAAACATTGTGCGCGCCGGTACCAAGTCCCACCCATTGGATGTTGTTCCACCGGGCGATGCCATTTATTTGGCTGTTTCCATCTGCGGCAGTAAACGGACCACCAACATAAATGGTTCCGCTCGGACTGGTTTCGATTACCCGCACCAGGTCATTCGTACCATTTCCAAAAGTACTCCAGGTACTACCATCATATCTAGCAATGTGGTTGGCCGAAATGCCATTACCTACTTCAGTAAATTTTCCGCCCACTAATAGCCTATCCTGGTTATCAATATGCAAGGCATAGACCGGCGCATTGGTACCGTTTCCTACCTCTGACCAATTGGTGCCATCCCACATGGCGAGATGTTTCGCCGGAACAGTCCCGATTGAGTCAAAATATCCGCCAATGTAGACCTTCCCGCTCGAATCAACTACAACGGCTTTTACCTCGTCATTCGGTCCCAAGCCGATCGAAGGCCAGTTTGGAATGGAAATACAAGGTGAAAACTCTGAAGTATTAAAAGCTTCATCAGTTGCCAGGGCTGTAATATGTCTCCCCGGGCTAAACTGGCCATCCAATTCCACGACGAAATCAGCCGTTCCATCAGAGGCGGTAGTGACCGTCAAACTCCCGATGCGCAGTTCTCCTTCGCCATAGTTTTCCGCTGGAATGGTCGAATTACACATGCCATTGGCGTAGAAATGGATATAGAATAGTTTGTTTGGAATACTGGTCAGCGTACCGTGTACTTCTACCTTACCGCTGTTGTTCAAAAACGCCTGGTGCAGGATTGGGGTATTTTGAGAAAAGTTAGCGCCACCATCTGAGTCATCGCTGTCATTGATCGTAACGCCATCGTTATTTAAGTCGATAGCTAATTGGCCATTCAAATACATCCGATTCTCTACCAGATAATTATTGTAAACGCCGTTTCCAGATAAAGTGATGCCGTTATAGGTATTATGAGCGATGGTATTCCAGTGCACTTCATTATCTGTTGCATTCAATTCTAGGACGATGCCGTTATAATTACCGATCGGTAAACCTCCTGGACTAGTACCAATAATGTTGTCGAAAATTTGGTTGCCGGTAGTTGGTATGCTATAGCTTAGTAAGTTGATGCCTTCATTATTATCCGCAATCACATTCCCCAAGTCCTGGCCAGGAGTGGCGCCAATCTGGTTGTAATTTCCAGAATAGATAGTTATTCCAGACAATTGGTTACCCAAACCACTTCCTCCAGTAGCGTCTAAGCCGATGAAATTTTTATATACCTTATTGGCATACCCAGAGTTGATATAAATACCGTGCCCTAGATTACCCGATATGATATTTCCTTTTTCAAGTGTATTCCCTCCAATGGTATTCTCCCTCGCTTTGTTATTTAAGTACACCGCTCTGTAAAGGTCAACGGCAAAACCGGCTTTGCCGCCATTCCCAATCGAATAGAGACCACTTCCATCCGTGCCAATGTAATTGCCCTCTATTCGGTTATATTTAGTAGTTTCACCATCTATAGTGATACCAGTGAGGTCGTTTCCTGAGATTAAGTTACGAAACTCATAAGTACCCCCACCGATAACGTTGCTGGTCGAACCAGCACCAATAAAAATTCCATTCCTGCCATTGCCAAGATCCAAATTTCCCAGTGCATTAGTGCCAATAAAGCAACTCTCCACGCGGTTTATATGCCCACCTACAATCCGAATGCCATTTAATCCAAATTGATTGATAACCAGCCCTCGGATGGTGCAATTACTAGCGGCAATAATTAATCCTTCTCCTAGGCTACTCCCATGCAGGTTCCCCGATAGTTCGATTCTTAGCGTCGCTGGCCAGCTATTAGCGGAAGCTCCGGTTTGTGACAAACCGTCTATGTAAACCGGGTCAGAAATTACCGGCAAGTTGTAGGTTGGCGCAATCGTATGCACGTTGTTGCCGGGAATAGCAAACCGGATGGTATCCGGTACTGGGGAAACTGAAGTATTAGCATCCAAGATGGCTTGACGTAGGGAGCCAGCGCCAAAATCGTCGATATTAGTGACCCAAAAAACGAGTTGGGCGGAAGAATGGTTATCTGCCAATGCCACCAATAATAGAACCAAAATAGATCGTTTGAGGTGTACCATTGAATCGGTTTTAATGATTAATTAATTATTAGAGAAGCATCAACCTTCCTCATCGAAAGGGTTTGGTTAATGTTTTTTGAGTTTCCATGATCTACTGTTTACTAAAACCCTGGAAAGAATGCAACTCTAAATTTAAAGCCAACATAGACAGGCACTCATCGGCAAGTGCTGAGGTTTGATTGGTGTAGCAATCAATTGAAGTCCTAACGATTCCCGTTAGTATTACTGGAAAACCAAAGACTCATGATCTAGGCACTCGAAACTACCGCTTATTGGAGAATTTATTATGTAATATACTGGGTTGGTAGTTTCGTGTAAACAAAGGCCATACACAGATTGATTCTCTAGAATATGATGTTCATCAGGCTGGAATACTCTTTTTCTCCATTCGATGCCTTTCATATCAAATATTGCGGCATCAACTATAGTACCCAAATCATTATGCAATAAGAGCTTGAAGTTCTTTTCTGCTTGATTTTCATACAGTGCATCTCTAAATTCCTCTTTACGTCGCTTTGACTCTTTTTCGGTTTGATTCTTTTTCCAAGCTATATTTAATTTCATTGCTAATAGGGGTCCAAAAGCTAAGGCATTAAACACAATATCCTTCTTATTATTTTGAATAAATTTGGCTAATTTACTAGCATGGATGGACACACCGGCATTTCCAGAACTGGGAATAGCGCGGGTTTTAAAGATCTTTTTGACCCACTTTATTCCCTTTCTTATCCCTTTGCTGGCCCTTACTCCAATAGGTCTCAGAACTTTGATAGCTCGTCCTAAATATACCACAATGTTTAGATAGGTTTCGCCAGCTTCTTTTGAAAGCCAGATTTCTGAACCTGGACTATAAGAAACTTCTTCTAGGTCGAAATTAATCAATAGGTTCTTGGAAACCAGATTGGGAAATGCTACAACACTCAAACCTCCTAGAGCTGAGTTTAAAACAAATTGTCTCCTTTTCATTTTATTAAATTTTACGTTCTAATAAGAATTGAGGGGATTCGAAGAATCCATTTTTTACAGCAAAAAGAGGCTGCTTTATTAATTGAATGTAGTGACCAAGAATCTTTCATTGAGGTAAACTATTACAGCTCCTAATTCAAGATCAATTGAGAAAGCTTAAACCTCCATCGAATTTTCAATGCGAGCGACATGATAGAAAAAAATTATACCAAATTGCAAATGGAACATCCTCTTTAATTTGCATCAAATACCTGTAAATATATTGTTGAGATGTCTCATAGTAAACTCCTTTTCAATCAAATATAAATTTTAATAGATGCGACCCAGTTTGTCATATTGAATTCACACCACAAAAACATGACTGATTTTCCGCTCCACTACTGTAGAAGATAGTGCTTCAAAAATCAGCAAAAACTCTTTCTTTTGCCAATCCAAAATATTCTATTTTCCCAAGTCATTTTTACCTTTGTAATGGTATTAGCATTTACCTTTATTATATAAAAAAATGATTATCAGACATTTAATTAAATAGCACTAGTAGGGGCTTATTAGCGTTTCCCAACCATAATCCTTTATTAATGGAAAAACGAAAGTTTCTATCCCTAATCGGATCACTAAAAAAAAGAGAACAGAAAAAGTTCCAGCGCCACTTTGAAGTAAATCACCCAAGAGATACAACGCTAGGACCAATACTTGATTATCTCATGAAATATTCCGCTCTCTCCTCCAAAACCTGGGAAGAGGCTGATATTCATGATACCTTTACTACTGTCTTTCCAGGAAGATCATATTCCTCAAAAAGTCTCAATAATATTTTCCCGAGGCTCTTTCAACATCTAAAAGAATTTTTGATAATCGAAAAGTTAAGGGACAAATCATTTGAAAAGGAAATGCTATGGTTGAAGGTACTCTTGGAGAGAAGAGCTTTAAAACTGTTTCCACAAGCCATTAATTTTCTTCAAACAAGATTGAAGCGATCCAAAAAAATAGATCTGTGGTTTCCTTATAAAGAATTACGGCTTAATTATCTGCGCTACTATCAATCTCTTAATAGTATCGAAACAAAAAAACATTTGAATCAGTCACTCGTCAACTTAGAAGATTTTTTCATCGGTGGCTGGCTAAAGTTTCAATGTGAATGCTTCAATCGTGCTAATATCTTACAGGAACCGATAGCCTGGACAACAAAAGATGAGCAAATTTTCCATTTAGCTACATTGAATACATCAGACAATCCATTCATAAAATCCTACAGGTATGCACTAGAGTATTTAAGGAATCCGGACCTTTTTAACTTTGATGACATTCTGTCACATTACAAGTCAAATTATCGATCTATTTCGTATAGTGATCAATCCACTTTGCTTCGTTATTTGATTAACTTCTGTTCTGCCAAAATTCGAGAGGGGAGCGACGAGTTCTTAATATATACTTTCGAATTGTACAAATTTGGCTTAAAAGAAGAACTCTTCTCTAAGAAAGACTCGTTGTCCTCAAATCTGTATCTCAACATTGTGGAGTTAGCATGTGACCTTTCAGAGTTTCAATGGTTGGATGGCTTTCAAGAGCGTTTTATCCAAAGGGTAGTTGCGGAAGAAAAAGAAGTTGTAAAATCATTCTCGGATGCTTTAATTGGTTATGCCAAAGGAGATTTTGATATCGCGAAGGAGAAGTTAAGAGCAATAAAATATCCGGATCCATTTTTCAAATTGAGAAGATATGCATTGTTTGCCCGAATATATTTTGACTCTGAAGAAAAAGAATCAGATCTATTAGCCGATCATTTAAGAGCTTTTGAAAAACTTCTTTTTAGAAATAAGTCCTTTAATCCCCGATTGAAAGAAGCTGTCTCAAACTTCATAAAACTTCTTCGCGATCTAGGAAAAACTGGGTTTAAAGATTATGCAGACCTAAAAGAACGGCTGAACAATACTAATCCAATTTATTATAAGTCATGGCTGACCAAAAGGTTGAAAAGCTTAGAAGTGAGTCAATCAATCTAATATCACAAAATAAAGTCATTTGCTATTGGTGAGAGTTTATATTTGGGTTCTGCAAAACCCTCCTGTAAGTGAACAGTTTCGGAATTTCAATTGGAATTCACTTTGTCTTTAATAAGAACACATCCCCTGATCTTTGTTTTTCCTCCTGTTCTCCTTTCAATTGATATCTAATTTGCCAAACATAGACGTCTTGATTACAATATTCCTTTTGATCTTGACACCGCCCATTCCACTTCGTTGCCATATTGGTACTACTAAAAACCTCGTTGCCCCATCGATTATAAACCTGAAATAAAAATTCTTTAAACTCTACTTCGGGGTTGGTAAATATTGGTCCGAATTCCTGGTTGTTCACTTGTTGAGAGCCAGGGTAAAAGACATTCGGAAGCTCAAAGCAAATTTCTTCAATCTTGATCGGCATACGATCCGTGCACCCGTCCCTGTCGATGACATAGACTTGATGAACACCGGTAGAAATGCTATCGATCCGTTTATGCTCTTGCCAGGGACGTTCATCAAGTTTGAATTTGTAAGGGCCTCTTCCGTGGGTAGCTTCTAACTCCACGGCACCGGAGAAAGGTTTCTGACATTTCGCCATTTGGATTGGCTTGCGGACCGAAATTTTGGGAGGATTAATTCGATGTACTTCGACTTGTGTGGAATGTCCGCATCCCAGTTCATCATTGAGATAAACGTGGTGAATACCGGGAGGTAAATTGGCGAAAATATTTGAGGTTTGGAAAACCGCCGAATCCAACGAATAGAACAATTGATTTCCATCACCATTTTTAGAGTTTACCTCTATTTTGGCGTTTCCACCGCAGGTTGCGGGAGTGATAAGGATTTCCTCAATAGATGGCTCTCTGCTCTGCTGTATCTGAATCAAAGTAGAATCTGAGCAACCAAATTCATCTTCAATTCGAATGAGGTGTTGTCCGGCTTGTAAATTTGACCAAAAGGTACTTGTATCAAATGCAAGATCGTCAACGCCGAATTGAAGGTAGCTACCTGTCCCGTGACCAGGAATGACTTCAACTGCGCCATTATGTTGGTTACATCGTGTGTGAGTAACGATGGCATCTTCAATGGTTGGCGGCAGACTTTCTTCAATTGTTGTATATATACTATCGGTGCATCCCAATTCATCCCTGATCAGAACTTGATACGCTCCTGGTCGGAGTGCAAGAAATGTATTGGACTCTTGCATCGGAAAACCCGTTATGCTAAATTCGATCGTCTGTCCGGTTCCCTGCTTTGCATTGATCTCAAATGCACCGTTGTTAATGCCGCAGGTCGTATGTTTTGTTTCAACATCGCGGATTTCAGGTGGGAAACTTTCCTTAACGTCAAAAATGGATGAAGAACGGCAACCTGCCCCATCCTGTATAGTAAATACGTAGGTGCCGGCCGAGAGACTGTCAAAATGTGGATTCCTTTGAAATGAACGACCTTGAATCCTGAACAGGAGGTCGGGAGACGAACCAAGATTCGCTCTGATCATCACTTCACCATTTGGCAGTCCACAAGTAGTATTGGAGATTTCGACGCGCTCAACGGCAGGTGGCATCGTTCCAGTAATCTCAAATGCGCGGGATGCTGTACATCCATCTTCATCTTTGACCAAAACTTCGTAATCTGCTGCTGATAAACTCTCAAAAGTATTGGAATATTGATATGGGTGACCATTTACGGAGTATTCCAAAGTACCTTTACCTCCTTTCGATTCGACTCTGACAATGCCATTAGGCAAATCACAACTAGCCGGAATGACCTCAATTCGGTCAATTATTGGAAGCGAACTACTTTGTATAGTAGCAAGAGAACTATCGGTACACTCGAATTTATCTCTTATTAGGATAGCGTATTCTCCTGGGGGGAGGCCAGTGAATGTATTGTCTTGTTGGAAAGGGAAACCTGTAATTGCATATTCAACTGCAAGTTCTGAACCGGGAGTAATCTGAATTTCTATTCCACCATTGTTCTTTGCGCAAGAAGTTTGTGTCGCAATCGTATTGGTGATTTTCGGCGATTCACTGGAAACAACCTCCAAGTTGACGAAAGCCTCACAATTCCCAGCGTCCTTTACCTGAACTAAATAGTTGCCAGCAACAAGGTTCTCAAAGGTAGGTTGATCTTGATACATTCCAGCTGTTAGACTATACTTTAGTCCGCTATTTGATCCTTCAGTAACAATAAGTGAGATAGCACCGTTCGGTAATCCGCATGTAGTATTGGTTACTTCATAACTGGAGATCTTAGGAGGTAGAGTACCCCCCAAATCGTATTCTGTTTTAGTAGTGCAGCCATATTCATCTTTCACATTTAATAGATGAGGGCCAGCTGTCAATTGTAAAAAAATATTTTGTAACTGGAAAGGACTTCCATCTATCGAATACTCAAGAGCCCCAGTACCTCCGGAAGCAAAGACCGTAATTTCTCCGAGGGTTTGATTGCAATGGGATTCGACCGACTCAATATTATTTATTGTGGGAGGTTGATTTGTAACGATTGTCATCGGTTTTGAAATCACTGTTATGGGGGCCCCGCAATTTGAACCGGTTGTCAGAGAGGCATGATATGAACCACTCTGTTTCGTGATTAAGATTGTGTCCATGCCGGAAGACAGTAGCTGTTCATTCCGATACCAAGTAATTTCTCCATGATGGCTTGTTTTTGCGATTAATGTATCCGGACACCCATTCTTTTTGGTCAAATCGATCCTTGCGGGAAGTTTCTCCGGAAATCCGGAAAAGAAACTTGTCCAACCTGCATCGGTATTGTAGCCAAAGTATCCTACTTGGATCGGTCCGTCAGAACTTACAGATAGATTACCACTAATTCCCAGTACTTTGTAAGTTACATATTGATCGATTCCGGGAATAGACTTAGGTTGGCCGGGGGAAATGGAGCCGCCATTTAAAATAACACTCGCGTCTTTAAGACCAACAATAAAAACACCTCCTTCAAATTCCGTATCTCCAATCTTATTGATTTCAGAAATTAGATTCACTTCAGCTTTATCAGAACAGGACATCGGGGGCACGAAGTTCATACCCCCGGTCTGTGACTCCTTGGTTCCACCCAGGGACTGATACACATAAATATTCTTATTGCTCCTGATATACATGTTCTCATTTGAAGAGTAAAAGTCACTCGGTATTACAAAGAAATCTCCGGGTTCAATCACAGTTTCGGGCTGGGCATTTCCGTTAATATATATTTCCGTGTTTTCATAGTGAGCTACCACAATCGGGGTTTCCAACAAATCTGATCCTGCTCCTTTGACAAGAACGTATTCTTTACCAAGCGATTCAATAGGCAATATTTGATCAATACCAATGTCGGCTTTACTTTCTTCAGAAGGAGAATTAACCCAGGAACCACAATTAACGGTTATTGGCTTGTTTGCAGAAATCAGTGCTCCCATTAGAGCGTTTCTGCTGATTTCTTCATGGGATTCGATGGCCAGTACATAAGACATCCCTGCCTTTGGAAAAACCAGATCAAAGGGCGCATTTAAATTTCCATCTGCATAAAATGGCTTGATACCATTATTAAAATCTGAAATAACGACTTTGGTGTTATCTTCTGTAGTCATCAATGCGAAGAAGTTAAGTGTCCCTCTTCTCTTCGAAGAAAAAAAATGGCCGATGCGAAAATTAAGTCCTAGAGCAGATCGTCCCTTAGTAGTTAATGAACCTCCATGAACCAAATTGGTTACAGAGTTTTGTGATCCTCGACCTTCTTTCGCTCTATAGTTTACGTAGAATTTTTTTTCTCCTTCAAAGATCAATCCCCTGTTTTCCAGGACTGTATGGTAATCGCTTTGTATCATTATCTCATCATTATGGGTGCTATAATAACTAAGTCCCTTATACACATAGGGGTTTGCGTTTGAAATGGTAATTGTTTCTAACAGTTCCCTACTTCCATTTCTAATGGCTACTTCAAAGGGTTCATCGGAAGGAGTGGAAATGTATACCAATTGTTCGTAATTATAACTAAGCCAACCGGTTAAGGGAGCCATCCAATGAATGCTGTCTAATTGGCTAATAAGATCCTGATGACAAAGTATCATGAGAATAAAAGAGAAACATATACGGTATATACTAAAGTGTTTCATACGCCAATAGTATCTAAGACTCCTTCTTCTTTTCCTTCCTCGCTCCAGATTCTTGTTGTACTAACTGCATTTCCATTTTGATAAGTTACCTCACGATTCTTTTGCCCATTCCGATGATACCAAACACATTTTGCATCCAACGTATCGGGGTTGATCGATAGTAATTGTCCTTCAAATTGCAACTCTCCAGTAATATAGTGTTCCCTCACCTTTCCTACCGGTTTACCATTTACATCATAGGTAATCTCTCGATAGTATGCTCCACTTTCTTTAGACCCTAATCGATTCCAATCTGCATCAAAATACTCAATTGTTTGAGCCGTTATAGAATAGCTAGTAAGAAACCAGATTATCGAGAGATAGATTGTGCGCATAGTGTTTCAAGTTTTACTTAAGACGAGACATACTCAATAAGCCAATTTTTTTCAAACATTACAATACTAACATTGTAGTATAAAATCCATCTGCAGTAAACACCTTGTTACTTCGCCCATTTAGACTCCCGAGCCCCGATAAACACAAACGGCGCCCAATAATACGGATTGGAATGCTCCCCAGACTCAATCATTTCCAACTGCGCAGCACGCAAAGGCTGATACTTGTCCGACCCATCTTTCGCCAACTTCGAATAATAATCCAAAAACAGTTGATTAGTCGATTCATCAACTACTTCCCAAAGACTTAATATCACCGACGGTGTTCCAGCAAACATCAAGGCTCTTGTGAATCCGATCATACCTTCACCACGCACCAACTGGCCTAGTCCTGTTTGACAAGCAGCCAACGTCACCAAATCTGCATTGAGATCCAGTTCGAATATTTCATACATATTTAAGCAGCCATCTTCCTCGCCGTCAGGTTGGAGTAATATGCTACTAAAGTCTGGTGTTTCGGGGTTAATCACACCATGAGTAGCAAAGTGTAGATAACGGTAGTCGCCTAGGGATAGGTTTTTGAATGCATTTTCATTCGCACTTTCATCAAGAACCGTCAAAGATTTATTTGAAGGAAACAAACTTCCCAGATGAACTATAGATGCCGCAATCGAGCTTAAATTTGGGTAATTGCTACTATCATTAGTACAGCTGGTATTGGTGAATTCGGATATCCCTAGACCGAAAAAATCTTGTTTAGCAGTGGCGCTCTGCCCATCTCTTGTTCTTTCAAAATGTAACAAGGTTGCAGATGGGTAGTAGGTTATGCGGTGTTCTTTTGCGATGTAATGATAATCTTCATAATTCTTCTGTTCTTGGTCCCTGGTAAGCAGCTCAAATGGCAGATAGTTTAGGAAACCATCGGGAATCAAGATAATCTTGTTATCGCTGAGAAGACCACTCAATCGCAAGGGATTCCAAAGCCTTTGATACAACTCTCCTGAAATTTCAAAAAAGAGCTTATCTGCCTTGTTTTGCATCATTGGATCACCCCGCTCAATCGCGAGCTTCTGTGCAGGAATGAGATCATGGCGAAACCTCTCAATCAATCGGGATAAAGGCTTGGTATCACCTAAATCAAATACTAATATTTTTTTGGGTGTAATCAAAAACACAAGCGCCTTTTCACTACCAATAAAATAATTGACAACCACTTCATCATGAGCCATAACGGACTGTACTTGTTTATAATTGACAGCCTGAGGATATACCAGGTTGGCATATTCGGGAGCAAGCACACGGATGCGATCCTGGAGGATCAACGTTTCAGCAAAAAGGCTGTCTCGCTCCTCGGTCAACATTCTCCTGTTGGCTTTGGGAATGTCGGTAGTTAAAGTAAAATTGACAGCATTAATTCTGGCCCGAATCTGCTTTAATGGTGTATCGACCTTTCCCGGTAGACTGACTTGAGCAATTTCTTTTTCTGCCAATAAATCAACTATACCCCGGGCCTTAATTTTCTCTGCAGCATTAAATGCCAACCGATTCTTATTTGTTCTGAAACTACTAAGGATGGCGACTTCTGCAGCCGGCAAATTCTTTTCCAAAAAAATCTCGCGATCGAGTAGCCCAGAATTGATAGACCTAATGTGATCAAAAAGTTCAAGAGCTTTTATACTATAGATCCGGGCTGAATCCAATTCCGAATCCTGGAAGTATAAATTAGAAAGCTGGTAACAAATGGAAGCTAACTCGTCGTCAGACCCCAATTTTTTGGCGGCCTTCAGGGCCTTACGAGTCCATTTAAATGCTTCTTGCTTTCGCCCCAATCTACTATTTACAATCCCGAGATTGTTAAATAAGCTGATAGCTGCCCTGGCTGAATTCAAGGAATCAAAAACTGGGGAAGCTCTCTCGAACCATTGCAATGCCTTTTTGTTCTCACCTTTCATTAGGTGAGTAGTGCCAAGATGAAGGTAGCAGCCCATCAAAAGGAATCTCGCTTGAGAATTTTCAAGTAATTCTCTCGCCTTATGGCAATACTCAAGTGTCAGATCAAATTCTTGCTGGGATTTATACACTTGCCCGATGTTCATAAGCGTCCTTGCCACGGCAATCGGCCTCCCAAGGCTTTTTTGAATAACCAAGGCTTTTTCGTAGTACTCCAAAGCTTTATGATAGTTTTTCTGTTTCTCATGTACATAAGCAATGTTATTATATACATCCTTGAGAAATTGCAAATCTTGTCTTCCTTCATAGAATCTCTTGACCTCTTCAAACAATGTCATGGCTTCCTGATATCTACCCTCAGCTGCCCTAACTACACCAATTATAAAGTTGGCCGATGCTACTTGAAGTTCATCTCCAATTTCTATTGCAGCATCTTTTGCTTTTTCCAACCAGTATTGGGCTAAATCATATTGGCCAAGCAACTGGTACACCTCCCCTTTTTTACGAAATGAATCTGAAATGTGTTCTTTATAATTGTTGCGCTTCTCAACCTCTATCGCAAAATCATAGTTTTGCAACGCCTGATCAAACTGGGTCAGCTCCTGATAAGTCCGGGCCAAATTGAAATACAGCACATTGAGGAGGGTATCCGAACCAATCCCTTTCTTGATACTCAATGCCTCAGTAATTTGAGTAACAGCGGTTTCATATCTTCCCAAATGGAAAGCCAACAAACCCAAGTTGGTGGAACTTTGCATTAGCTGAAAATCATATCCCAATAATTTTGAGATATCATAAGAAAGTTGAAGAAAGCAATTTCCCATTCCGAGATTCCCTTGCTGCAGGCGCATCAAACCAATGTGGTTAAGGACATCCGCTGTCTCTGTTTTTATGGCAAAAGAAGCATCAAATTGTGCATTAAGCTTGGCCAACGCTTGCTCAACCTCAGTCTGAGTTCCATGAAACAAACCACTTGCATCTTTAAAAGAAAAATCCTTATATCGAGCGGGAAATTCCGGCGAATACGGTACTCCTTCTTTGTAAATCCCAGCGTTCTCAAAACTCCCATCCTCTTTGTAAATGATCCAGAAACCATCCTGTGTATCAGGATTGACAGACAAAAGTTTCCCTTCAAATTGAATCTTGCCGCTCACATAAAAGTCTCTAACCTTGCCTACTGGCTTTCCCTTTTCATCATATGTAATCTCTCGATAGTATTCCGCTTCTGCTTTAGAATTTACGCGATTCCATTCGCCATCAAAATATTCAACGGTCTGAGAACATGAATAAAATGAGGCGAGCAAACATACTGTTAGAAATAAGTTTGTTTTCATGATTTCTGGTTTCTTTTAAAATTTAGATTCTCGTGCCCCGATAAACACAAACGGCGCCCAGTAATAAGGATTAGAATACTCTCTAGATTTGATCATATCCAGCTGTGCGGCACGCAATGGCGCATATTTATCCGATCCATCTTTCGCCAACTTCGAATAATAGTCTAAAAACAATTGGTTTGTCGATTCGTCGGCTACCTCCCAGAGGCTCAAAATTACCGATGGTGTTCCAGCATACATCAAAGCTCTGGTAAAACCCACCATCCCTTCACCCCGCACCAATTTCCCAAGGCCAGTTTGACAAGCGGCAAGCGTCACTAAATCTGCGTTGAAGTCTAAATCAAAGATTTCGTACATGTTTAAGCAGCCATCTTCTTGGGCGCCAGGCTGAAGGAGTATGCTGCTAAAATCAGGAGTTTCATCATTAATTACCCCATGAGTGGCGAAATGAAGATAACGGTAGTTAGTTAAATCGAGGGACTTAAAAGCGCTTTCATTGGCTTGGTCATCCACGATCGTGGTACTTTGGTTTATTGAGAACAAATCCCCCAATCGATCTATTGAAGAAGCAATGGTAACAAGATTGCCGTAGATATTGTCATCATTCGTACAATTCGTGTTCTTAAACTCGGAAACGCCTAAACCGAAAAAGTCTCGCTCAGGTATATTTTCCTGGCCTTCTTTTGTCCTTTCAAAATGCAGTAGGGTTGATGAAGGATAGTAAGAAATTGGGTGATCTTGAATCAGATATTGATAGTCTTGATAATCCTTTTGCTCTTTATCCTTGATAAGCAATTCAAAAGGTAAATAGTTGAGAAATCCATCCGGAATCAAGATTATCTTTTTACCACGTATCAAGCCAGTAGAATCGAGAGGAGCCCACAGTTTTTCGTAAAGTGAATTAGAAAACCTAAAAAAAGCCTCATTCTTATTGGATCCTAATTCATCCAATATTAAATCGGGAGTTCCTTTTGCGATTAGACTTTCTCTTAGCTTTCCTAGAGTATCTGCCAAGGGTGAAGGATTACCTAGGTTTAGTATCTCAAAATCAGCTCTAGTGCATATTCCTGCAAATACATTTTGATTGCCCAGAAAATAGCTAATAAGTGCCTCGTCTTCATTTAACACGGTCTGTATCTTTTCCAGGGCAGTAACCTCTAAAGATAGTGATTTGGAAATCTTTGGAGAAATGAGTTTAATTAGGTCGTTTATCTCCCATTTTTCTTGTTGCAAGCTATCCCTTAGCAAAATTAATTTTGCTCGTTTATCATAATCGAGATCGCCCAAAAGATATTGATCAAGTCCCTGCAAATTAGACTTAACTTTTTCAGATCTGTCCTTTAAAAAGCTTGACCTTGCAGACTGTTGGAGGTAAGTAGAAAAGATAGCATTCAATCGTTTGAGTTTACCCAACTGCGAAAAATAGATTGCTTTTTTGTAATCTTTCAATTGAAGGGTCGCTTCTATTCCAATCTCCAGAACTCCCAAATTCTTTCTTGCATTTAATTGAGAATTCACCGAACCTTCCCATGAGTCACCAAAGTCTCCGACCAGGTTGAAGTATTTTTGGACGTAAAATAAAGTAGAATCATATTTTGACTTATAATAGTAGGCATAGGCAATATTGCTGTATGAGGGGTATAATCCTTCTACAACTTGAAGTTTCTCGAACATCTCGATAGCTCTTCGGTACCAAAAAGTTGCAGATGAATATTGAGCGCCTGCGAAATGTATATATCCGATATTAGTATATGTCCTAGCGAGGTCAGTACTATCCCCTAATTTCTCTTGGATTTCTTTAGCTCTTTGATGATAGTCGAGAGCAGCTGAAAACAACTTTTGACTCTGATAAGCATAGCCGATGTTGCCATACGTAGATGCTGCTTCTTCCTCTAATTTTAGTCGCTCACAAATGATTTCCGCTTTACGGAACCATTTTAATGATTCCGTAAATTGATTCTGGGAAAAAAAGGAGGTTCCAATATTATTGTAGACCGAAATGAGTTCCGGCCCGTTTTCAAACTGCTCAAATATTTCATATGCCTTGGTATACCAGGAAAAAGACTCCGTATACTCACCCAAGTTATGGTATATATTCCCAATTTTGTTGTAGGATTTTGCAAGATCAAATGAATGCCCCAATTGTTTTTGTAAATCCTTCCCTCTATGAAACCAGATTAGTGCCTCTCGATTTTGTCCCAGGCTGAGATAAACTTCTCCCATTTTATCATAGGTACCGGTTAATTCTGAATCGAAAGAGAGTTGTTCTCGAATTTCAATAGCTTTCTGGTACCAGGCAATGGCCTCTTTAAAGCGATTTTCTTGGTTATGAATAAAACCAATATTATTATAGGAAGTGGCCAACTTTGCCTCAAGACCTAAATTTTTCTGCAAAAAAATAGCTTTATTATACCACTCCAAAGCTTCAATATACTTCGCTTGTTGTATATAATTATAGCCGATATTGTGAAATGTATTAGCTAACTCCTGGGTTAATCCAAGTTGTTCCTGAACGGTAATCGCTTTGAAATACCAATCAAGAGCTTCCACATACCTGTTTAGCTTATCAAGGACTATTCCTAAATTATTGTAGGACACAGCCAATTGATTCTCTGCTCTGGTATTTTCCCAGATGCCAATAGCTTTACGGTACCAAGTTAATGCCATTTCGAAATCACCTCGTTTCCTCCAAACATAACCTAGGTTATGATAAGTAATAGCTTTTTCAGATTCCCTTTCGAGAATAGAGGCAATATCATGAGCAAGCTGATAAAGCAAAATAGAAGATTCTAATTCATTTTTGTTGATGAATAAGCTCCCTGTTCTCAAACACGAATAAATGCCTGCTGAGTCGAGGCTTATTTCATGCTTAAGCAATCGCCCAATTCGGGATAGGTTTCGTTGTAAATAAGAACTAGAATAGAAAAAACCAGTATCATCAAGAACCCCTTCTTCCTTTCCATCTATGCTCCAAACTCTCAATTTCCCTGCTAGTTCACCGTTCTTAAATGTTCCTTGTCTCCTTAATTGACCATTCAAATAGTACCATGAACATAAACCTTCTAAGATCTGAGGATTAGTCGAAGTCATTTGGCCTTCAAAGAAAAGTTTACCTGTCATGTAAAAGTCTCTCACCTGACCAACCGGTTTTCGGAATTTATCATAAGTAATTATTCGATAGTATTCGGCGTTGTCTCTCGTAGTTGGCTTCCAGTCTATGGTAAAATATTCGGTTTTCTGAGAGAATAGGAAGAAATTCATCAGTTGAAATATTACCAGCAAAGTTGAAGTTCTTGAAAACATATTTTACGTATCAAATTTTGGAATAGCGCTCCCCAATAAACACAAACGGCGCCCAAAAATCAGGATTGGAATAACTATTGATTGATCCAATCATTTTCAGTTTAGTCGCTCTTAACGGAACAATCTTGTCTTCGGCTCCTTCACTAGTTAGCTCTTCATAATAATTGAAGAACAATTGATTTGTGGAAAGATCCTCTACCTCCCATAGACTGAGAATGAGGGAAGAACTTCCTGCGTGCATTAGCGCGTGTGTAAACCCGACCATTCCTTCGCCCTTGACTAATTTGCCGAGAGCAGTTTCGCATGCTGATAAAGTAACCAAATCAGCATTTAGTTGAAGGTCAAATATTTCATAAAGATTCAAGCATCCATCTTCAAATTCTCCCGATTGGAGCAATATACTACTGAATTCAGGCATTTCTGAGTTGATGATACCATGAGTAGAGAAGTGCAGGTAGCGGTAATCACTTAAAGCAGCTTTTTTAAGGTTTCCCTCATTTGCGCTTTCATCGATAAGGACCGCAGAGCGTTCCTTTGGAAATAGGCTCTGAATGGCATTGATATGAAGAGTCTGATTTGACAAGTCACCGAAAAATCTGCCGGTATTGGTGCAATTGGCATTTTCAAATTTGGAGTTAGCGACACCAAAAAAATCCAATGGGGGCTTCCGCTGATTCGAAGAATCAACCCGATAGTAATGGAATGATGTAGCGGATGGATAATAGGAAATCCCGTATTCTCTAATCAGATATTGATATTCTGAGTACTCCTTCTGCGTTTTATCTTTTATGATTATTTCAAATGGTAAATAATTTAGGTAGCCATCCGGAACCAAAATTATCTTCTTATGTTCCAAAAGTCCAGTTGAATCCAACTTTGCCCAGATTGCCTGATAAATATTCTGGGAGATCTGAAAGAATTTTTCGTCAAGGTTAATCTGTTTGAGACGGTCATCTTTGAGCAAAACAATTTTTTGTTGCTCGATAAACTCCTGTCTAAATCTATCAACTAACTTACTAATCTCGGCGGACGATCCAAGTTTAAGTGATTTCTTTGTCTCTTGAGCGATTATTAAGGCAAAAACGTCAGCACCATTGATTGAGAAACTAATAAGTACTTCATCCCTATTTAGCACATCCTGGATTTGTTTAGAATTGGCAGTTTTAGGATAAACTAGGCTCATAAAATTCGGAGCGTTAATTCTTCCTTGTTCTGTAACATCCCTCAATAATTGATAGAGGCTATCCCGTTCTCTAATTAGATCTTTTCTGACCTTAACATTTAAATTTCTATTCAAATATTGGTTGATCGAAATAAGTTGACTTTCAACGGATTCATATCTTCTCCGGAGCCACGACGGAATTTTTTTTGAGTCATTGGCCCCTTGAACAATCAGATCAGAAAGTTTACCTGCTCGTTCTTTCTCCGAAAGTGTAAAAGCCATTTCGAAATCCTCCATTAAAAATGCACACTCCAAAGCAATTTCCAGGGCATCAAGACTTTCATTCACAAAGGATTGACGATGATCCTCTAATTTGTTAGTGCTTCTCAATCGATCGTTGATTTCGATATTCTTGATAGCATAATATAGTGCCGAATCAAGGCGGTTATAATCGTGGTAATAAATCGAAGACATTTTCAGATAGGCCCTTGATAATTCTATCTCCAAACCCAGTCTTTTAGCGGTTTTTATTGCCTCTTTGTACCATAATATAGCACGAGAAAGCTCTCCGGACAGTTGAAGGTTTTCAGCAATTGCCCTGTAGCTTCTAGGGAGGGTTGATTCAAAACCTAATTTCTCTTGAATATCCTTCGCCTTATGATGGAAAATCAATGCTAAACTGTAGTTCTTTTTAGAAAAAAAGATATCTCCAAGATTGTTGTAAGTCTTTGAAAGTTCAGCCCTATAGCCGTAATTTTCCTGCAATTCCATGGCCTTCTTCTGCCATTTCAGCGCTTCGTCAGTTTTACCTAAATGGTAAAATACATGGCCGATTTGGCCTAAAGTCAAGGAATAAAACCACGTCTCATTTTCCAAATCTTCGAAAAGATCCAGTGCTTTTTTATGCCATGCAAGTGCCTCCAAATAGTCTTTACGAAAGCCGTGCAATGTAGCGATATTATTACAGGACATAGCAAGACTAAGTTTTGCATTCAACTTCAAAGAGATTTCTCTGGCTTTCTGGTACCACTTTAAAGCAGCATCAAGATTTCCTATATTGCGATAGGCCACGCCCATATTGTTGTAGATTGTAGCCAACTTGTCATCCATATTCGATTGCTCTACTAACTCTCTGGCTTTATTGTAAAAGTCCAAGGCCTTCTCTGGTTTGCCTTTCTTTCTGTAGATTATGCCAATATTGCTGTAAGTACCGGGAAGTAAATTAATTAGTGCCAATCTTTCCTGAATATCTCTTCCAGCTTCATAAAAGGAAAGAGCCAGATCAAAATTCCCTAGAAGATCGTGGATTCCGCCCATATTGCTAAAGGAAATAGAGAGTGACGTTTTCTGATCTAGACGCTCTTCGATCTCAATTGCTTGGCCGTACCATTTTAATGCTTGCTGAAAGTCACCAGTTATGCGGTAGAAATAGGCAAGCTCTTCGTAGCATTTAGCTAATTTATTCTCCTTCTTTTCTTTCCACGAGATATCATGTGCCAGCTGAAATAATTTCAAGGATTCCTTGTATATTTTTTCACGAATGAGTGCTTTACCAATGTTGAGCAATTCATCAATCGAGGTGGTGTCAAATTTTAGACCGAAAGGAACTCCAACTTGGTTGAAGATGTTCAAGGCATAATCCTCTGAGAAGAAATAACCGTCCTTACTGATTACCCCTTCTTCTTTTCCCTCTTCACTCCATATCCGGACGGTACTGAGAGCTCTTCCATTTTGATAGAAGGCTTCCTTTCTTTTTTCTCCATTTTGGTGATACCAAGTACATTTTCCCTCATAGGCATTCGGATTCACCGAAACCATCTTTCCTTCAAAAAGCAATTCTCCAGTGATGTAGTAGTCCTTGACCGTTCCTACCGGTTGGCCGTGCTCGTTATAGGTGATCTTTCTAAAATAATCTGCTCCTTCCTTAACTGCTACACTCTTCCATTCGGCATCATAATATTCAACCGTCTGTGACCAGCCAGCAGAAAAAGCAAGCAAGCAAAATGTTAGAAATAAGTTTGTTTTCATAATTTCTTGATTCATTTAAAATTTAGACTCCCGAGCTCCAATAAACACAAACGGTGCCCAGTAATATGGATTAGCATACTCTCCAGATTCAATCATTTTCAATTGAGCGGATCGTAAAGGCGCATATTTATCCGATCCATCTTTCGCTAACTTCGAATAATAGTCTAAAAACAATTGGTTAGTCGATTCGTCAGCTACCTCCCAAAGGCTTAGAATCACAGATGGGGTGCCGGCATACATTAGCGCTCGGGTAAAACCCACCATGCCCTCTCCTCTCACCAATTTACCAAGTCCAGTTTGACAAGCTGCCAAGGTTACCAAATCCGCATTAAAGTCCAGCTCAAATATTTCATACATATTCAGACAGCCGTTCTCTTGGTCATCGGGTCGGAGTAAAATGCTGCTAAAGTCAGGTGTTTCAGTATCAATAGTCCCATGAGTAGCAAAATGCAGATATCGGTAATTAGTCATGTCCAGAGACTTAAACTCGCTTTCACTTGCCTGCTCATTGAGTAAAGTCACACCTTGATCTGACCCGAATAAGTCGCCCAGTTGATCAATTGAGGCTGCTATCGTACTCAAATCGGCGTAGACATTGTCATTATTGGTACAATTAGAGTTTTCAAACTCAGTAATGCCTAGTCCAAAGAAGTTCTTAGTTGGCAATTCTTTTTCATGCTCCTTTGTTCTTTCATAATATAGCACAGTAGCCGACGGATAGTAAGAAATAGTGTAATCGTGAATCAAGTAATTGTACTCCTCGTAAGCTTTTTGCTCCACGTCGTTAATGAGCAATTCAAACGGCAAATAATTAAGAAAACCATCTGGAACTATAATGACTTTCTTGTCTTTGAGAAGACCAGTGGAATCCAATGGTGACCAAATTTTTTGATAGAGTTCACTTGATAATTCAAAGAACTGCTCATCAACACCACTTTGCAATATCACATCTTGTCTCTGAATGGCTAGCTTTTGGCCAGGCACCAAATTATTCCGATAATTTTCCACTAAAAGCCTTAAACTATTAGAAGATCCAAGGTCAATCATTTTCATCAAGGAGGAAGTGATTAGTAATGCAAAAGTCTTTTTTTTACCAGAAAAGTAACTAACCACTACTTCATTTTGTCGCAAAATAGATTTTAACTGTTCGAGATCGATGTTATCGGAGTACGTGAGCCCACAATAATCAGTAGAAATCAACTTAATTTGATCCCTTGCTTCTTGCCAAAGCATATACAAGCTGTCCCTTTGAGCTGTAAGGTTTCTTCGCAATTCGACCACAATATCTTTTGACAATTTCATCTCTAATGCACTAATACGATCTTTCAGAGAACGCTCTGTTACTAATTGGTATGCGGGAATATCTTTTGCAACGATTCCTTTTTGGAATAATAGATCCGATAAACTCCGAGCTTTCGATTTTTCAGAAATTTTGAAAGCAAGCGGAAGTCTTTGTAGCTGAAATGCACTTTCCAAACCGATTTCAATCGCATTTAATGCCTTCAAAACAAACAACTGTCTGTTCCTTTCTCCTGCGTTAAATTCTCGTAAATTCTCACCTAGATCAATACTTTTTTGTGCATAATGAAGTGCTGAATCTGACCGCGAGATCTTGTGAAATGTTGAAGCCATGTTGCTGTAAGAACTAACCAAATAAAGGCGGTCCTGTATGAACTCAAAAAATTGATTAGCCGCCGTGTATAGATCTAAAGCTTGTTCATAGTTGCCAAGAGTATCATAGACAACTGCCATATTGTTATACGATACAGCAAGGCTATGCTTCAACTTCAGACTATCACAAAGTACTTTCGCCTTCTTAAAGGAGCTCAAAGCTTCTTCATAATTCCCTTTAGAAAAATGACAAAATCCGATATTGTTATAAGATTGAGTCAAACCAATCCGTAGTCCCAAACTTTCTCTAATATCTCTTGCCTTGCCATACCAATAAATTGCCAGTTCAAAATCCTCCTGTAAATTATATACCACCGCAATATTATCTAAGTTTTGGGCCAGTTCGACTTTCATCCCGGCCCCCTCAATTATACCCTTTGCTTTCTCCAACCAATTCATTGCTTCTTCGAAATCGCTTTGCGTTATCTTGAGTAATCCAATATTGTTATAGGAATAGGCAAGGAATATCTGCAGCCCAAGTCTTTCCTCAATTGCCATTGCTTTTTTATGCCAATTTAATGCCATATCATACTTCCCCTGCATACGACAGATTTCAGCCATGTTATTAAATGTTATCACAAGATCTAGCTCTGCCCCTAGACTATCTCTAATATTCAAAGCTTCTTTATGCCACCGGACTGCATCTTCATATCTACCCTGAGCCCGATAGACCTCGGCTATATTATTGTAGGTTGTTGCCAAAGGTGACAATAATCCAGTTCTTTCTCTGACATGTCTGGCCTTATGATGCCAAGACAATGCCTCATCATATTGGCCTACCATGACATAAACTTCTGCGATTGCATTGAAGCTGAAAGAAACATCTATTTCTAGGCCCAGTTTTTCCCGAATTTCCTTTCCTTTGAAGAGTAAATCTAAGGCTTTCCTAAACTCTCCCTTTGATTTATAGACTCCTGCAATATTGTCGTAAGAAATGGCAATTGGGACTTCCAATTTCAAACGTTTCCGAACCTGAAGAGACCTTTCAAACCAATCAAGGGCAACATCTTGATTACCACGTGCTCCATAAATTTCACCTAAGTTATCAAACGAAGTCGCAAGGTCTACCTCCGACCCTAAACGTTCTTTAATCAACAGTCCCTTTCTATACCAGCTTAATGCTTCATCAAATCTACCGCTTGCACTGCAAGCCCCACCAATATCGTCGTACGAATAAGCCAGTTCGACTTCTTGGCCCAATCGCTTGCGGATTTCTGTGGCTTTTTGATACCATTTCAGAGCTTCCTCGTACCAGCCTTGGGAGTGGTGGGCCTGTCCAATATTGCTATAGGTTTGGGCCAAACCTGAATCATGATTCATTCTTTTACAGAGTCTCTCAGCTTTGTAGTGCCAGTGTAAAGCCTGTTCAACAAGGCCTTGAGATTTATAAACAACACCAAAATTATTGTAAATGCTTACCAGCTGCTGTTCATTACCTAATCTTTGAAAAATCACCATAGATTTATTGTTCCAGATTAGCGACTGTGCAAGTCTGCCTTGAGTCTGATAAATCGCGCCGATATTTTTATACGTAGAGGCCAGGGCATCATCAGGCCCAAAGATTTCCCTGATTGTCGTTGCTTTATTGTACCACTTTAATGCTTCATCATGATTTCCCCTTTGTGCACAGATAAACCCAATATTGTGGTAAGACTCAGCTAAACCTGTCTCCAGACCAAGCCATTCGCGAATTTCGAGAGCTTTGGTGTGCCATTTCATAGCTTGATCAAAATTTCCCTGATATCCATATACCATACCAATATTATTATAGCCCGTGGCCAATTCCGCCTTCCAGCCCAACTCTTCCAGAAGATCCTTGGTCTTCATATGCCAAATTAAAGCCTCATTATAGATTCCTTGGTCTAGGTAAAACCAACCAATTTTATTAGAAGCAGAAACCTGTTCCTTCTTGTCTCCTGCTTCCAAGAGAAGGCTATAGCCTTCTTTAAACCAAGCAACTGCTTCATCATTTAAGTTTGCAGCATTAAGCAACAATCCGATCTGAGAATAAATTATACCCAAAAACCTCAGTTTATCTGCCGTCAATAAAGACAGATCATGAGCAAGGAGAAAAGAGAAAAGTCCTTGCCAATGTAGCCCATTATCTTTATAGGATTGACCAAGGTCAATGAAATAAAAAACAGAGTTCGAGTCTACTATTCCTTCATCTATCAGAAGGCCATCTAATTTTTTCACTTCTTTTGCCAAAAAGCCTTCAGTAAAGTAGGGTACCTCATTGTCTGCCTTGGTCTCATTACGTTTATTCTTAAATGTCGGCTTCTCTTGTAAAATTCCATTTTTGAATATTCCATAAAAGCTCCTTTTTCCGGTATCATTGAACCAACTACATTCTCCATCAAGCACATCAGGATTCACTGAACACAATGAACCTTCAAACTCCAATACTCCATCCGTTGAAAAATCCCGAACCTTACCCACAGGCTTGCCATACGCATCATAAGTAATCTCTCGATAGTACGCTGCCATTTCTTCGGAATCTAATCGATTCCAATTCGTATCGTAGTATTCAGTAATTTGAGCCATTAAAGGACAAGCTACTACCAACCAAATGCCAACAAGTTGGAATATTCGCATAGCGTTTCAAGTTTTACTTAAATCGAGACAACATCAATAAGCTAGTTTTTCTTGATCGATGCAATACTCACATTGTAGTATAGAATCTATAAGAACGAAAATTTTTCCTATCGATTTGGCCATTTGGAGTCCCGAGTCCCAATAAACACAAATGGGGCCCAGTAATAAGGATTAGAATACTCTCCAGATTTGATCATACCCAGCTGTGTGGCACGCAAAGGCGCATATTTATCCGATCCATCTTTCGCCAACTTCAAATAATAGTCCAAAAACAATTGATTCGTCGATTCATCAGTGACTTCCCAAAGGCTTAATATTACGGAGGGGGTACCAGCATACATCAATGCTCGGGTGAAACCCACCATACCTTCCCCATGCACCAATTTCCCAATACCAGTTTGACAGGCAGCAAGCGTCACCAAATCTGCATTGAAATTTAGGTCAAATATTTCGTACATGTTGAGACAACCATCTTCCTGGTCATCTGGTTGGAGTAGGATGCTACTAAAATCTGGTGTTTCTGTATTGATCACACCATGGGTAGCAAAGTGTAGGTAGCGGTAATTAACCAAATCTAAGGACTTAAAGGCACCTTCAGTGACTTGCTCATCCAAAATCGCTGCGCTTAAGTTCGATGAAAACAAGTCCCTCAAACGATTTATCGAAGCTGCAATCGAACTCAAATTACTGTAGGCATTGCCATCAATTGTACAATTAATGTCTGTAAATTGTGAAACTCCCAACCCGAAAAAATCTTTAGGAGGGGGCTCAACCTGTTTTTCTTTTGTTCTTTCAGAATAAAGCAATGTTGCTGAGGGGTAGTATGAAATTGGATGATCCTGGACCAAATAGTAATAATTCTGATAATCCTTTTGCACGTTATCCTTAATGAGCAATTCAAAAGGGAGGTAATTGAGAAAGCCATCAGGAATCAGGACTATCTTTTTGTTCAGGAGAAGATCACTAGAATCAAATGGCAACCAGAGTTTCTTATAAAAATCATGAGACAATTTAAAGAATTGTTCGTCTAGGAGACCTTGAGTAAGAGGATCATTTCTTTTAATGGTCAACTTTTGTTTTGGAATGAATTCGCTTTGAAACTGATCAATCAATCGCTTCAAACTATCTGAGGGACCTAAATCAATCATTTCTAAAGCGGAAGATGTGATTAAGAAGACAAAAGTATTTACCGTGCCCACAAAATAGCTCACCAAAACTTCATCCTTACTTAACACAGATTGCAAGTGGTCGGCCTGAACGGTAGTCTCATAGATCAAGTTTGAATATTCTGGTGCAACAGTTCGTATTTGTGCTTGTAGTTCCTGCCAATTCTGGAATAGAACTTTTCTTTGTTTACGCAATCTACTTCGTTTTTCAGAAACAAGGTCGGTTGCCAATTCTTTTTCAATTGCTTGTATCCGATTCAATATAACACGGGTTGGCACAAGCAAGGAATCCGGTAAAGGTACAGTTTCATGAAGTCCCTTTTCAGATAGAATATCACTAAGTCCCCGTGCTTTTCCTTTCTCAGATATGGCGAAAGCCGGAGTCACCTTTCCAATCGAAAAGGCACTTGTTATTCCCAATTCGATAGCACTCATACTTTTGCTAACAAATAGCTGCCTATCTGTATGGCTCGCATTCGCCTCGCGAATCTGTTCGTTCAGGTGAATGCTCTTTTGAGCATAAAGGAGAGCAGAATCCATCTCTTGAACTAACCAAAACGAACTAGAAAGGTTATAGTAACTTGTTGTTAGATCCCTCTCTAACTCCAATTTTTCCTGGATTTCTCTTGCTCTATGAAGAAACTCAAGAGATTCTCTAAAATATCCAGCAGACTGGTAAGTTAAACCAATATTATTGTAGGAACTGGCGAGGCCATTTTCTAAGTGGTGCTTTTCTTCAATAGATCGTGCTTTATTAAACCAGTCAAGAGCTTCCAAATAATCCTTTTGTGCTCGATGTACCAAACCTATATTGTTATAAGAGATAATTACCAAAGACCGCAGGCCATATTTCTCTCGAAGATCTTTAGATTTATGATACCAGACTAAGGCTTCTTCATATTTTCCTTGTTGGTAATAGACTCCGCCAATGTGGTTATAGGTATATGCTAGATCCAATTCTAGGCCTAATCTTTCTCTGATCTCTTTAGCTTTATAATACCAGACTAAGGCTTCTTCAAATTCCGTCCGAAATGCAAATATTCCCCCTATGTTATTATATGAACCGGAAAGGTCCACTTCTAAGCCCAATCGTTCTCTAATTTCAGTTGCCTGTTGATGCCATTTCAGAGCTTCACTAAGATCACCCTTAGACTCGTGGACTGTAGCAATATTGTTATAAGATTTTGCTAATTCACGTTGAAAGTTAAGTAGCTCTGCTTTTTCCTTCGCTTTATGATACCATACTAAAGCCTGGTCATAAATCCCTTGCGCTTGATAGGCTGTGCCGATTTTATTATAGGACCTGACAAGATGGCCTTTCAGGTCTAATTTTTCTCCAATGGCTCTTGCCTGGTTATACCAACTTCGTGCTCTAGGATAGTCTCCCATGGAGAAATACACTTCTCCAATATTGTTGTAAGAACTGGCAAGTAACTTTTCCAATCTTTTCTTAACCCTTATTTCAATGGCTAGTTGATGCAAGCTTATTGCCTCTTCAAATTTGCCCTGTAATCGCTTTAGCTCCCCAATGTTATTGTATGAGTTCGCACAAGCTGCTTCTAGCTCCAAGCTCTCCCTAATTTGCCTTGACTTATTGTACCAATTAAGAGCTTCCTCATATTTTCCTGTATTGTGATAAACTCCTCCAATGCTGTTGTATGAATCTGCCAAATACGCTTTGGCTTCATACCTCTCCTGGATTTTAGCAGCCTTGAGATACCAAGTCAATGCCTCTTGGTATTTGCTTTCTGCATCAAATGTGCGTCCAATATATCCTAGTGATAGAGTCATTGAGAGACTATCACCGAGTATATTTGATAAATCATATGTAATTTTTGAAATGTGCTTTGCCCAATAATAATCTCGGTTTTCGTACGCAAGTCCTCCAATTCCAAGAAGAAAGTTTCTAGTCGTCGAATCAAAAGCCAAATCCTGACTTAATGACTGCTCCATTTCTTCAAGAAAACTTGAGAGATAGGATCGTGAAAAGAAAAGTCCACTTACATCAAATACCCCCTCTTCTTTTCCTGCTTCGCTCCAAGTTCTAATTGTACTTGTTGCCCTGCCACGTTCGTAGGTTATCTGCTGGCGTTTATGTCCATTCTGGTAATACCAGGTACAAACACCATCGAAGACATGAGGATCTACGGAAAGCAGCCTCCCTTCGAACTGTAATTCACCAGTGATAAAATAGTCCCGCACTTTACTTGTAGGCCTGCCATTGGTGTCATAAGTGATTTCGCGGTAATATGCTGCATTTTCCCCTGAGTCCACTTTTTTCCAATCGGCATCGAAATATTCAATGGTTTGAGTTTTCATGGAGCAAGAAGCAAGCAAACACAATGTTAGGATAAGATTTGATTTCATAAATTGCTTTGAAGTAATTTAGAATTTCGACTCCCGACCCCCAATAAACACAAACGGCGCCCAGTAATAAGGATTGGAATACTCTCCTGAATCTATCATCTTCAATTGGGCAGCTCTCAAAGGCGCATATTTATCCGATCCGTCTTTTGTCAATCTGGAATAATAGTCTATATACAATTGATTGGTTGATTCATCAGCAACTTCCCAGAGGCTTAAAATCACCGATGGGGTGCCAGCATACATCAAAGCTCTGGTAAAGCCCATCATCCCTTCTCCTTTAAGCAATTTGCCCAGACCAGTACCACAGGCAGAGAACGTTATCAGGTCTGCATTGAATTCAAGTTCAAAGAATTCATACAGGTTCAAACAACCATCTTCCTCATCCGACGGGTGTAGCAAAATCCGGCTAAAAGCTGGATTTTCTGCATTCACCACGCTATGAGTTGAAAAATGTAACCTTTTGTAGTTCTCGAGGTTTTCCCTTTTAAAATTCTCTTCGCTTGCCTCCAAGTCAACTAGTATCCGAGAATCTTGATCTATATAATTTTTTGCAATCGTTTTTAGCTCAGAAGTGGAATGCGGAAGTGGATGAAAAATCTCTCTTGATTCTTCATAACAATTATTGTTAGAAAAATCCGCCACTCCTACACCAAGAAATTCCTGGGCTGCGACGACTGGTTTCCTCTCGTTCTTTCGTTCAAGATGGAATACAGTTGCAGATGGATAATATGAAATTTCATAATCACGAATCAGGTAGTTATAATTTTGAAAGTCCTGTTTTTCCTTTTTTGGTATCAATAACTCGAAGGGCAAGTAATGTAATGTTCCATCCGGTACCAAAAGTACTCTCTTATTTGAAGTAAATTCTCTTAATTTTAAAGGTTCCCAAAGAAGCTTATGCAAGGAGTTGGCAAAAAATGCAAATTCAGTATTCAATAGATCCTCTTGTAGTTTGTCACCCCTAACAATCGCTTTTTTTTGCTTCGTGAGATATTGACTTTTGAACTCCTGGATAAGAGTACCAATTGCACTTACTCCAAATAGAGGCACTGTTTTAAAGCTATCTTTAGTAACGCAAAAAGCATATGATTGCACTGCCCCCAAGTAGTATTCAATTAGTATTTCATCATCTGCCAACACATTTTGGGTTTGGTTAATGGAAACAGGTTCCGGATACGACAGATCGGCAAATTCTGGCGCCAACAGTCTTATTCGATCCTCAATCGCTAAATGTCTCCTGTAAAGACTGTCCCTGATCAGGATTAACTCTCTTCTTCTCTCGACTGGAATTTGCTGGGCCAATTGGAGATTTACGGAACTTAGTTCTCTTTTCACCAATCTCTTATCTTCAGATATTCCCGCTGGCAAGCTCGAAATTGACATCGTCTTTTCAGACAACAAATCAGATAAACTACGAGATCTAAGCCCTTCGGCAACCTCAAAGGCCAATGCAGGCTTGTCAACTTGGATTGCTGCGTTAACAGCTATCTCAGCAACATTTAGATTTTTATTGACAAACAACCAACGGTGAATCTGCCCCTTATTTAATTGCCGCGTACGTTCATTCAAATGAATACTCGTCTGCGCATATATCAAGGCAGAGTCTAACAGCGAAGAATCATAAAATGTGCGGGCAATATTACCATAAAGAGTACCTAGTTCGACCTTCAAACCTAATCTTTCACCAATTTCCTTCGCCTGATCAAACCATTCTAGTGCTTCCGCATGTGAATCAACGGACTGATAGATTAATCCAATGTTGTTTTTGGTAATCAGGAGATCCAATTCCAAGCCTAATCTTGTTTGAATTTCATGTGCATTAGACAGCCAGTAGAGTGCTTTTTCATCGCTTCCTTGGAGACGATACAGTTCGCCGATATTTTTACATGAAATGGCTAGATCGATCTCCAGCCCTAATCTTATCCCAATTTCTAGTGCTTTGTTAAACCAGCCCAATGCCCGATCATGATCACCTTGAAAAAAGGACAATTCTCCGATATTATTATATGTAACAACTAGATCAACCTCCAAGCCTAATCGCTCTCGAATTTCTCGCGATTTGGTAAACCATATCATCGCTTGATCATATTCTCCTAGTTCACGATATACTGCAGCAATATTATGATATGAGTTGGCTAATTCATTCTTTGGCTCCAATTTTTCCTGAATTGATTTGGCCTTATCGAACCAATCCAGCGCTTCCGTAAAATTCCCTTGAAAACGGTTTAACATCCCAATATTATTATAAGATCGAGCTAAATCACTTTCCAGATCCAACTTAGACTGAATATTTTTTGCTTTAGCATACCAATTCAATGCTTCCGGGTAATTGCCCAGGGCACGATAAATTACTCCCTTATTGTTAAATAGAATGGCTAGCTCAGCCTCAAATCCTAATCTTTTCAAAATTGGTTCAGCCATATTATACCAAACCAACGCCTTAGCGTATTTCCCTTGCGAATCATAGACGCCTCCTATATTATTGTATGAGATAGCAATATATCTATCATTTTGAGCGATCTTTGAAAAATCGTGAACTAACCGAAACAATCGCAATCCATCTTCAAAATTTCCACCCTCAATCCGCTTGAATCCTTCTAAAAACAAGATTTTAATTGACGTTGATTCGGCCGACAAACTCTGCCTAACCTCCTGACTTAGAGCTACTAATTCGGCATCTCGATAATCAGCAGAAAAGAAAAACCCGCTCTCATCCAGCACTCCTTCTTCCTTTCCTTCCACGCTCCAGTTTCTAACAGAACTGATCAACACCCCTTTTTGATAGCTAGCCTCTTTCCTTCTTTGTCCGTTTTGGTAATACCAAATACATAGTCCATTTAAGGTATCTGGATTTACGGTGACCAGTTCCCCCACAAACTGCAGTTCTCCGGTGATGTAGTAATCCTTAACGATTCCTATTGGTTGGCCATTCCGGTCGTAGTCTATCTCTCGATAAAATGACGCGCTTTCCTCCGAACTCAATCGCTTCCAATCTGCATCATAGTATTCAATAGTCTGAGAGCACAAGGAACAAGAAGCCAATAAACATAGTATTAGAAATAGATTTGTTTTCACGATTCTTAGGTTTTAGAATTTAGACTCCCGAGACCCGATAAACACAAACGGCGCCCAGTAAAAAGGATTAGAATACTTACCCGATTCAATCATCTTCAATTGTGCAGCACGCAGAGGTGCATATTTATCCAATCCATCTTCCGCTAACTTCGAATAATAATCTAAAAACAATCGATTAGTTGATTCATCAGCTACTTCCCATAGACTTAGAATTACCGATGGGGTGCCGGCATACATTAGCGCTCTAGTAAAACCCACCATGCCCTCTCCTCTCACCAATTTACCTAGTCCAGTCTGACAAGCAGCCAGCGTCACCAAATCTGCTTTAAAGTCCAGCTCAAATATTTCATACATATTCAAACAGCCGTTCTCTTGGTCATCAGGTTGCAGTAATATGCTGCTAAATTCCGGTGTTTCAGCGTCAATAGTCCCATGAGTAGCAAAATGCAGGTACCGGTAATCAATCAAGTCCAAAGATTTGAACGCGCTTTCACTCGCTTGCTCATTGAGTATGGTCACACTTTGATTTGAGCTGAATAAGTTGGCCAGTTGATCTACTGAGGTCGCTATTGTACTCAAATCAGCGTAGACATTGCCATCATTAGTACAATTGGTGTTTTTGAAGTCAGTAATACCCAGTCCAAAGAATTCCTTGCTTGGAATTTCTGTCCCCTTTTTTTTCGTCCTTTCATAGTGTAGCACGGTGGCCGATGGATAGTAGGAAATGGTATGATCATGAATCAAGTAATTGTACTCCTCGTAAGTCTTTTGCTCCTCGTCGTTAATGAGCAGCTCAAATGGCAAATAATTGAGAAAACCATCTGGGACTATGATGACTTTCTTGTCTTTGAAAAGACCAGTAGAATCCAATGGTGACCACAGCCTTTGATATAGCTCACTAGACAATTCAAAGAACTGCTCATCAACACCACTCTGCAATATCGCATCTTGCCTCTGAATGGCTAGTTTTTGGCTAGCAACCAAATTACTCCGATAATCTTCTACCAAAAGTCTTAAGCTATCTGAAGAGCCAAGGTCAATCATTTCTATCGCTAAAGGAGTTGCCACAAAAGCAAAAGAATGCCTATACCCCGTAAAGTAGCTGATCAGCACTTCCTGAGGCTGCAATATGGATTGTAATTTTATTGTATTGGTGGTCTCCGGATAAACAAGATTAGCATACTCCGGAGCCAGTACTTTAATCTGGTCCTCTATTTCCTGCAGAACTCGATATAAACTATCCCTTTGCTCGCCTAAATTTTGACGTTTTGCCTTTGGAATCTCCGAAGCCAATTCTTGCTGTACTGTCTTAAGTTTTTTTCTTAGCAATCCAAATTCTGTCATAACAACTTCGGATAAGCTTAGATCCTCGATAGACTTTTCTGCAAGTAGGTCTGACATAGCACGAGCTTTTGTTTTTTCGGAAAAAGCAAAGGCAAGTGAATGCTTTTCTAACTGATAAGCACTTAAAATTCCAGTCTCAATAGGCTCCAGATTTTTATCCACAAAAAGTTGGCGATCGGTTTTTCCTTGATTAGTCCTACGTAAATCTTCATTTAGCTCTATACTCATTTGAGCATAGAACAAAACGGAGTCCAAGCGATGCAAATGATAGTAAGCGAAGGAAATATTATGGTAAGTGTTTTCTAGATCTACTCCTAATTTCAACCTTTCTTGAATTTCCTTTGCTCTAGCATACCATTTCACCGCCTGCTCGAAATCTCCTTGAGAATGATAGACAAATCCGATATTGTTATAGGATCGAGCCAGATCCACCTCTAGTCCTAAGCTGTCTCGAATCATCCTAGCTTGATTGTACCAACTGAGGGTTTGTCGATATTTGCCCTGAGATTGAAAGACCATACCTATATTACTATAAATGGCAGCTAATTTTGCTTCCCGTTCTATTCTCTCTTGAATATCTTTAGCTTTATGGTACCAAATCAGCGCTTGTTCATATGCACCTTGGGCAAAATAGGCTAACCCGATATTGTTGTAGGAAACTGATAATTCTGCCCACAAGTCCAACTTTTCTTGAAGATCTTTAGCCCGTTTATGCCAAGTGAGAGCTTGTTCATATTTACCCTGGGAGTAAAAGACCATACCAATATTGCCATAAGATTTTGCCAAATCCACTTCTAGGCCCAAGCTATCTCGAATTTCCCTAGATTTGTGGAACCATATGAGAGCTCGTCCATATTTACCCTGTGACTGATGAACCAATCCTAAATTGCTATAAGAATCAGCCAAGTTCACCTTTAAATCTAATTCCAACTGAATACCTTTGGCTTTATTGATCCAACTGAGAGCTTGTTCATATTTACCAAGATAATAGTGAACCATTCCAAAATTACTATAGGAAGAAGCCAAGTTGACAGGCAGGCCCAGCCTTTTTCCAATATCTATTGCCTTACTCAACCAAATGAGCGCTTTTTCATAACTGCCTTGAAAAGTATAGACCATCCCAATATTATTATAGGAAGAAGCCAAGTTCACCTTCAGACCAAGCCTCCGTTCAATCTCCATTGCCTTTTTATGCCAGATGAGGGCTTGTTCGTAACTACCCTGAAAGGTATGAACCCTCCCAATATTATTATAGGAGGAAGCCAAGTTGACAGGCAGGCCCAGCCTTTTTCCAATATCTATTGCCTTACTCAACCAAGTGAGCGCTTGTTCATAATCACCTTGAGAAAGATAGACCACACCTATGTTGTTGTAGTAAGAAGCTAAGTTTTCCTCTCGCCCTTCAATACTCACGGCCTTCTTAAACCAAATGAGAGCTTGTTCATTTTTTCCCTGTAATTTGTAGACAGATGCAATATTACTGCAAGAACTAGCTGACTCCTTCTTAAGACCCAATCTTTCTTCAATGCTTAAAGCTTTATTAAGCCATTCGAGCGCTTCTTCGTATGCACCAAGGTGAATGTAAACCTCTCCTATATTGTTATACGTTATGGCTAGTACTCCTTCATGATCAAGCAACCTAGCTACATCATGAGACAGTTGGAAAAAGGCTAGCCCAAAGTTCAACTCACCTTTATTTACCAAAGACACTCCTATTCTTGATAAAAGATTAATTGAAGAAGAGTCCACTCCCAGTTCTTGCCCAAAAGCTTCTTGAAATGCTCTCAAATTATCATTGCGATAAGCAACAGAATAATAGAATCCACTCTCGTCCAACACTCCTTCTTCCTTACCTTCTTCACTCCAATTTCTGGTTGGACCTACTGCAACTCCATTTTCATAAATCACCTCCTGGCTTTTTTGTCCATTCCGATGATACCAAATACAGGTCCCGTTCATGGTATCTGGATTTACGGTGACCAATTCTCTTACAAACTGCAGTTCTCCGGTGATGTAGTAATCCCTAACAATTCCTAATGGTCGGCCAGTCTGGTCGTAGGTAATCTCTCGATAGTACTCAGCCTTTTCTTTGGATTCAATTCGATTCCAGTCTGTATCATAGTATTCGGTAGTGAACTGACCCTGTATGGGAGCAGAAACAAACAGTAAAAGCAAAATGAATATCATGCGATTGACCATAAGAAGAGATTTGGTTAGTGGGATGATTTATGTGCTATGCAAAAAGACCTTGCAAGTAGGTGTCAATCCCGAATACATCGATTTTGAGGGGTCCGGCAAGCCAAAGAGCAGCATCTGTCCATCTGCCCACCGGAAAGGCAGTTGAGTAAATAGCCCTGTGGTAAAATCTAAGGCATATGGCACTGGAGTACCTTGAACTTCCAACTTTACGGAAGGAAAGTTGATTCTAAGTGGCATAGTGTTGTTGATCACATCTTGTTGAATTAGCTCAAAAAACGCCAGAACACTTACTCCTTCTGATCTATGATATCCTTCAGCCAGCAGAAATGGCTCGAAAAAAGCACCATTTTCCAAACTCATATTTACTGGTGCCATCATCCCATGCGTAGCCTCTTCGAAAGAACAGAACATCAACTGCCCTGAAAATGATTGCGGCGCCTGGACCGTCAATCCCAAACCAGAGATAGCTTTTCCTCTGGAGAGTGGTTCAGTAATCCAGGGTCGGCGTACCTTTAGGCAAATCTCTTGGGTGATCCAGTTCGTGTATCGAATTTGTAAAGGGTCGGGCTGATCTCTCAGTCCTTCTACTACCTCCATCCGGGGAACACCGGCCTGATTGTAATCATCCGTATTCAACTCCGTTCTGGATAAAAACAACTTGAGGTAGTCTGCTGTCTCTGTAACGCCCAAATCGTGATAAGCATCTGCGATTTGCAATGGAATGGTGCGATACGGATGGTCCTTGAAAATGTCTTCTGCCCATTGTTCTTCACCTGGTTGAAGTTCTCGTTTGGGCAGCAATTGATTGGTAATACCAAAATGGTCATCCATAAATAGCAGGCTGACCCAGAGATTATGCCGCCCCATATTTTTGATCTTTAGCCGAAAAGCAGGATGATGCCATTTGCCTCCAGATAAAACATAAGGTAAATGCACTGGTCCATTCAAAGGGACCAATTCGGCGGGAGCATCATCGGTGTAATTGCCAGGTTCAGAGATTCGATAAAGGCTGATCTCGAAATCGTCCTCCGTTATGGTACTATGTGGATTGGTCAATTCCAATACCTGTTTCCACTTGGCCATTTTTTCGACTTTGCCTATAAAGTCTTCCAGTTTAGAAATGTCCAACTGCTTAAAAAGAGGTTTTTGGCTGGACTTAAAATTCAAGCTAAGTCCGGCCTTTTCAGCAAGGATCGAATATTCTCCTGCCTCAGGGTCGGTAGACAGCTCTATAACTTTGGATGGTGATTGTAACAATGTTCCTTTAATGGTACGACCTATTTCAGGATCGCCGTTTGGGTCTATTGCAATTGGCACTAAGGGGCTGGCTAGACTCACTAACTCAGCCTGATATATTTGTTTATGATCTAGTGTTCCAGATCCTGCTAATACTGCATGCGTGGGGTGTACTTCAACCACAGCCAATCTTATCCGTGAATCCAGTAATTCGAACACTGTCTCCGTAACATCATCTCCTAATTTAATACCGTCAATCGCGCCTGCATTGACCGTCCATTCACCATTTTTTTGACGGCTAACCAGGTAGGTTTTCTTCTCGGCTAGGTGTTGGCCGTCCAGGAATTTGCGGCGTGTATCTTCCTGGTGTATGACATCGATTTGAGGTGACTGTTTAGGTACCAGATTTGAGACACGCAAATTGACCCGGTCCATGATCCGGGCATATGATAGTGGCTGACCGCTGTTTTGCAGAGTCTCAATGAGACTGTAGCTAAAGACACCTCTCGGCTGTCGTTTGCAATAGACTTCTTTGGCTGTTTCGGTAGATTTGGCAGCAGATAGTAGTACATGCCGAGCTCTGGGAGGACTCAAAGCACCGTCCTCTCCTTTTTTGTAATGCTCAATACCCAAGTAGCTTTCCAAAGTCTTTCCTTTGGTATTGGCTTTCGCCATTCTGACTGCCTCATATACCGGCAAATCGTCGGGGTCAATCCTGGTATTTAAACCGGAATAGCAACAATCCATAATGACAACAAAATGAACATCCTTGTTTTTTGTGGCTTCCCAAATCAAGTAAGATAATTCTTTGTCGACCAAGTCTTCGCCGTCCTTGATTCGGCTATCCCAGCAGACAAGGGTTTGTAGTTTATGGTCGGATTCTAAATGCCAAAAGGCTTCCGGAGCAGGGATGCGCGATCCATGGCCTGCGAAATAAAACAGGCAGCTATCTCCATCTTTTGCTTCTTTATAATGTTCGAACGCCTCAATAATCTGGTCCTTTGTGGCAGCCTCATCTTTCAAAATTTTGGGCTGGTATTCAATTCCTTGCTGCTCCATGTAATGCTCCAAATATTGATGGACTGCTTGAAGGTCATTGAGGCAACCACGCAACCGGTGCTCACGCCTGGGGTAGTTGTTGATTCCAATTAGTATGGCATATAGTTTTTTCGTCATGGCGATTCATAGTTTCGCTTCAAAGCTAAGCTAAAATGGGACGCTAATAAATACTATGATCTGAGTATGGATCTAGCAAATTCGACTATAGGATTCAAAATAAAATAAAAAGAACTTTGTATGTAAAGTACAGAATATATGTATCTTAATTCACCAAATCAATAATAAAAATATGAAACTCAACAAACCGCAAATTCAATTGGTACGCCGAAGAATGGTTGATGCTGATGATGAATTCTCGCTCCACGCCGTCACGTTTTTCAAACAGAGCAATCTTCGCGCCTCGGGTACCTACCCAATCCCCACTACTCTTGAAGACGATGGTAGTTTGGCAGTCGATCTAAAGGTCATTGAAGATCCCGACATTCCCTATTTCGAATACCTTACTCCGGTTGTCCACACCATTGAGTTAGGGGTTTTACCTTTCGCGAATGGAGATGGTTTAATTAAGATCAGGACCATTGTCGAAAGATTAAGCAGAGATGGTGATGATCCCGGAGAAGCAAAAGTGATGTCTTCCGACGCCGATGAAGACTCGAGACCTATTGGTCATGACTAAGTTTGACCAGCCCCCCCTCCAACAGTTATCTATGAAAAATGTCCTTATGAAAAACCACCTATTGCTCTGTCTCGTAATCCAGATAAGCTCTTTGGCCATGCTTACAGGCCAGAGCAAATATGTTGTAGACAGCTTAAACCAACAGCTAACCATTCTCGGGCAGGATACCCTTCGGGTTGATGCCTGGAATGAGTTAGCTTACCAGTATAGAAGACACCCAAGCGACTCGGCAGTTTTTTTTGCTCGAAAAGCTCTGGCCCTGGCTGAAAACCTCAGCTACGATAAAGGAAAAGCTGATGGATACATGAGAATGGGGTTAGCGACCAAATATCAGGGAAAGCTCTCTGAGTCGAAAGGTTGGTACCTAAAAGCGTTCCATGGTCGTCGGGATTTACAGGATTTTCAGGGCGCCGCGAGTGCATGCAATAATCTTGGCAATCTGCAAAAGGCGCAAAACTGGCTCGATAGTGCACAATATTATTTCAAAGAAGGACTAGCCTTAGTCGAAGATCAACAACTCGCAAAGATCAAAGCCACATTGCATAATAACCTGGGTAACCTCGAGCGACAATTAGGGAATTATGAGGAGGCTGCAACCAACTTTGACCAAAGCAGCAAAATCTCTGAGGCTCTGGGTGATAAATTCAGGATGGCAGCCACTCAGCTCAATCTAGGGACGATGTACCAATCGCTCCAAAATTACGAGCAAGCCAACCTTTGTTATCAGCGCAGTCTGGTTATCTACCAAGAAAAAGACGACCCCAATGATATTGTCAAATGCTACATCAATATCGGAAACAACTATTACCTGCAGAGTGAATTCGATCAAGCCCTGAATTACTATGAGAAGGCATTAAGATCAAAAGGTAACATCCATGCCTCTATCCTAGCAGAGATTCACAACAACATCGGTTCTTTCTATAAAGTAAAGAAGGACTTCGGATTGGCTAAAGAACACTATCAGACCAGTTTGAAACATTTCCAAAGTCAGAGTAATGATGCTCGGATTGCTTTTATTTTGTACAACCTAGGCACTGTTAACCAGGGCCTTGAACTACTTAAAGATGCTGAAAATGCCTATCTAAAGAGTCTCCGTATTTTAGATACTCTTCCCGACCCTTCACTGAAGTGGGGGCTTTTGCTCAATCTATCGGAAATCTACGCAGGTCTGGGAAAATATACAGTTGCCTATCAGTACCGTAACAGGTCCAATGTATTGAGGGATAGCCTGAATGAGAACTACCGCTCTGCAATGAACTACAAGTTCAACTTTGAAGAAGCGGAAAAACGCAATGCCCTTTTGCAGAGGGAGTACGCCATTAAGGAGGCTGAGAACCAAAAGAAAAGTAAGCGCCTAATTAGCGTAATACTGATCTTTGCGCTTGGGTTGGCCATCGGTCTTGGCTTCTTCTATTATTACCAGCAAAGACAAAAAACAAGAATTGCCGAAAAAAACCAGCAAATTACCTCCCAACAAAAGCAACTCGTACAAAATGAAATCGATGAATTGCTAGCTACCCAAGAGATTCGGGCGGCTCACGCCCGAATAGAGGGCCAAGACACAGAACGCAAACGGATCGCCCAGGATTTGCACGACCGGCTCGGTAGTATGTTATCTACCATTAAACTATATTTCGATGAAACAGATTCAAAAATCGAAGCCCTCAAGGAGTCTAATGTGCAATCCACTCAAAAGGTAGCCGAACTAATCGACGAGGCCTGTACTGAAGTCCGGCGCATCGCACACAATATGCAATCGGGCATATTGACCCGGTTCGGCCTTGTCGCTGAGCTAAAATCTCTAACCCGAACCTTAAATGATTCGAAAAAGATCAAGGTAGAACTGAACACTTTTGGATTCCAGGAAAGATTGAACAATTCCATCGAAATTAGCATCTATCGCATCATCCAGGAACTGATCAGCAATGTGCTAAAGCATGCCAATGCCACCAACCTTTCCATCCAAATAAACCGCTTCGACGACATCCTTAATATCCTAATCGAAGACGATGGTCAGGGGTTCAATCCCGAGTCGATCGACCCAGATCAAGGTATGGGGCTTAAAAATGTCCGTACCAGGGTAGCAGGCCTAAATGGTACCTTTTCGATTGATTCTGGTAAGGGCAATGGCACGACGACATCTATTGACATTCCTATGCCGGCCCCCTTAACATCATCATCACAAGATCAACTAAACAACAACAAATTATGATAAAGGTATTTTTAGCTGACGACCACCAACTCTTTATTGATGGAATGAAGGCACTTTTGGAAAGAGAAAAGGATATCATTGTAGTAGGTGAAGCAGTAAATGGAGAGGAAGTCCTGGACAAAATTCCAGACACCGAACCAAACGTCCTCGTCCTAGATATTGAAATGCCGGAACTCGATGGCATCGAAGTCACCAAATACGTCACCAAACACCATAAAGAGCTCAAAGTGCTAGTCCTGACGATGCACAACAAAAAAGATTTCATCATGGAATTGATGCGGATCGGCGCCGCCGGCTACATCCTAAAAAATAAGAGCAAGGAAGAATTGGTATTTGCCATTCACAACGTCTTCAACGGAAGGCCTCACTATGGACTGGAAGTACTAAACACTGCGACCGTTGTCTCTCGCCAGACCGAAGAAGTTGGCAAGCTAACCAATAGAGAAAAAGAAATTCTTCGTGAATTAGCACTTGGAAAGACCGCCAAGGAGATCGGTCACGACTTAAAAATTGCCGAATCCACGGTCAACACCCATCGACGCAACATCCTGAAGAAGCTGAATCTGCCCAACGAAAAGCACCTGATCAGATATGCTTTCAAGAATGGCATTGTCGATCTTTGACAACTATTAAACACATTACCCAGGCTACTACAATCCAGGTACGACAAAATCATAAATATGCGCTTTGATCAACGAAAAATAAGTCGGAAATTGTATCACATAAGTCGACTTCCCCATAAACTCAACTATTCTACTCATCTCCAATTTCAATTTTGGAATACCCTATTGTTTTTTGTGTTAATAAAGATCTCAAAAGACCAAATTCGGAGCGCTCCTTTTTCCTCTTACTACTTTTTAAGGTCGAAACAACAACATTCATTATAAAAGTTGAAAAATTGGAAAAATCGTTAAACTGGCTAAATAGAAGGTCTCTACTTTTTCCTTTGATGTATGCTTTGATTGTCACCACCATGACTCTAATTGTTCATCGTCATGAGTTATTCATCATACGAATGATGAATAACTCAATATATGACCAATTTCAACGAGCTTTCACTATAGACTACTTATTGGATTGGCCTTTGCACCAACGCCACAAGGAGGATTTTTCTGATTGGTTATTCATTGATTTAGATGAACCTTTTCTTGATAAATCATCCAAAAAAATCAATAGAGATAGTTTAGCAAAACTTCTGGAATATTTGGCGGAAGAACCTGGAACTGGTCTCATTTTCCTAGATTATCTCTTTGTGAACGATGTCAAAATACCCCATGCCTTGCCAAGAACCAGGCTTGATTCATTCCAAAACTATGTACAGGAGCTTAACCAAAATGCAAGCGATAGATTAAAAAAGGCACTGGAACGTCTGGAAGGCAAAATCGTCACCCCCTTTCTTCTACAATCTACTTCAAAAAAGACAATACCCATTTGCGGTGATTGGACAAAAGATAACTTTCGCCCCTTCAATAACCTTTATTATCAGTCGCCAAATAATAGTGGGTATCTCGCCACCAATCCATTGGTTGGTGACTCTGTTCACAGATATGAACATCTATTTTTTAATGACAGAAGTCAACAATCTGCAATTTTCACTTTGGCAAAACTAGCAATCGACAGTTTAGGGAAGGAAATTGATTTAGAAAACTGTCCGAGTTGTTTTGAAATCAATTACTTGATTCGAAATGCACATGATAGAGATCCCGATACGCCACACAAGGAATTTCCAAACAGGAATAAGTCGGCTGTTTTGCTAGTTGACGGATCAAGGTTAATGAATGATAAAATTGGAGAAAAAACAGTAGATCTACATGTCCACTCAAGTCAGTTGATCTTCATCGGCTCATTCGGCAAACAAGATCCCACTAAACAGTATTCAATGGACCTATTTGCAACTCCAGTAGGTAAGAAGTTAAATGGAATTTACATTGTTATTAATACTTATTTCAATCTACTCACACAAACCTATTTCAAGCCATTTTCATGGTCATTAGTTTTTCTAGTAAACCTTTTTCTCGGATTTATAGCAATAGTATACCACCCCATATTAAAAAAGCAAATTATAAAGCCCATCAGATACCATGTGATGGAAATTATGCTCGCCATCACTTTTTTCCTAGCATTGGTAATTTTCCTATATCTCAATTATGAAATTAAGTACCCTATCGTAATTACCACATTATTTTTCATGAGAAACCAAAAATTATATCAGCTTTTCCTCAAGCTTTCAAATTCCAAACCATTATGAAATATATAATTGTCATCACAATAATCTTATTTACTGTCATGAGTTCCGACGCTCAAACCAAATCCTACTGGGCGGAAACGTCTACAATTGATCGATTCATACTCATCGAGAATGGTATAGAAAGAACGGTTCCAACAGTGAAGAGCAATCAATCCTTTCACTTTTCCTGTGATCCAAAAGTCTCAAAAATCCGATTAGAATGTAGCAGGTGTAAAGAAACTGTTTCTATTAAATTAATTAGCGAAGATGAGGACGCTGCAACTAGGACTATAAAACTCGAGAAAAATCACAATCCCATAGCGATTAAAGAGCTTTTTCAAAATCCTTCAAAGCCCATACTTTCCTCAATTTTCGATACATTTCGGAAAGCCTTTCAAGAGTATTTTCTTCCGACCGCAAATGAAGAAAGGGTCGCGATTAAAAGGGCTCCAGCATTAATGGGGGCCGAGGATCCAAAAGAAAATGACCCAAAGTTATCGTTTTCTCTAACGGACTTCGCACATTTTCTCACAACAAAAGATTTTGAACTCAGATTCACGGTTCACGAAAACTTTCCAATTAATTCAATTTACATTATTAAGAAAAAGAAGCCGGGAGAAAAATTAAGATTGCTACTTTATGGAGGGAAGTACCAGCTCATTGAAAATCTATTCTCGGATTTTGCAGGAAAGGGTATTCCAATTACAAAAATCGTGGAGCAAATTGACAAGCAAGACAACAATTTAATTTACCAAATTAGGTGGCAAACCTTTTTGGAGTATTTAGCTGAAAACATCGATCAAGAAGGCTCTTATCAGCTGGGCATCAATTTGGGAGCCGATATATCAGATCATAACCCCTATTTGTTTAATTTTAGTTTTTACAGTGATACCGAATTAGATGAAGTAGAAAAATTTCTCGATGGCCAATAAACCTCCTGTCATCTTTCTGGCCTTTGCCAATTATCATGAAGGTTCTTCTGGTTACCTACGCAACCTCCCAGAAGAAACTTTAGGGATCGAGCGAGTATTGGAAGAAGCCTCGCAAGCAGGTCTATGTGAATTAGTAGTGAAGACTAACGCGACCATTAAGGAAATTATACGTGTCTTCCAAAGACCGGTGTACAAAGACAGGATCGCTATTTTTCATTTCGGCGGCCACGCCAAATCTTACGCCCTACAATTGGAAAACCCCTTTCGTGGCAAAGACCTTGTCTACCCAAAGGGGTTTTCCTCCTTTCTCGGGGCACAAAACAATCTAAAAGTAGTCTTCCTCAATGCCTGTGTAACCGCTGATCAGGCAAAAATGGTTCGCAAAGAGGGTATCCCTGCTGTTATCTCGACCAATGATTATGTAGATGATGGACTCGCAAGGGATATCGCCGTCAATTTTTACACTTTTCTGGGCCTTGGCGACCCTTTGGAGAAAGCCTATAATCAGTCCATAGATATAATCAAAACCACACGCAAGACCGATAATCCTCGGTCCCTATACGCTAGAATTTCCCAGGCCAGGGACCAACTTCCTTGGCAATTCAACTTTGACCCAGAGGAGCCGGATATCAAAAAATGGAATCTTCCACTGGTTTCAGAAAACCCACTTTATAACATACCAAATCTTCCAGATTTAGCCTTGCCACGAGAACCATTTCCCGGTCTGGAGCCCTACACTGCTTCTCACGCCACGGTTTTTAAAGGTAGAGACTATGACATTAGAGACGTTTATCAATTGCTCACACAAAAGAGTTTCCAGTCTGCAACGTTACTTTGGGGAAGCAATGGCGTCGGTAAAACCTCCCTGCTTTTGGCCGGGTTGATACCAAGGCTGGAAGACACACACCAGGTGACCTACATAGATTGTTCCAAAGACCCTTCCTTCGGGAAATCCATTGAAAAGCAAGTGCAGGCTTTTCTGTCCAAACCAAGAAAAGAAAATGAAAAGGACTCAGACCAACTTTTCATCATCGTCCTTGATCATAATGAGGCTCCTAATAAAGAAGAGCTAAATACTGTGTTGAACCAGTGTAGAGGTCAAATCAAACTTCGGATCGTATTTTCGCTTAGACCTAAATTTCTGAAGGATTACGAAAAGCTATTGTCTAGCCAAGATTTTCAGACACAGGGTTATTATCTCGGTACATTGCAGGCCAATGGTATAGCCCAAATCTTAAATCAATTTGATGGTGATGAATTTTATCGTGCTACGATAGGGCCAAAATTGGCGAACAGATTACACAGTTTTCTTTCCATTGATTCTCGGTCTTCCATAACTACTCCCCTTCAGATCATCCTGCAACATCTTTGGAAAACAGCAAAGAGCAAAAGCTATCACGCCCCCAATTTAACGGTAGATCTCTTCGAAGAAAACATCAATGAAAAGTTCTGGAGAACCTATATTCGAGAGCAACTTAAGCTAGTAGATCTAGAAAAACTCGAATCCGGCCTGTCCTTGAATTTCCTCTATGATAGTGCCCAATCAAAAGACAAAACTCAGGATCAATTGGCCCATCAATACAATCACATAAAGGATACTCCAACCTTTATCCAAAAGCTATTTCAGTATCACCTGATCAGCGATCCCGCTACTGATAAACTCGAGGAAACGACAAAAATACGTCTGGTGCACAGCGCACTGACCATCCCCGTATTAAACCTCAATAACGAATCCCAGTTAGCCGGTCAACAAGCTCGACGGACCATTACCTACACATTAAATAATCGTCCTCCAAAAGCTTATCTCGGGACAGCAGAATTGCAGTTGGTCAAAACCGGCAAAATGGCCATGCCTGCATTGACTCCACCAGAAGAGGAACTGGTTCAAAGAAGCACCTCTATTCATGAAAGGAAGAAGAAGCGAAAGAACCGGATCATGATCTTCAAAATAATTACTGCTATTCTATTGATTGGCTTTGGTACTCAATTGAATGATCCTTATTTGTTGCTTTATATTTTGTTGATTGTTATTCTTTATGATGGGTAGGGTTGAATTGGTGTTTAATAATAGCTTTCGGTTAATCTTTCTGACCTAAAGGGTTATACAATTACTGAATTTCAAACCGGTATCCAATATTGAGTTCATAACCACCGAGCGGGCTTTTAGAGATTTGACTTACTGACAAAGCATGCGCAGCTGCCAAGTATAGTTGCCCATCTTGAAGCCAACCATCGGCAAGAGTTATTCCATAATTGAACAAAAGTTGTCCACGGCTATTGAATGCAGCGCCAAGAAAAAGCCACTTATGCTCCATCGAAAACTGAAACTGAACGTCAATTATATTGGGATAACTGTATTGTACAAAAAGGCTTGGCTTCAATTTTAACTCTCCAGAAGCGAATCTTCCCCCTATTAAGCCATTGGCATGAATTTGCCTTCGAAGGTCCCCACTTTTCGAATTTTGGCCAAACTCTAGGGGGATCGGAATCAATTGATGGGCGGCGAGGCCAAAGAATAATGCTGGCTTGAATTCATTATCATAGTTAGAAATGTAAAATAACCCAACACTGGCATTGCCTTGATTGTTCCTGTCCTCTGCCGAAAATAATAGGGGATCTTGCTGATGATTGATAATTAAGTCGGGAGATTGAAAATGGTAATTGTTGTATTCCCCCATTACCCCAATAGAAAGCCGGTCCCGGGTAGATTTGAATAATTTGAGCTCAAATCCGTAGGCAAAACTTAAACATAGGGAAGATTGCCGCAGGTTAAACAGTTCGTCCCTGACGAGGCACACCCCTAGGCCCACCCTGTCTGAATAGATAGGCACTTCAAAGAAAGCACTCATAGTTTTCACAGGATCCTGTACTCCAAAGTCATAGGATTGGTAATTAGCACCAAACCTCATATGTCCTTCATTTCCAGTCAGAGAAGGGTTTCCTGTAAAAAGACCCAGATCCTGTTGAAAGGAATAACCAATTTGTTGTGCGGACATTTCCATCGCTAGGAAGGCGAGCGCCACAGATATAACAACAGCCTTATTCCACATTTTTTGGATTTTATTATCTCACGATTAATAGAGTTTGTCTAATCGCAACCTCTCCTACTGTAAGTACATAGAAGTAATCGCCCGGCGGCAATGGCTTGCCATTATGTGTCCCGCCCCAAAGTTCTCCACCATTCTTTTGGTAATTGACCCGGTCATATACTTTACCGCCCCAGCGATTAAAGACACGAAGCACGTTTGTGGTAAACTTTTCCAGGTTTGGAAAATAGAGCACGTCGTTTTTACCATCTCCGTTCGGGGAAATGGCATTAATGGGCAGAATGGAATGTAATGGATTGTCTGTCACCGTCACCATGACCGAATCAATAATACTGCAATTCCCATTGTAAATCTCCACCACAAAAACGGTGCTTTTATCTGGTTGGGCCAACGGGTTTGGAATAGTAAATTCACTGAGTGGAAGGTCTTTACGCCACAGATAGGAGGTGCCGCCGGTGGCACCGAGCTCCACAGCAGTTCCTTTGACAATGCAGGTATCTGCACCCGCCGATCCGTCGATTTCTACCACTTGAATATCAATACTAAAGGTATCCGTAAAACAAATGTTGGATACTACCACTTCATATAGGGTTTTTGCCAAGGGGAAAGCGGTAGTTTCTGCAGAGTCTGTAACGCTCAAAGTTTCCTTTCCTGATATCCAGTCATAGCGTTCACCCGAGGGCGCAGTCAAACGTATAGAATCACCAAGGCAAATATGAGCGGAATCAGTTTGGATTGCTCCTTCGATCCTGCGAGCTTCATGAACCCTGATCGTATCGGTCCTTGCGCAAGTCCCATCTGTTTCCGAAATGGTCACTGCGTAATCACCTGCTATTTCAACTGAAATTGACCTGGAAAGAGCCCCAGTCGACCATATTGTTCGACCGGAGTCCTGTCCAGAGTCCAGTATTATCATTTCACCACTGCAAATGGTTGTATCAGCGCCAAGATCCAATGGTTTTAGACTAGAAAAACCCACAGATATCGTATCGGTCAACTGGCAGTTCTGCTCATTAATTGCAACTATAGAGTAAATGCCGGGGGCGGCAATTTCTCTTTGTGAGGTATTGAGGCCATCCTGCCAGCTAATCATGCAATCAGTGCAGTCCACACTCAACAACAATGATCCAGGTTCGCAAATTAAGGTGTCTGCCGGCCCGAGCAAGTCGGGAGTGCTGATCGGTACCGAACGTACCCCGAGCTCCAACTCCGACAAAATCGGCACCTCATCGAATAGCTGGTAAAATTCGGGAGTCGGGAAATTTCCGGAGAAATCGATAGGATACGATGACCCCGGGCACCCCAAAATACGAAATCTCACCTTTAGAATTGGGGTCCCGTCAATGAGATCTTGGCCAAAACCTGTCCTGGAAATCCAACTGCACCTTAAGATACCCTTGGCAACGTCTTCTTGCCCAATGACGAAACCCTGCAATTCGAGTTCTTCATAAGCGAGAAACGACAATCCAGCAGTATCCCAAGTTAAAGGAAATTGCCCGCTAACCACCCTGCGAAAGCCACTTACTACAATATCAACCTCTAAAGTATCACCCACGGTAGTCGTACTGAAAGCTGTTTCGAGACGAAGTGCTTGGGCACTAGTATTGACAATACTAACCATAGAGAATGCAAAGCTGAAGCTAATGAGTTTGCCGATACGCATCTTAATGGATTTGATTTAGTGATGCATCACTGACTGATAATCATTGTTTTTGTCAAGGTTCTCTCTGACGTAAAAAGGTGGTACTGGTAAACACCGGAAGGCCAATCATCTGTTGCCAGTCCAATGATGTTTGTGCCTTGGCTATATTGCCCCCGGATTCTTTTAATAACCTTCCCCACAACATTTGTTACCACCAATTCTGCGCTCATATCATTCGGTAGATAAAAAGGGATCTCGGTGTAACCGCTGAATGGATTGGGAACGTTTTGGAAAAGCTCGATTGTCATTTCCGACTGTTTGACTCCTTCATGCTTGAAAACCAGGCCCTGCCCTAAGTAGTCCGAATAATGCACCATGGGCACAAGCAGATCGTCGTCCAAGCGGAGTAGGTCTGACAGCCGCCCATCCGCAGGTGCTTTCAATCTAAATTTCAAAGAAAAAAGATTTACATCCTTGCCCCCCTTAACTCCCGTACCGGTCTGATCGAACCAACTAAATGCCAATGCCCCTCTACTCTCCTTACTAGCCCCCATCTGAAAACTGGAGAAAGCAGTCGTTTTAGAAGGAAGAAATTCTAAAAATTCCAACTTAGTGGGATCAAAGCTTAATCCAAATTGCATACTGGCTAAACCTTTCGAATCTCCAATGCGAAAATCTATGGAAATCACATTTTCATCCGTTTGCTCGCCGGGAAGCAGGGCAATCTCCATTTTTTCCATATTTCGCAGGTCAATCCTTGCCTCCGGTCCAAATGCCTGACAATCCTGCCCCAACACATTCCCAAGCTTCACTCCTACAAAGTCTGCCTCTACATCCGAAGTCAATCGATTCACCTGTATATTTCTTGGGTAGTTAAAAAAGTCGCCACCTCTGGGATCTCCCAGATCGAAAGAGGCCGGAACAAAAGTCCAGGTGCCACATTCTCCAAAATCCTGTGTCTTTCCAACGATAACGGATTGCATCGAAAAGAGGTCCCTCGCGCTGAAAATGCCGTCGCAGTTCACATCCGCAGCCAAAATTTGGTAGGGCGTGCAAATCAATGGCGAGTTGATCCCGAGGAGAAACTGCTGACCTACAAAAACAGCGAAAGCACTGAGACAATTTCTTGGATCAGAATCCTTATTTGGGACAATATTGAAAGAGATACCGGCATCTTGCGATTCGAATCTATACGTGCCATCCAATCCGGTCAGTGTTTCCCCCAATATTGTTTCTTCCTGCTCCAATCTCACATCGGTATCCGGTATGCCGTCGCCCGCTTCATTGCCAAGAAAGACCCTGCCAAATACATCAAAGTTATCCCAAATCAAGATGGACCCGAATTCTGGCACTACATCTGCCGGCGAAACCACATCATCCACAATGCACCCCACTTGTACGGGAAGGCCGTCTTCAGAAAATTGTAGTACGGTTGAGTCACCAGGGTCACCAGTCAATTCGATCAATACGGAAAACAAAGTGTCGCTCTCCGCATCTATTGGTGTTCCTAAACCGCTTTGATCCACAAAAATGACCGAGCCGTTGCTCGGCTCAAAGAGTACCCCTTCCAAATCCTTTGACTCAACATCAACAAATCTTCCTACCTCTGGAGATAGCAGTTCCAAAGTCATTTGAAAATATGCCAAACGATCACAATTGCTCAGTATGATTGGGACGCTGATCGTATCTCCGGCTAATCCCGCTCCTTCGCCAATTTCGAGATCAACGACAATGTTGGGCACGGATTGTACTATACAAAATGACTCCGAGTCGCCGCATTCATCGCCAACCACCAGGCAAATAGTGAAGTCCCCACCTCGAGGGTAGACATGTGTCGGCGCTTCTTCTGTCGAGGTCTGGCCATCCCCGAAGTCCCAGAGATAAGAAATCGGCGACTTATTCGTTTCGGCTGAAAACCGAAAGGAACCACGCTCACTATTCTCCTGAACCTCGATGCTATCCACTACGGGTGCCTCCGCAAGTTGATCGATAGAGATCGAAGTTGCAAAAGAACATCCGGCAGCATTTACTAAATCCAATCCATAAAGGCCGGTTGCATTTACTTCGACTGCGGATCCGGTTTGTCGTGAGCCATCCGGTCTAGTCCAAGTAACGGATATATCTGCAGGAACCTCTATTTCCATTAATTCACCTGTACATATAGGCGGATCGGGCTGCCCTTCAATCGAGGGAGGAGCACTTACCGAAACGGTTAATTCATTGGACTGAATAATTTCCTGATCGCCGCAAAAATTGGTATAAGTAGACTGGCAAACAATAGTATGACTACCTTCCTGCAGGATGGTCAATTCAGCATTGGAGGCGATCTCACCTTCCTGTAAAACATCATCCACAAACCATTGAAAAGTCATATCGGTCACATCAAAACTGGGTTCGACCGAAACAGGTAAGTTATCTCCTACGCACAACTGATCTACCTCAGCCGACGCCAGTGTCTGTATTTCCAAGGGAGGGTTGTCTGGTACGATCACCTCAAATACCGGCAAATTAGGACTGATCAGCGGATGACTGGAAAATACTTCCCTGAGAGAGTTGCCAGTATAGTAACCCAGTTCTTCGGTCAAATAGCTATCGATATTCATAAGCATCGGCCCGACATCAATTCCGAATCGAGGTGTCGAGATCCATGGGCCATTAAAATCCAATTCATTTACTCTCTGGGCAGGAGACGCTGCCGGATTCAAATGAAATGCATCCGGGAAAGACAAGATCGGATTAAAGAAGGGATAATTGTACGTCTCTATGAATTCGTCGTCCAACTCCTCGTAGTAGTACCGCAAAGCAGCGATCGATTCGTCTGGAATGAACAAGATTGGTGCGGCGGTTCCATAAACTGCGATAGTCCCGTTCGGTGTGTTTTCCGTATCAAATTTACATTCATAACCAAAAGCGTGGTAATTCGAAATCTGATCTCCATTGGGAGCTACACCAGCCGAGTCCGGGCCTTCACAAGCCGTATGCCCAAAGATACGGTCGTCGTATCCCAAATCCCCATATTCAGCCTTGCTAAAATCGACATCCTGCAGCAATGCCTCGACGGAGTTTTGAAAACGCGGCGAGTCCTTTGAGAACTTAGCGTACATCTGAAGAAAATAATAGGTAAAATTAGCTCCCGGAGCGGAATAGACATAGGACCTACCTTCAGTGCAAACCGGCCGCCGGTAGCCCGCCTCACAATAAGGATTGGCAGGAAGACGGTGTTCTGGCAACGGAGCGGAAACACCCAATAAGAAAACCAGGTCCAGCTCTTCGGAAAACCAATCGGAGAAAAATTTCGCGAAACCGTCTTCAGGGCGCCAGTGATAGCTCATCAATCCATCCTCCTGGCGATACAGGAAAGTCCAGTCGGTCATCGCATAGAGCTGTCGTGCCATCGACGAGATGTTTTCATTTGCTTCGAAATACTGTTCTACGGCAACGATCCCGGCCAGTAAAAGTGCATTTGTAAAGACGCTATATTCCGTATTAGCATCTTTCCTACTCAGCGTTTGATCATCTAAGAAGTGCGCCCAATTTCCCTTTACACTCGCGAACCCTAAGGGGTCGCTGATAGCTTCTTCCTCTGTGGATGCATGGCGGCAAACATTCAACAAGTAGTTCAGGATATGCTCCACTCTTTCCTCAATCAAAGCCGGATCAATCCATGCATTACGGTGGCCGATGATGTAGCTTGAGAGTTGGAAACCAATAGCGTCTACTGAGATTAAATCCTTCCAAATATGGCGATCCAAGGCAAATTTAGATTCCTGGTCCACTGCCATCCAGAAATGACGGAAATTTGCAATGTTGATGTAATTCAGCAGGTCGGCATCTTCTTCGAATTCGGGTTTCTCGTAATTGTTTTCCACCATGAAGATGTCATCAATAAAAAAGGTACCGGACTTCCCAGTATTCTCTTGATCATCGCAAACCAAATTGGCAAAGACAACTCCAAAAAATTTGGCTTCCGTTAAATCCATCTCGCCGTCAAAATCATCAATAGCCACACTGATTCGCTCCCATTCGCCCGAATTCTCTGCCCGGGCACAGATAGTGGAACGTCGTTCTGATACGTCTTGCAATTGCAATTGCAAATCCAGCGGTTCGTCTGCGACCAATCTGTAACTGAAAGCAATGGAATCTATCCGCCGTCCCTGGAAGCCATCCATATTGAAATCAGGAAATAAGTCCAGTAAGTTCATCGAAGTTGAATTGTCGAACCAACTTCTCTCCAGGGAAAATGGTATCATGGTCCAGGTGACGAGTGGGTCATAAATAATCCTCCCAACCCGTCCGAAACCAGTCCGTGTTCCATCAGTATCTTCAGTAATTGATAATTGTGCGTTGTCAGCGTCACCATTAATCACGCCACTGTTACCTCCCCACGGCCCTAAAAAAGACTTGAGGCGGTCGACGTTATCATCAAAGTTTTCCAGGGGATGATAGTACGGAGGGCACCCTAGGTCAATTTCCATCCAATCAGTCGTTTCAAAGTTTTCCCAGGATCTTTGATCCGGTAACAACAAATCATCGATTTGGACAGTGCCGTTAACAACAATTTGCAAGGGTTCAATACTTTCCGAATTTTTCGAATATCGAAATCTGATGTACTTCTTCTTCGTTCCAAATTCATTGTCATACCAGACTGAGCCGGCTTTGGCAGGAAAAATTGGCCTTTCGTCGACAGTTCCAATTTGCCCCCAAACCAGAGTTTCCGATGCATTAGCTCTGGATATTACCATCCCAACGGTAGAACCCGTAGCTACTTCTGCTTCAAATCTGACAGCATTCAGCCCTTGGGGGTTATCCGCAATTTCGAACCAGTCCAAATCAAATATGCCAAATTGCTGCCCAGGATCCACCTTGAATTCAATTCTAGAAAATCCGTAGCTAACATTGATCGAAAAAAAAGTAAAAAACAAAATTGTTAGAAAGACTACACAAACTCCTTGACTAGAAAAACAGGCATTAGTTTTCATAAGAGATGATAGGTTTGTTTCCCTTCCAACCAACTAATTATATTCGCGGTATAAAAATATTATTTAAAGTATTTTCCATAATAAACATTTTCGCGCCTTAATATTTATATTATATTTATAGTATATATTGTAACTCGCTGAAAATGATCTCGCTCTATGAAACTTGGAGAAAAAATAAGGTACCTAAGAAAGACTAAACCATTTCAAAATCAAAAGACATTTGCAAGTGAAGTAATGAAATTGAGTGATGTGCACGGGCTTTATCAAGAAGTAATCAGCGCTTATGAGAACGGAGAAAAGCTCATAAAAGACGAGCACCTGGAAGGGTTTGCCCGTTTTTTCTCCCAGAAATTTGGCCGAGAGATTACCGTGAAAGATCTAAAAACTTTGACAGTTGAAGAAATTACCAATGAGTCGAAACAAGCCAGGGGCGATTCGTCTAAAAAGAAGCAATGGCCATCCTGGCAAATAGCCTTTGCCGTTTTCCTATTAGTTTCCATCACCTTTACTTTTATCCAGAATTGGAACCACAGAAATTTAATTGTTCAGATTTCGGATACAAAAAAGAAGGAATTGGATAAAAGCCACCTGTTGATCTCTGGTAAAATCAAAAAGTCATTATTAAAAGATAACGTTCTTTGGATCTTTTCTGAAAGAAAAGATAAAAATGGAGCAGAATTGTTTTGGCCGAAAGGTGAAAATCCAGTAGAAAACTTCAGTACACCATACCCATTCAGTAACTATCAAACATGGCACGTTATGATTTATGAAGCTCCGGATAAGAATGACCCATACCAGAAGAACTTAGCATTTTCAGCATATGTAATTCCGAAAAATCAAACCCACCACATTGATAGTTGGTTTAAAAAAAGTAAGCCTTTAGAAATATTTGACCCATTTAACCCCAATCCCGTATTGAAGTTCAGAAAGCATACCATCGGAGTTTTTTCACTGGATAATTTAAAATGAAGGAAGCGTTGTTCTTCCTACTGCTAGCTCAAATCCATGAAGAAGCTTCAAAGAAATTGATCTCTTTCACAAAAGTAGCAAACAAGCTTTACCGATTTATTCCTGGAAAGATTGGATTTTTTATGCAGTTATAGTTGCGACAATCGTCTATTGGATCATGTATCGTACAGAATCTCGAATTACTTCGCATGAATTGGATCGAAGTCATCCTCCTGCACGAATTCGGTTTTCGGTCGTTTTAAAAATTTTGCAGATGCTCAGCACTGAAGTTCTCCCATCAGTTGAAGAACGAATCAATTATTTTTCAAAGCTTTTCCCGATTATCTCGCTCATTAAAAGGATATTGGGGAGTGACCCTCTGCCGGCGGATGCCTTCAACGAATACTTTGATCCGAATATCTCAGATTACTCGCACCCTGATTTAATTTCTTACGAAAAAATAAAACAAGACATGATTGCGATGATCGACGTCCTCAAGCCTTTCAGAAATGAAATTCTGAAACGGGCTTAGCTTTCCCAACGCAATAAGGCTTTCTTGCACCCTAACGAGCGAAGAATACTATGAATATCCTTCCCGCATTTTCTTTCTTTCACAAAAACGCCCCGCTCGCTTCTGAGGGCCTTTCTGTAAAAGAAAAAAAATCAACCTCCCCCTCCCCTTTCAAGAGCTCAGTTGCAGTGGGGTTCAGCGTAGCGGGCTGCAGGTTGTTCCAGCTTAACCTTTTACCAGAGACCTAACTGAAGTGCCGGGCTTTGAATTTGATCCTCGAGTATTTCTAACAACAGCTTTTCTTGTTTGGCTGCTTTTTTCGCCGTATCCAGCGTACCGCCTTTTTTGCTGCTTTTATATAGAGCAATTACCTTGTCGGCTGCATCTACCAGTAGCGTATTTCTAATAATTGGAGCGACCTTTGGATGGTGCTTTCGATAGTCTGGCCGGATGACTTTGGTGGCCAAGCCTTTTTCTTCAGCGAATCGCTGTGCCAATTGATCGGCTCCGATGGCTCCGCCGTGCAAGATGAGGCTGGTTTCAGGAGCATATTTCTCGATGGCTTCCTTTAACCTCTTATAGTCGGATTCAGAGTTAGCTCCGCGGCTTCCAGTGATTAATAATTTCATGTGCTCTCTTTTAAAGAAGATACGAAAAATCAAGGAGAAAATCAAGGGTTAAAACGATTTATTTTATTGGTTTTCAATTGATTAAACCTTGTTTTTACGCTCAAAAATTTGTATATTTATACAACAAATGAAGCGAGAAATCTCTCCTTCTTCATGAAGCATCTTGTGATAACAGTTTCCTAGTCTTAAACATCTTTTTTCAACCAATTCACTTTAACAATGAAAGTGATTGAATTCCGTAGTTGTGTTACAACTGCTACAGGGGATTCTTTGCTTGTGTCGATATCGGCACAGGTGGCTGCCTCTGTTTGCTATGATTGGCTGGATGAATTCTGGTCTGATGATTTCGCAGAAATAGTTTGGATTCGGGACCGGGATGGCCAGGAGTTAATCTTGGACTTCGAGACCGAAAATGAATTGTTACAACAAGCTATTGACATCTTTTATGAAGCTAAGTTTGAGAAGCAAGAAATGCTTGCAGCAATAAAGGAAGATCAATCGGAATCCTTTGAAGCCCATTCGTCATCTATTTATTCACTTATAAAAACTGACACAAATGAAAAGTATTTTGAACGCGCTTGAAAACAGCGGCATTTCTCAGGCAGCCATTGGCGAAAGTGTTGAAATACGTTATTTGGCGGGATACCCTTTGCAATATCGCTTTAACGCAAGCGCTGGATTGATCAACATTGGAGGAGAAAAACCAGTCACTCAAAAAGGAGCACCCTTTACCTTTCGGCCCTGTGCTTACCGCCTTTTCAAGGATAAGATTTTGAACTTTAATTACAAGCGTTGGGCGGAGTTTTTCTTTATCAATGAAACCAATGCGATCTGCAACTTGCTAATTCATGGTTATAGCGTTGAGAATTTGATGCTATCCGTTCAATCCATGTACTATGACAATCTCAATTTATGTAGTGTTGCTTTAACCCTCAAACCCATTGAGCGGACCAATAAGGCTACAGGGAACAAATATTTCATAGCTGAATTTGGATACAAGCCTTTACCGAGAGAGGAAGTGGAGAAAGTTCAAGAAGTCATTCGGGAAATTCCCATTTGGCGGGAGGATACTCTGACCGGAGATGCGGTGGTGGAACTGAGTGAAAATTATTCTCCTCCGACTTCAGAGCGACCAAGTCAAAACAAGCAGGCAGCATAATCTTTTGTGGAGATGTAATGGATGCTTTATTGTAGTAGCCCTGCGGGGCTACTATTTAATCTCCAAGGTAAATCATTGACCTCAATGCTTTCAACAAACCACTTAAACATATGTAGCTCTATACAATTCTACTTTGAATTGCAGGAATGATAATAATGAAAACCATTATGTTTGGTTGCTACGCTGACTTTCAAAAAATCAAGCTCTTGGAAGAGGGGAAGGGGTTGATTTTTTTCTTTTTCAAAAAGCCCCTCATGAAGGCGCGGGGCTTTCAGGGAAAAAAATGTTATTCCGTAATTGATTTTTTAACCTTTGACACAGTTCATTGAACTATTCCAGTCTTCCTTATTTGATAGCAAATGGTACTGCAATTTTCCCTTCAAAACTCTTCCGGAAAGGAACTTCGCAATATTCCCTCTTTTTCCAAAATGGTCGGAAGCAAGTTCAGGAGAGCTCCAACTTCCATATTTTCCTTATTAAATTGACTAGCGTCGATCTCCCCACTTCGTAACTTCCTAAGTAAAACTTGCTTTTGATCTATCTTGTTGGAAGTAATTGTCTTGGCTCTCAAGACGTTACCCACTAAAGTAGTTTTTGTCAACCTAGTCCTCTGGTCCGAGGTTAAAAAAGCTAGTTCCTCATAATAGACCTGATAAAGTGATTTTACGTGTTTTGTAGTTATTTCCTCCACAAACAACAAATCTGGGAAAGCGTTATTTGTATTTGGTCGGTATTTATAATATTCGCTCACTATAAATTCATCATTAATGATCCCATAATGGTAAGGACGAACCAGTGGTGCAACGTAGAATTGCGCTGCACTATCAGTCAAACTAAGACAATTGCAAATGTGTTGAAATACCGGGACTGATATGTCCTTCACTGCCGCCAAAAAATCAGAAGGCAATTTCGCAAGCGGGTCATTTAATACCAGAACTCTACGATAGTCCTTCAGCTTGCCAGAGGCAATGTTCTTCTCAATAACGGAAAAAATCTCTTCGTGAGCCTGGACATACCCTTTTAGAGTCGGTTCCGGCAATACATTGTTGCCCTTACCTAAGAATTCATATACCCAAAGCCTTTCTTCAGCCTTCTTGATATATTGAATAACTGCATTTAAGTATTTCTCAGCGAAATCCGTTTCATTGGCTCCGATTGGAGTATATAATCTCACAAACTCTTGAATGGGGCTTGTTTTTAAACTCCAATCATTAAGAACTTGGTCTTCGCTAATATACAATCGTTTTAAATTCTTCGACTTTTCCCGATCCTTAAAGTTATTGAGTTCATCGTCACTCAGTAAAAAGTCTTTATGATTGATATTGAATCCGAGAACTAATTGATGGATAATCCATAGTGGGAAAGGCTCTTGTTTTGCGGGGTCTCCTGGGAAATAAGAATTCAAAAAGTGCTTTTCGGTAATACAGAGATAATCTGCTACACTTTTCATTGTAAGTTTCTCATCTTCATTCGTTAAAGAATGCCTTGAGTTCAAGTCTTCTAAATGTGCTTCAAGCTTCACTTGATAAGGGTTGGTCTTAGCCACAATTTGAATTTGATCTGTTATCAGGTGGAAAATCCGGAAAGAATAAGAGGGAAATCCGGCAATATTTTATGACTAAAGCTAATTATTCACTGTGAAAAAACCATAATTTTTCTATTATAAAATCAGAGATTAGACTGTTCTCCATACTTACACTAAGTGCCTACAAAAGTTCACAGAATTATATTTTGCAAATAACACAAAACACACCTTCTTTAAAATTAAATTTTCTTTCTCCGTGTCAGTGATCATACAATTTGCCCAATCTCAAGGTTATATGTCTGTAAATCAATTACATATTGCCCGCTCAAAGATTACAACTGGAATTTCTGCCAGCAGCGGGAAATACAGCAAGAATCAGCGGGAAATACAGCAAGAATAAACATCCACTTTCCTTATTTGCCGGCGAAAGCATCCTGAAATAGCTCTAAAGAGCTGAATATTAAATCATTACAAGTAAGGAGATTATGGTTTCAAGAGATTTTTCACTAAATTGAATTAACAAATTGCCTTAACCACAACAAGTGTCCGGCCCCCTGGCCGTAAGAGTGTCTCTATTTTTAACAATAATAAAGCAATTCACATGGCCAATTACGACCCTTTCAATGTGGCAAAGAGCTATTTGATGCAATACAGCCAATCCAATATTGGAGATCCCATGAAAAATCCCTTTCATCAGACCATTGCTCCCCGAACCAATAGATTTTCTTATGAGGTTGATTTTGCAAAGGGCATAGTCAGGAACATCCAAGGGAGGAAATATGTTGGTCTGCAAAACAGCATATTTGGTTTGAAAGAATCAATCAATCTTGTACATCCAGCTTTGCAGAACCTTATGGTGAAACTAAAAATGGAAACGCACACTTTGATGCGTGATGCGGCGAAAATGGGAGAACTAAGCGAAGAAGAATTTCTCAGAACAATGATACAAATGTCTTTCCCTGTTAGAATACCCAAACCCGATGGAGGATATAGGTATGTATCTGCCAATCAAACTTTGCAGGTTTTGGAATACGACACGGGGTTTAATGTCCGAGCCAAATCCGTTGAAATCAGCATTGATGACATGACGAAGATCGTCAATAACAATGCGCTAAGGTTATCTGAGGAAATTAAGTATTCTTTTTATAGGGATGACGGGCAAAATATCCAGAGTCTAAACAATCGACTAAAAAAGGCAGTATTTAATTCATATGAAAAGATCTCAGAAGAACCATTTCCGAATCGAATGGGAGATGTAATTGATCAGTTTCTTCTCTTATCCAAAACAGACTCGCCACCAACAGCTAAGAAAATTGCCAGGGAGCTAGGAATTACCAAACACGCGGTGAGATGGCATTTTGGAAAAATCAAAAAGAAAGCTAAGGAAATTATTGAAGACATCCTACCAAAATCCAGCACAGAATGGGAAAACAACACTGTTACCCCATATATTCAGACCTTATCAAACCTTGGAGTTATTTAGGGTTCCACCTGATAACCCAGAAGAGTAAATTCATCAATATAATGATCTAGCTTTTCTTGAAGTTGTTTTTCTCGACCAGTTTCTAAAAGGATACCATTTCCATCTGCTAATAACTTTACCTGGTCACAATACGTTTGGGGCCTTTCGTCAAAAATCGCAAAAACGTCAACTTCTTCTACATTTCTTTTCAATTCGAAGAGAATCTTCGGAGCATTTCTATAACCTTGTTTCAATAGGTGGTAGATCCCGTTTTTATCTCGATGAACCTCATTTGGGATGGATCGAATGATTTCTACACCGATCTTCTCGAAGGGATTGAAATTAAATCCTCGTACATTTACATTTGCGCCTTCTTCGCCGTTTCCAATCCAAAAATCATCCAGTGGTTTCGCAGTCTCTAAAACCGGTATTAATGCCAAAACTTTGTGATAAAGCAGCTTCTTCAAGTCCTTCATGCAGGCTGTTTTCGTAATTTGACCAGTAAAAATAAACATAGTAATATTGTTATTCCATTCACACAAATGACAGTCCTAGCATCGCTTTGTTATGCTACGAAAGACAACCTTAGATCTATCCCTTAAATTAGGTAACAAATGTTCAAAGTTCAAAAATGCTGCTTGCACTTTTGGCAAAGGCCAAATCACTACAGCTATCCATCGATTTGAAAAAGATTCTTGAAGTTTCCCTTTTTGATTACAATCACAAGCAGCTAATCAGGATTTACACGAGACCAGAAAATCGCAGCAGACGAATAGTTTTCCAACACAATCTATGTTGCAATTTTCCTTTGTAAGATCTCGATGTACGCCTCTTGTAGGGTTAATGAAGTTTCTGGGTGTGTAACTATATTTTATGGAAAACAATATTATAGGGTTTATATTCGAATTCACATACTATGGGTATTAATAAAAATGTCAAAAAAAATCACTAAGTCGCGCACCGTTTTAGCTCTCACCAATTTTCGCTCTCAATTCCCCACTTCGCAGGGGTACTAGGTTTCTTTTCCTCAGATTAGTGTAATCTTGTATTGTCGATTTTGTTATTTCAACTTTATAATATTCTAACATGAGGCGCTTTATATATTTACTAATTCTACTTTTCCTTCTCATATTCATCCTTTTCCGACATTTTAGCTCAGCCCCCACATTCACAGAGGAAGAGGTATTGATGGCACCAACAGTGACCTTGTCTGACATTCGAAAGGAGATAGATGAGTTTGCAAATCATCCAGTCGTAGTAGAAGGGTATGTCACTGAGTCCTTCTACACTGGTTTTCTTGGTGGAGGTTGGTTTTGCGTTCAGGATGGCAGTGACGTGAGTCTCCGTATTTTTAGTAGAAAAGGGCTCACTCCCGCCATCAACAATTATGAACCAAGAACCGTTGTCCCCAAAATCATTTTTAGGCACAATGAATTCGTTCTAATAATAGCAGCAGAACATACCAGGCAAAGTTTCATCAAAGGCCCCGAAAATCCCCAAATTATATATTCTTCAAATTAGAACAGAGGTAATAAATGAGAACTTACTCAAGCCGATTCAACTTAAAAACAATTGTGGGACTTTATGCGACTTCCTCGATTGTAATTCTCTTGTTAGCGGTTCTATCATCTCCTTACTGGCTTTTAGTATTATTACTCCAAATGACGCTGCAGGTATTGCAAATTGAACATCTTTTGGCAAATACAAATGGACACGACGAGCCGATAGTCACCCCACTGATAAGAAAAATACAAGATTTCTTCTTTTCCCCCTTGGAAATAGAACAAAAAAAACTAAAACGCCGCCTTGCTGAAATACAGAAAAAGAAAGTTCTTGAGACAAGTAGGCTTCATGAGCTTGAAGCTAAACACACCTTGTACCTCCAGGATATTGGGGTTAATGCCGACCAAGCCGATCTTATACAATCCATTCTTAAAAAAAACACTGATGGGTACCAATCGCTCCATCGAGAATTGACTTCAAGAAAACAGGCATTGGAAGATTTGGAACATGATGTAATAAAAAAACACCGTAATAACCAAAAATATAGGATAGCCTTAAGATACTCCAAAACTTTAGAGAATAACTGTTGGCATTTGGACGGTCGTACTGACGAATTGATTGACCTCATTCATTCCGAAATAACCTAACTCTCCACCTTAAACTGTAGTGATTTTTATCGGTGTAGCCATTGACATCTACCAGCGCCCCCTCTTCGGGGATGCTGTTTTTCGGTACGACCATTTACTTAAAAACAAAATGAACAGCTGCTCGAATCCTCTCCCACCCCTTGAGGCCTAAAATTACTTGTCGGGTTCTGCTGTTCCAAAGCTCGAATAGCTTCGCTGATCCGTCGAGGTGTATAGGTCGTTCCAAAGCCAGTTATTTGCTCAGCACCATCGATTGTTTCTGGGGTCAGGATATTGAAGATGTCTTGCGAAAATCCAGCGCAAGTATATTGGTATGACCAGTTTAGGTTCCGGCTAAGAAGACTTTCTAATTGTTTTTCCTGACTTTCATCCAATGGATAAAATCGAGCAAGCGTTCCGAAACCATTTTCCAGGTTGGTGCGAATATCAGATCCATTCCCATTGTCAACAGTTGAAGGATGATCATCGGGCCAAAGACCGTAGAATGTAGTTTGCCCATTTTTGGTCAAACTAACCCATGAATGCCCTAGGGTCCCCGATCCCGTAAAACCTAAAACCTCTCCGATCACCACTGCCTCCAATGGAAAATTGCTTGGAGGAACGTTCGAGTGAATCCCCAATATTGCCTTTTCCCTAGGGCATTCTTTGACCTCGAATTCCCAGGCAGTTCCGCCATCTAGGCAGCCGGAAACATATACGTCCACTTTTTTACTAACAGCGGGATCATAGTAGATATTAAATACATTTCGTTGGCCGAGAAATCCATCTCCCGGAACCACATTTTTACATTCTTTGATCGGTGGGGCACTGCCGCTCAATAGTTCGCCGGTACTGCGTATCCATTCATTGTTGTAGCGTACATCTAAACGGTCGGGAATGCTAAAAGTATTGAACTCGATGGAAATGAAGCCCCTCTCCTCTCCGAATGCAAAAGACTGGTTATAGACTCCGTCAGCACCTTCTACCTTGGGAAAAGGAGGGCCGTCGGCACAGTAATCTTGGGGAAGTTCTACAGTGGTAGCCAGTACCCGGGTGTTTCCTGTATTGCCCCCACCGTCGAAGAGATGATAATCGATGAAAAATTCGCCATCGACCACATTGGCAGGAATGCCGATACTCAGGACTTCGGCGGTACTTTGACCCAAATTCTGCGGCTCAAAAGGAATTTCCCAGTAGTTATCCGCGCCTTCAATTTGCAGGTAAACACCAGCTATCTTGTTGTTTGAGCTGTAGACAAACGGCAAAAACAGGAAATTATCGCTGGTGATTAGAGCCGTTTTCTGTGAATTCGTGATCTGCAAATCCATTAACCCCATGGATTGGGGTGCCTGCCCAGGATGATTGATCGCATTTTCGATAAGCAATGCACGGCTTAGTTCACTTGGCTGAGTGTCGGGATCAATGGTTTTAAGCTTGAAATTATTCTTTTCACACCCTTGCATAAGGATGCTTAATAACAGGATAAATGACACGAAATGACGAGTTCTATTCTTCATGGATTGCGGATTTTGGAATAAAGTCTACAGTTTATAAGGAGAATTGAATTCCGACCGAAAGAAGTGAAATGCCCAACCCACCCTCGAGAAACAAATGCAAAAAATCACTATGGTAATAATGTCCGCCGACAAAAACGGAGTACACGAATCCAGAAGGTGTCGTTACTGTATTCACATTTAAATTGGTCAAATCTCCTCTACCCTGATAGCCATACTTTGCAACTTTTATGCCGAGACCCAGTCCTACATAGAAGTCGAATTTTTCTTGATTGAATAGACTCTGGTGCCAGGCTGATCGAACCATCGCCACGGCATATTGATGTCTATAGAAATAATGGTCTCCTCTAAAGCGATAAACCGTACCACGAGAAGAAGTATAGCCCAACCTACCACCAACGGTGATTTTATCGGTAACGGCTTTTTCAACGTCTACTGTCAATAATGGAATCTGCATTTGGTGACCCTCTTCATAGCTCGGGTTGCCGTGAAGCCCGACACCCAGATGGATATAGAATTTGCCTTCTTCGTATTCCTGGGCTTGCAATTCACCTGATAAACAGGAAAGAAAGGCACAAATGGTAATGAGGGTTTTGAGATTTGACATACGATGAGAAGTTTATTTTCTGCAATTTTTAACCAACACTTTCCAGGCCTGAATCATGTTTCTGGCTAGTGCTAAATCGTCAAGATAGATTTGAAAACCGCTTACATACTTGGCTATTTCTTCATTTTCGTAATGCTTCACGTATTTATTCTTGGCGGTTGCTCCAACGGCGATGGCGAGTTCTTTACCATTAATAGCGTAATCAATTTTACGATCGTCCATATCACTAACGGTAAATTCAAATAACTCTCTCATTTCTTTCTTGCTACTGGTTTCTTTTTGGGTAAATGTCAATTGGCAGGGATCTGATGACTCTTGACAAGACACCTTTTGGTTATATTCCGTATCACCAATTGTCACATTAGGAATGTGCTTTACGATCCAATCCAATGCCTGCGTGGCAGTTGCCGAATCCGCAATGGAAAAAACTCTGGATTTGCGACAAATTGACACCATTTGGATGAGAACATCTTCTATCATTTTGGCGACTTCGATATCATTTGCCAGAAAACTAATTTCGCGGACATATTTTTCAAGTTCTTCTTCTCTGAAATGCTGAATCAAGGGTTGTTTATAAAGAGGTTTTCCCTTGACCGAGACAGTTTTTCCAGATATGTGAAGTTTAATTGATCGATGGTCCAAATCAGCAAATTCAAACCTCCAAAAACCCTGTCCTCCATTTTTTGAGGCATCACCTTCCTCTACTCTTAGCTCACAGCTGCAAAATCCGGAGAAGACTTGCCTGGTATGCTTATTTTGTTCTTCTCCAATCTCGGCTAACCCCTTTAGCAGTTCAGCCCCTTCTTCTATCGAGGTGATGATAGTTGTCTGTTCCCTCTGCTGTTCTTTGGCTAAATGAATGGTCTTTTTGAGTACCTGTCTGGCAAAACGTCCTTGTTCAATGGATCTCACTTGCAGATCCAATACCTTGCCGTAGTTTTCTTGTTCCCCGTCTTTTTCCCGATAAACGTATTTGTGGCGTTGTTCTGTTTCTGCAGAAATAGAGACCGACTTGCCATCGACTTCTAAACGCACTGTCGCCGACCGCAAATCAGATAGGTTGACCCTTTGCCCGAAAAAGTGGTCCGGTCCATTTACCTTGACCTCCAAAATAGATTGAGATTGATCGGGACGATGTAGCATCTGTTCACTTGCCCCATCAGAGGCGCTCTGGTGGTTAAGATTTTGTTGCAACCAGTCGAACCCAGTTTTTAAAGACTCGATGGTTATTTCCTCATTAAAGACTTGCACCGCCAATTCACTACATTCCCTGACCTGGTTTCTGATTAACCGGGCATTTTCCGGCGAATAAATGAACAAGACGATCTCATGGGTATAATTTTCCCTTACCCCATCGACAGTAACTCCAATGAATTTTTGCCTTTGCGACGTTTTCAAAGTCATTTCCACTACCTCCTTTTTGGGGCGCCAACCCATTACTTTTGTATCGAGATCAGCCAGATTAACTTGGTATTGAGTGAGCGAGGTACCTTTCTTCCCATCCTGCGTTTCCTCGATTACTACCTCATAAGATTTTTCAGGATGAGCCTTGAGTTGATACCTGTACAACCCGTCATAGCTTTCCGTTTCTATGAACATCTTCTCCAACTTCCGGATTGCATTTTGTAATTCACCCTCTTGACCAAATGCGATCAGAGGTATGAAAAACCAACCAAGAAAAAGTAAAATACGCGTTCTCATAGTGCAAAAATTTCCCAAAAAGGAGTTGGCGGGCTACTACTAGCGGCAGCCAGCAACTCTCTCAGCATGATTGGTGATTATAATTTCATTTTCTAAAAACATATCTTATAGCCAGCGATCCGTACCTTCCCCCGAACCCGGAGCCATATCCATTAAAAAGGTAAGTAGGTATCCAATCGACGCTAACGTTTATCGGAACACTCTCAAATTCATAGTCCAGTCCGAGGTATGCCTGGATCCCAAAAGCAGTACTGCTGTAGGTACCGAGAAAATCAGAATCAAATGACCAAATAAAAACCGAAGCCCCACCTCCATAATAGTATCTCAATCCCTCGATTACCTCATCGAGTGGTTTATGTTTTTGAAAAGCCCCGCTGATATTGGTCCATTGATAATTGGCTCGGCTTCTGAATCCAACATAAACTTCTATCGCATTGTCCGATTCGCTAAGAAATTGCTTATAGGAGATGGAGAGCGGATTGCCAAATCGGGGGCCCAATGTAGACTGGGCTTTGCCAAAAGTATGGCTGAGCAAAAAAACTAGCGAAATGCAAAAAATCCGTTTTTTCATTAATATCGATTTTAGAATATAAAAGGTTTGGTTTAAGACAATAGAGTATCTCTCGCGTAATTGAAAACACGTTGTTATATAGCCTTGAATTTCACATCCAAAGATGAATTCAAATCAAATTATAATCCTTCGCATGCAGTAGTACGTTGATCATCCGTTGAAAACCAACCGCCGACGCATGTCTCGAAAGTGGGTTTCCAAAGTCCGTTTGCTAATCCCCAACCATTTACAAGCAGCGTCGGAAGACAATATTTGTTATGTCTACGCAGGTAGATCAGCTCTCAAAATGGTTGTCATCAAGTCTTCTTAGGGGATGCCCCAAGTAACTTTTTATCATTTGATGGTTAAGTAATAAATATTACTTGTTCATTATCAGGTATCGATATTCTGCAAATTCGCTTGGAAAATTAACATTAGTAGATGGTTGCACTTCATTATCTTTTGGTGAGGGTTTACAGATATCTTATCGTTGGTATATCTCTACCGATATCTGCTTAGGCAAGCTACAAAGACATCGGGTCAGATTCAAGGAAAGAAAGAGGAGCTAGTAAGAATCTGGGCAAGCAATATTTTCCATAAAAATTTAAAAATCAGTGATATAAAAGTCAAAAAATTAGAATTCCATCTGGATTTATTCTGACAATCTGCAGTTTCTTCCGAGATAAATATTTGAATGAATACCTAGAAATGAGTAGCTATAAATTGTCCGGTCAAGAGTTCCTTGCCAGTGATCATCAACAAAACATGCAGCACCTTCCTGCCCAATGTATTTTCTCCGATCGGCGACGACAACAACGATTACTTCTACGTAATCGAAAGCTGGGACGGCATAGCCATTAAAAGTTTTCGAATCATGATCAATGCCTAAATCCAGGCATTGACCCTTGCGTTTTGGAACTGGAATTCCTAGGCATCCCCAACCTCGTTTTATTTAAAGGAGATGGACTACTAATGAAATAAGTTGCCAGCTAATTCCTCCCATAACCTAAAAACGTGCAGAGGTCAATCTATGAATGACCTCTGCAATTTTTTTGCATTCCCGGTATTAAAGAATCTTGATTCATCCCTCTTTCCGAGGATTTTCCAAAGGATCTCTCTGCAATGATCCTGTTTGGCGAAAGTTTAAAGAAGCTGTACTTGTCAAGATAGCAATGGCTAGTCATTATTCTTACCGTTCAACACCCCGAAGGAAATACACTGCCCAGGCTATTGTCTTTTAGACTATTATTAATCAAAAACTTCAAAGTTTCAACATCCCAAAGGAAATACACTGCCCGGACCATTTAAGATTATGATTTATTTGTGCAAAGGGCTTGTTTCAACATCCCGAAGGAAATACACTGCCCGGACACCCATACATCTCTCCATATCCCAAGCCTGGCTTGGTGAGTTTCAACATCCTGAAGGAACAAGGCTGCCCGGACGGGCTTTTTGTAGAGAGTCTGCTGTAGAGTTTCTGAGGTTTCAACATCCCGAAGGAACAAGGCTGCCCGGACAATGAGATGGTTACTCAAGTGGCTAAAAGCCAATCGTTTCAACATCCCGAAGGAACAAGGCTGCCCGGACGAACATTATTTTTAACTGCTAAAACATTACTGTTGTTTCAACATCCCGAAGGAACAAGGCTGCCCGGACAGCATGCCAATCCTGAAGATTGACCAATCAAAAATAAACAATTTAACTCAAAAAACTGCAACAGGGCACTCATTTTCAAATGATTGCAGAAGAACCGTTTCTTTTTTCGCAAATGCGAGCCCGTTACAAATCCGATGGCTACACTTGAAGACCATATTTAACCATAAGAATTTGTTAATCAACATATTAACATTGACGATGTTTTCGAAAACGCTAAAACCAGGAATGAAAAAATGAGTATTTTCGAAAACCAGTTTCATATAAACAATTCATTCTCTTTTTAATTCATTGAAAATCAAAGCCAACTACATAGCTAGTAATTTACACTCAATCATTTTTTCGAAAATGCAGATTTACAGTATCAAAACAAAGCCTGTTTCGAAAATCTCTCCAGAGCACATAAGCTCAATAAAATAGTAACCCACTGATTATCAATCCAAATTCAAGGTGGAAATTTTCGCAAGTCAAATACTCAAAACAGTATCATCGTTCCAATCCTTCTTTTCTCCCAGCCGCACTTGTTTCACGAAACAAGCCTGACAAAGAGCATAGAAGAGAATGGTGTCGGTTGAGGGATTCATCAACTTCCCGATTTCGCGGATGGTGCTCTGCAATTGGCGATCGGTGAGTAGACACTCGAATACGCTGTAGTTTACTCGTATGCCGTGTTGCTCCAGGTATTTGCTTACCTTGCTTCGGGTGGTGTCCTTTTTGATGTCGTAGGCGATGACGACTACATTGCGTTTTACCATTTGAATGTATATGGTTTGTACTTTTTTTGTTGATCGAGTAAATAACGGGCCAGCAGGCGTGCCTGCCGGCGGATGATGGTACTTAAGCGCAGGTGTTCGCCGCCATGCATTTCAAAGCTGTGCAATCTTTCCAAGATCTTTTCGGCCAGTTTCTTTCGGGTAGCAAGGCTAAGCAGGTCCCCGTCCATGGCCAGGTCGCGTCTCTCTTTCCTGACCATTGAGATGACGGTACGGTCTACAATGGCCGGCCGGAATTCTTCGATCAGGTCAAAAGTCAGGGTAGGTTTCTTAAGCTGCCGGGTATGCAGAAAACTAATGTATGGATTAAGCCGGGCTTTCAAGATGGCATCCCAAATCCGGCTGTACAAGATACCGTATCCGTAATTGAGCATAGCATTGAACAAATCGGTGGCTCCCTGGCCTTTTCGGCCGGGAAAGGGTACATTATCCCGGACCAGTTGCGCTATCATTTTCCAATAGAATTGGGCCGCTTGGCCTTCTTTTCCAAATAGTGATTTTCGATAGTTGGACAAAGGGGTGTCCGCTTCCTGTCCTACTTTGATCGATTCCAGGATGGCATTCATCTTTTCCAATGCTTCCGGCAGGGTTTTAGCAAAGGCGGTTGCTCGTTGTTTTTGGTATTTATTGAAATATTTCAATAGGTAGATCTGGTTTCGGATCTTACCCCTGACCATTTGACCGGCGATCAGACTACCCTTTATTGAATTAAGTGCTTGTAATTGGCCATCCCACAACACTGCATCAACGGTATCCGGATCATAGATGCGGGAAATGATGCGGCCTCTTCCGTCAAAAAAGTCGATCGGAATATCTGCCTTGGCGCAATGTGCAATAAGGTTAGAAGATAAGGTTACACCCTTGTTGAGGATGCTGATGTGCTTCACATTGGCCGTCGGAGCATTCAACAAATTTCGTCCTTTTTGCTTTACGGTAATACCTCGGCGAGACTTGCCCAACCATACCCCGGGTTGGCTGATCAGTAGTTCCAGGGATGCGGATTGCAGTTTGCGGTACATGCGCCGCTTCTTTTCGATGGCTTTGGCCGGATCGATGGTGAGCACTTCTTCTTCCTGGTCCGGTTTCCTTTTCTTCCGGCGCCCGCTCCACTCGACTATCAATTTTTTTCGATCCTGTTGGTAGACATCGGTCAGGAAGGTCAATCGGTCCAACGCCGTCCGGACTGCTTTTTGCGTTCGCCATTTACTACGGTGCTTCTTTACCTCGGACTCCAGCAGCTCTTCCTGGTATTCATCGAGACAAAGCAAATACTCATCCGGTAACAAGCGGCAGTAATAATTCCGGATCCCTTCCAGGGTTTCAGAGTATTTGGCCGGCAACTCTCCATCCGAAAGGGTACAAACCTGCTCCAGTTTTTCCTTCACAGAGGACAGTTTTTCATCGGACAAGCCATAGCGATCATCGTAAAAAGTAATCCCCAAAAAAGTTGTACCTCTGTTCAAATGGGCGACCTTAGCGCCGGGATTTAAGGGTAACTTTAACGTCTGATCAATGAAGGTCGTCACCTTGCGTAGTACTTCATTTGCGTAGCGTTCGCTATCAGCGAGGATCAAAAAGTCGTCTGCATATCGAATATACCCTGCACTATATCGGAGCATAAATTGATCCAACTCATGCAAGTAGAAATTGGCCAGCACAGGCGAAAGCAATGCCCCTTGAGCTAACCCTTTTTCCCGATAGCGCCACTGCATGGTGCGGTCTACCTTGGCCATCTGCATACACAATGAGATCAGACGCTCCAAGGCTTCATTCTGAATGACCTTTGATAAGCGCCGAAACAACCGATCCAACGGTATATTGTCGAAAAAGCTGTCGAAATCCAGATTGACAAACCAATAGCGCCGGCAGTGATGGATCTCGTGCCAGGTGCGCCTTACGGCTTTCACCGGGCCTTTATCTCGGCGATAGCCATAGCTAGTATCCAGAAACAGGTCGTCCAGCACCGGACCAATCACCGATAAAATGGATTGTTGTACAATCTTGTCGCGCACGGTCAACAACCCCAACTCACGGTATTCTCCTTTGTCTTTCGGAATCTTGACAGTCAGATAGGGTTCGGGAATGTACCGTTGTTGCTCCAGTTCCTTCTGTAAGGCCTTTAACCGGTCTTCCCAGTCCAGCTTGAATTCGCCTACCCTTACCCGATCAACTCCTCCCGCCGTGTTTTTGGCTTCGACCTTTTCCCAGGCCTCTACTAGCCTAGCCCAATCGCATATCTGCTGGTACATAATGCATCATTTTGCAATTGTATAACAATATAAGTTCACAACAATAAGGCAAGATCGCGAAGGATTGATTGGCCGGATCCTGAGGTAGATCCGGCTTTGAAATTAATGATTGATGGGTTTAGAAGCTCCCGAAGGAAATACGCTGCCCGGACTAGGTTAATTTGAAGAACCCTGTGGTGGATGCGAAGTTTCAACATCCCGAAGGAAATACACTACCAGGACTATGTTTGAGAACGTGAATAGTCACTTGTTCCGCGGTTTCAATATCCCGAAGGAAATACACTGCCCGGACGAGGACTATACGTACATACCCCTGTGGTTTTGGAGCCGTGGTTTCAACATCCCGAAGGAATTACACTGCCCGGACGGAGTCCTCTTCTTTCTCCGCTGGAGATCGAACAGAGTTTCAACATCCCGAAGGAATTACACTGCCCGGATAATTTATAGGTACTTGGTTTGACTCTTTGAGTCCTGCGTGTTTCAACATCCCGAAGGAATTACACTGCCCGGATAATTATATCGTGTCATACTGTAACATAACATAGTGACGTTTCAACATCCCGAAGGAATTACACTGCCCGGATAGCGTGCCAATCCTGAAGAATGGCAGATCAGAAATATACAATTTAATTCAAGAAACTGCAACATAATATTCATTTTCAGTTTATTATATATTTATCAGTTCATTTTTCGCAAATCCGAGTTTGGGAAAAAGCCAATTGCTGCACTTCAAGCCTTTAGTACAAAACAACGTATTGAAAATCAACATTTTAAACGAATCGAAATTTTCGAAAGCAACAAATCCAGGCATGCAAAAATGAATAATTTCGAAAACCAGGCTCACATACTACTTTATTGAATATCTAATTGTTTGTAATTCTGATATATTGACATCAATATAGTTGCTTATGCATTCATTTCTTCGAAAATGATGTTTTAAGGACCATCTACAAGCCATCTTTCGAAGATTTCTCAAAGACACAAATTTCCAACAAGAAGGTAAATCTTTGATTATCAGAAAATATCAAGAATTTGTTTTTTCGCAAATCCAGTAGTTACCCATTTGACTCCCATATAATGGATACACAACAAAACCGGGAAGGAAAGCCCCCTCCCGGTTAAAAGGTTATTCCAGTAGTTAAGCCTTGGGGCCGACTATATCATCGGTACCAATAGGAGAAAAGGAATACCCCGCCGGATTACTAGCAATTAAAATCGTCATCGTTGAAAGATTTAAAGGTGAATAATGAATGGGAGGGGTCGCAGCAGGCAAAGCAGAGGCTGTTGTCGAAGGCGCATTTGGCCCAGACAAAAGCTCGCGATAAATGCCGCAAAGCCGCTCCCGGTTCATTCTTTCCCCTTTGCATCACCCATGGACTGATACAATGGATTATCAAGCGACTACGAGCCCTTTCCGGAAGCTTCGGCGGAAAAAGTCATAGAAGAATGACAGGAACAACAGGCTTACCGACAGCCACAAACAGGCCGTTGGCGCCCCATCAAAATGGATGACGAGACGAGACTTACGCCAAACAATTCCTTCGGTCAAGACATCCTTTTGATTTTGGTAGGTGTCGGATGTCCCGAATTGAAATCGGTTTGGCCTGAAGAGGCGAGATATATTAAAACATCAATACCGAACCATGAATCGGCCCATCCCAAAGGGGATGTACTTGCCGACGCCAATGTCCTGTCCTAGAAGGAGCAAGGGTATGAATCCACTCAATTCCGGGCCGAAATACCTAATGGTACCGCGGATTCCAGTAATTTGATGTCGGTGATGATGATTTGTTCTTCGATGGCGATGGTGTTGTTTTTTCTCCCAGTGTCCTATCTTCAGGTCCACCGGTTCGGCTTTTACTCTTGCAGCGAATTGACGCAGGTATTCAGGGAGTTCGTGCAATTCTCCAATTGTTTGTCCATAGAGGCTGACGTGCAAGCTGGCTCTTTGCCAAAGTCGCTCAACCAGGAGTGTAAAAGAGGGCAGCAAAACGGTATGGCCCTTTTGCCTGATGACGGTCAAGGAACTGAAAAACAATTCCACCCGATCGGTTTCGGGCAAGGCAAGGAAATTGATTGATCCGGGAAGAGGACCATCGTACCAAGTAGTATTCTCCAATACAGGGTAAGAGGCGCTTTTGTCCGGCTTTTCCCACGACCGAGCATGAACGCTGGACAAGCGGAAGCTACCGGGCTTTTGCCCGAGGTTGTTCCAGGCCATCCACTGCCAGGCCAGGATCAGGGATTTGATCTGTTCATTGACAGCGCCCAATAAAGTACACTCAAAGGTCAATCGATCGCCGGGAGAAAACCATCGGCGATCGGTCACCACAGACAACCGGTAGGGCGGCGGCGGATTACGAAATCTTCTAGCATCCGGATGATCCGGAGGCATTTGTGGTTCGAGGAGGGTACCGAACAGGCAATTGCATCGTTGGCAGGGCTTACCTCCGCCCGGACGGCGGCCGTTACAATACAGATGGGCAACCGCCGTGTGCAGCGCCCCGCGCAATACGGCCGCCAGCTCGGGAGGATAAGCGGGAAGAAGCGCCGATTGACGAGCTTCGAAGACGATTCGGTAAGTGGTCCCGGACAACTGCCGGACCAGAGTCGTAAGAATATTAGGTGCTGTGGTGGTTTTCATCATAATGCATCGTTTTGGTCCAGCGGCGGCAATTTGATGGGATGCTGCCTCCAAGCCGACTCCTGGTGGCCGGCCCGGCCTTGCTCCCAGCGCAGGTAGTGGCCTTCCTTCACCTTTTCGGTTAGTTCGGTATTCTTCCGGGACGGCAATTCTGTCAGGAATATTTGTAAGAAGTAGGGTTTGTAAAAATCTCCCCGTTCATCGCGCTTTGGGACACCCAGGCGCGTTTCGAAGAAGGGACGGAAGTTCAGGTTTTCGCCGTTGCACATCTGGCTGCCAATTTGTTGCCCCCATTGGCGAATGTCGGCTTCGCTGGCCAGTTGCGCATTCCGGCAAAATAATACGAGCTGCCCGTCGAAAACAAATCGCACACTCAGGCGCTTGGGGAGGGAGTTTTCCCAGTTTTGGGCAAGATCCCGGTACCAGACAAAAATGGCAAACAGGAAGGTACCCAGACCAATGGCCGGGTCCAGGAGATTGTCCCACCACTTTTCCTTGTTTCCCAGGGCGATCAGGAAACTCATCAAGATCGTGATGGCCAATATGAGCGCCAATTGTCCCCGGCGGGTTTCGTAAGCATAACTGAACAACGTTTTCAGCATCAGGTATTCATTTTTGTATTAACCTTCCCCTCCCCAAAGAAGTTTTGGCCCCAACGCCCCATTCGCAGAGTGCTTCCAGGATCAAGTGTTCCAAGATACGAAACGGCTGGCCATTAGCGGCCGGAAGGGCCTGAGCTAACTTTCCTGTAAAGGTGATGTCCCTGTTTCTGAAAGCGTAGAGCAACTGATATTCTGCCCCCTTTTCTACCGTCAGGTAATTAATAACAACGGGATCATCACTATCCACCGGTTCCTTGCCCTTTTCATAATAATCGCGATAGTGAACATTGATGATATCGGTAATAATCTGAACATCATCCGTAGGGAAAGCATCTCCAAAAACTGCATTACCTTTTCCGTGGTCAACGCCCAGTTCACCAGGTATGTCACCAAAAAAAGAGCAGAAATCAGGGTCCTTAAAGGCCTTATCTTCGCTCTCATCGAAATACTTGAAGATCACCCAGCTCCGGACCGCTCCTTTGATTGCCGAAGAACGGATATATGGGAAGCCATACAAATGATGGAGGCAGATGTCGTTTTCGTAAATGGATGGTCCTCCTAACCCTATTACAAGTCTCGACTTGGCGTAAACCCCATGGGTACCAACCTTATCGGCTCCCAACCATTGACAAAAGACCTCTTTGCTCTCCAAGGCATACTTCTCCAAGCTATGGGCAGAAAAAGTAAAAAAAGGATCTTTCTGTTGAAACTGTTGCTTTTTAATATCCCAAACTTTGAATTCAACCTTTTTTGGTCTTTTGCTACCCTTTCTCTTTGCCTCATGATCATATTTATTCTTTCTATCATTGTAGTCCTTTTGGTCATAGTATAAGGGGGGGCTTCCCCAATCCCGTTTGGGTACCCGCTTATTGACAAACAGAGAAAAATTTTTCTGCTGAACTGGGATTTCATTTATCTTCATAAGCGAACCTCTTTAACCAATCAAATAATTCGATAACTTCCGCAGTAGCCCACATCAGTTCCTCGTATTCCAATGCTACGACGACTTCCATGAGTTTCCTGTTGTGCTTTCTGGTAAAGTTTTTCAGCTTTTCCTCCAGGATTCCGGTAGGTTCGGCTTTGAGCCATTCACCGACATGGAGGTAGAGGTTTTTCCAATCAGGGTCGGATTGCGCTTTACTGTAGGCAAAAGACAGGGCGTAAGTCAGTCCGTTGACTTTGATCAACATGGGAAATCGTCGAACATAGGAAGCGTAGTTCCCCTTTGTCGACTTGTTTTTCCCATTCTGTTCCTCTTTCACCATGCCCTCCTTAGCAAGTGCGAAAGCTTTTTTTGCCCTTTCCTGGCCAATGTTGTAAATGATCCGATCGAATGTATCATCTGTTGTATTCATAAGTGTGTTTTTATGGTTTTCAATAGCCCTTTAGCGAGTGTGGCATTGGCACCTACCTGTACAATGTCGGGAAGCCCGGCTTTGAAGTAGCCGGCTACCTTTTCAGCCTCGGTTGTACCCCTTGTTTTATCGGTTTCCGTGAGAGCGAAGATCCCTTTTTGTTCTTTTTCCTCCTGAAAGATTCGGCTTGCGGTGATGTGGGTATAAAGAACCGTCTTTTCCGGAAGGTATTCCTCATTGAAGGGCCCAGCCACGACTGTCCCTTTTTCCCCTATCTTGATCCGCGTGATCACCTCGGTTGTATATTTCACAAAATAGCGGAAGGATTCGTCAGAAAGAATGGCCAGTTTTTGGGGAAGCACTTCCAGGTCCAGGAGATTAGAAAATGCTTCTCCTAATCGGGTTACCTCTGCGGAGGGAGTAGCCGGTATGGCAAATTCTTCAAGAACCAAGGTAGTGCCGCCGTTAATCAGAAGTTGTGAGCCGGAGACCTGCCCCGTCATGGTTTCAAAATCAAAATCATCGAAATCACCAATGGATGGCTGTGCCACATCCTGCAACTCCCGACGAAACTTACTCAATACCATCGGACAGCTGACCCAGGTGAAAATACCCCGAAGGGATTTGACAGGGAACAGTAAAAGTCGAGCATCAGAGATTCCAATAGCACTGGCATGTTCGTCTCCCCGGTCGGGATGTCCAAATACCAGGTTCATTGACTTACCTGGCTCTAATTGAACAGATTCATCGAACAATTTAATGCTACGGTTTTGAGTAGCAAATGCCTCCCTAAAGGCGCCCTTCAAACTGGAGCCTTCTACCTTTGGAAAATCAGTATGTCTTTCGCGCTGGATTGGCAGGTCTACTACCCCCAGGTCGTCTCCCCGACCTGCATGTAGCGGTGTCTGGCAGCACATAAACAAGGGTTTTGCGGTTTGGTACATATCTTTTGGATTAGCAGGTTTTATAATAATCGTATTCTTTGAGCAACAAATAGCGATTGTAAGGGCGGCGGGGATCAGGTTTCAGTTTCTCAGCGTCCATGGTTATTTTCTTATTCATGATCTCCTGTTTGTAAGGATTGTTCGATGCGCTGGCCGCCAGATCCATGGACAAATTAATCTTTACTACGAAAACGCGAAATTCGCCTATTCCTGCATCTGAAATTGTCTCTTTGAGTTTTTGCAGATTGAGCTTAAACTTCTCTTCTTCCGGGTCTTGAAATCGCTGGTAAAAGACCATTAGGTAAAAACTTTCCTTATTGCGGATATTGTCAGCACTTAATTTCCCTAGCTGTTTCGCGAGTTTCTCTCCGTATCGATTTATTTTCTTTTTTTTGTAATTTCTCTTCTGCAGATCTTTTTCGCCATTAAGGTCGTAGGCATGCCTCACCTGGTTGAAGGCCTTCACTTCCACCCATATTTGATTACCTGATTCAATATTATCCAATAGAAGATCTATTTCCACCTCATCTTGATCAATGCTGTGCCGAACATTGTAACTCTGGTCGAATTCCTCGAGAAAAAAATCCAGGAACTTATATTCCATATATAGACCCAACACGGTATTCCCGTGTGGCGTATTTTCGTTCAGATAGCTGTTGAAGATCTTGCCGAGGGAAGTGCGTTGAAAATTGCCCTGTCCATCGGGAGAAAAAAGCCGGTAGGGCACCAACTGCTCTTCAAACAATTGTTTTTCAAGCTCAGACAAACCCTTTGGCTTTTCCTCCATCAGATACGGCTGCCACAAATCCGCCTTGGTCCAATCAAACTGGACCGGCATGGGCGGGATCTCGATCAGGGCGTCTGCGGTATTGGAAGAATTGGCGTGTTCGTAAACGTAGTAGAGCGGGTATCTGAACAGTTGGCCAATGATTGACAAGACCGGTAAAACACCCTTATAGCCAGCAGTGACATTCAAATGTAGTGGAGCATTCCTAGGAAAGAGCTTTTTTACCTTCTGAATTTCGGCAAACAAGCCATCGAATCCCTTATCCTCAAACTCTTTTTTATCAAATATTTGCAAGCCTTCGATCAATCTAATTTTCACGCTTAGCTTTCCTTCCCACAGCAGTTGGATCTTTTCCAATGCCTCCTTGATGAGCGAAGCGGCCAGGCCTGAAACTGGCGTATCTGTGCACAGTAAGTAGATCTGGACGTTTTTCTCCTGAAATGCCTTTCGTTTCAATATCTCCAGTGTACTTTGGATCTCCGCCGAGGCGTGCCGGTTAACGGACTTTCGATCCGGATCATATTTCCATTTTGGTTTCGAAGCAGGTCTCTTCTGCTCTTCGAGATAAGTTTGATTCAAAAAGTAAGAACCGATGTTCTCCCTGATTCTTTCCTCGATCAAGGGGCTGACGGATTCTCCCCGCAACATGCCTCGTAAGTGGGCACCAATACCGAGGTCTCCTATATGCCGGGCGGCATATGCCTTTTGTACCTCCGGACTATCGAAATTGGTCAAAAGAGATACGCCTACCGTGGTTACTAATTTGATTGTAGAAGTCATGTTGTGGAATTTTCGCGCATTTGATGAACCGCGCCGATGTGATACAGACCGAAGCCTTCCTCCGCCCGGAATTCGCTGATCGAGGCGGGAAGATTGGTAAGGTCACCTATGCCTTCATTGGCAAAACAGTAGTATACGCTGCCGGCCGGAACTGCCTTCAACATCGACTTGGGCATCCCTTGCCTCATATCAAAACCGCCGATGTGTTGCTTTTTTCCAACGACTGCAGCCTTGATTTCCAAGTCGTTTCTGCTGAAAAGGGTTTTTAGATCAGGGAAATAACCATTCCGAAATAAGGCGGGTGTCGCCAAATAGATTTTGAACCAGTTTTTAGCTTTCGGTCTGGTGTAGGCCAACGGGTACCGGTCTGTGGTAGCCGTCGGTAGGGAGAACAACACGGCCTGGCGAGCCTCTCCGCCAAGTTTGATCAAAGACGTTGTCTCGCCCGGTTGTAGATTGGTTTCGATGTCAAAATGAATACCTTGCAACCGGCTCATTGAGATGCGATAAAGATATCCCTCGCGGGCATTCTTCCGATAGGTATCGCGCGCCAAACCGATTTTGGCTTCCTCCATGAAAAACTGCTCCTTTGTAGGATTCCGCAATTCATATCGATACTCCGACGCTGTTCCTATATCCAAGTACGCTTCCAATAATGATTTATTGATCAGCGTGCCCTCGGCGCTGTCTACCTTTTCCGCCGAAGGGGCCATCAAAAGGAAGTCCTTGAATACTGAATTTGTGCATATACGTTGTGGGACTTTCTTCAGTTCCAGCAACCGCCCCGTTTTTGTATTTTCTTCATCGGTCGCTACCAGGTCCAGGGGAGTGGGAAAATAGTGGACATTGTCCTCCTCCCGGTAAAGCCGGATGTCGGTGATCCGCAAACCCGATGTCCGTGGCTCGATTTCAGTTACCGGAATACCCAATTTACAAGCTTTAGCTGCCCTCAAGGCACCGTACAGTACCCCCGGATAAGGAGGAAAGATGCCTGCTGCCATAGTATCGTCCCCCATAGTAAAGGGACGGCCATCGCGAAAAAACAAGGGGTCAAGCGCTCGGATTCTGTGTACCATCTTCGATCAGATTTAATTCATTTTCAAGAAAATTCAGCAAGTGCAGCGTATTGATAAAATTGCTCCACCAATGGGGAAATTGATCGAACAATTTCTTTAAAGGTTCAAACATATCCTTACAGGCTTTTTCTTTCTTCATCGGATCGTTCACTCCGCAATAGGAGCGTCGAACCAGGCGCATCGTTTCTGCCATAACCAATTCTTTTCCAAGGTTGAGAAATGCTTTTTGGGTAGGTTTCTTCTCCGAGAGTGGACTAAAAGTCCGATCCAGGTTCAGGATAAAGTTGTCGGAAAAATCCGTCGATTGGAGCCTCGCGAGGATCTTTTCAAATAGCAGCACATTCGCTTGCTCCCCCCGCAATTGCCGCCAGTAGATTTCATGGCGTTCTCCAGATCCTTTGATCAGGGTAATGCCGATGGCGTCTTTGCCCACCTCTTTAAATTCTTTCTTCGCGGCCTTTTCCATCCGTTTTGCTTCCCTTAGGACCAACCGCAGGGGCTCCTTCACCTGGGCTATACAGATCCCGGCCGTAAAGGATAACTCTTTACCAGGCTGTAGGAAAGAAGAAAGGCTGTCTGACACTTTCTCCCGAAAAAGCTCCCGCAATCTTTTGAGGAGAGGGAATAATTGGTTTAAATTGACAAGGGCCAGAAAATCATCGCCTCCCGCATAAACGACCCGGGAATCAAACTTCTGTTGAGTCTCTTCGGTAGCAGCAATTGCAAAGCCGGCCAGCTGCTTGGCGAATTGCCGATGGAAGTCCAAAAGCTCCTCTCCACTGTCGATCTGAACCAATTCTGGATCCGCACCGAGCCACTTCCCCATATTGTCACCATCGAAAAGCAGAATGGCGTAGTACGGTGTAAAACGGATGAGGGGACCGGTTTTTTCCAGACTCTTGAGTTTTTTCCAGACCTCCTCCTGATAACCTTTAATGACTTCAATGTTGACCGGCACCTTGTTCTCGTCAAGTTCATCCAGGATCTTCCTCCTTCGATCTTCGGAATCGGTGTAATTTTCATAAAGTAACTGGGTGTTGATGCACTTCAAAAATTTCACTGGACATTCCAGCTCGTTCGAGGCTTCAAGCAATTTTTTTACACTTTGCTTCAGTGCTATGTCTGCCACAGAAGGAAAATCTTGCTTCTTATAGAATCGCTTTAGAAAACCAATGGCGCTGATGGCTTCACCTCGATGCATTTGATCCCCAGAATGGGCCATGGTTTCGGATGGCAGCATGAAAGGAAGAGGTCTGGGGTTCTTCTTATCCCGAGACCGGTAGAACAACGCATTGTTTTTTCCGTCCAGGTTGCATTTTCGTCCCCGTTCTCCGAGCGTGACGGTCCCATCCGGGTCCAATTGGTATGCGTACTGATCAAAGGGCCTCACATTTTTTATGGCTCCCAAAGTTTGCTCCAGTTCTTGGTAAACTTCACAATATTCAGACGAACTCTTAAGAGGTAGGGCAGCCCAGAATATTTCGAGGTGTTGCTCTACCTGAAGCCAAAACCCGGGAGGGGCGATCCCTATCTTTCTAAAATCAATGGCATCTCTAGCCATGGAATTAAAAGTTTGGCGAATCGCTTTTTCAACGACCTTTCCAGTCGCAGAAGGATCGCTTTCTTTCGGAAGCAGTGCGATGAAACGGTTTGGATAGGAAACGGAAATATCCGGATGGGGGAAAATGATAAATTCTTTACCCACGACCTCCATCCCTATACCAATGAGCTGAGAAAGGATCTGACTGCCATTGAAAAGATCCCTGGTCTTACGGGCTTCCTGAATGAAGGATTGGACTGGGCCTATGGTGCAAAGGAATAAGTATTGATCCATGGTCTTAGCGTTTGCGATGGCGGTTTTGCCATTGCGATTTATTAATCGTTTTCCCTGCTTTTATATAATCTGCCTCAGTTTTCTTGTATGGAGCTTTGAGGCCGTTAATAAATTCTTCAAATAGGGTTTGTTTGGGATTGGCATCAGGATTATCCCTCCTTTTGCCAGGAGGTATCGTGGCTAATTTAGCGACGACCGGTCTGTACAAGTCTCCGGGTCCAGGAATGAGACTAACCATCAAGGGAGAGGCAAATCGTGGCTTTCCTGCTCCGAGCGTTCTTTGATAATTTTGACCATGATCTGCCAGGAGCATACTTGACACCATACCAATCTGGTCAATAATGTGCCGTCTTTTCTTTGGTTCAAGAATGTGGATGGATTCGATATTTGGTCTACGCTTAGTTTTTAATCTCGATCGGATGCATCCTTCTTGATCATCGATATTGTAAAATGACTGACCAGGCTCTTTCGTTTCTACAAAGACGGAATCAATTACATCCAACAATGCTTCATAACTATCCGGTGGATTGAAGTCATCCAGCTCCTGTCCATTTTCGAGAACCTTCGTAATATTTATACTGCCATATCCTCTTCTCCCTCTTTTTCCAAAGCCAGAAATAAAGGTTGCCAGGACGAAAAGGTTAAACAATCGTTTTTCATCCATAAGTACGAGTTCCCTCCCCTTCTCATCTTTTTGATCACAGTGAACCAACTTGAGCAGTTTCAAATGCAGGCGAAAAGTTGTACCGGGTGGAATGGACAATGCGGGAGAATCCCTTCCTTCCTTTCTTACTTTTCGGTGCGACAACAACGAATAATTTTGAAAATCAATCGGATCGGCTTCAATTTCCACCACGACTTTACTGCGACCAACCTTCTGGTCTGACCCACCAAAAATGGTCGATTCCATTTTTTCGAGTTGCTGCGAAGCTACACCGGGCAGATGACCATTGACCTGTCTCCACGTTCGCCTCAAAATTCCTTTGAAGCTGTCGGTCCGCAACTCCGGCTTTGCAACTTTAATGCGATTCATAAACATATGGGTAAGCACCTTGCAGTGAAAGGTATAGTGGGTCATAGCTTTACAAAATTGCGATCCCATTCAGGGAAGTGAAAGAAGAAGCTTTGGAATTATGGAAGGACTGATATAACCTTATCATTAAATATATGAAACCATCATATATAATTTGATAAAAAAAGGAAATATTTTTCAATCTGATTAGATTGAGTTTATAGATAGAAATAATGAAGTATATGAATCTAGAGGACTTTGCTATCAATCTGACCGAAGTAAAAGCAGAAGAAATTAGAAAGAAAAGTACCTGTAAAAAACAGGTATGCGTCTCTCGGAAGGAGAATGAATTGGTTTCAAAACAGAAATCCGATTTATTGATCATCATTGTTGTCGAGTTAATTTTGTTGGGTACGATCAACAATGAAATCTCTGGATCGGCAATATTTGTACAATCTTATAACGGAAGCAGGCTCAAAATAGTTCGCTGCATGCAAAAAGAACTCCAATTGCGTATCAGGATTCTACCCATTGCTGAAAATTTAGTTGCTTTCCGAGTTAGGGGCATGGCAGGCAATATACCCTCCTCAAGCTAGACAGCTAAGGAAAAAATCTGCGGCAGGTTGGAACGTCTTTGCAATCATCACACCATAACTCACTGTAAATAAAAGCTTAATACCCTAACACGTTGGAATCCAACCAAGGAATTAATGATAAAACTATTGGAGATACCGCAATTTTCGTCGAAAGATTTTTGTATACTATTGGTAAAACTATGTTGACAGATGCATAACAGTCCACTCCTACAAACGCTTCGCTTGATACCCTCTTCCAAACTCAAACGATATGAGGCCTACGTAAAACAATCAACAACTCAGAAAGACTACATGAAACTTTGTACCCATATTGTAGAGTTTGGTCCAAGTTTCAAAGGCGAAGCCCTGAAACGGGAAAAACTTATTGATGAGATTTTCCCTGAAAATCCTCAAAAACTGAAAGCAGTGGCTGCTCAGTTGAAAAAAATGGCAGAACAATTCCTGGTTATTTCGGAGGTTAGGATGACAAAAAATGGACTCTCCCGAGCAGGAAAAATGTTGCTATTGGAATCATTGACACCTAATTTCCAACTGTTTTCAACCCAATGCAATAAACGGCTGAATGAAATCGACAAACAATCGGTCAAAGACGCTCAGGACTATTTTGACGCTCATCG
>JANQRV010000202.1 GCA_028284395.1 Saprospiraceae bacterium
GAAAGTACAACTGGTATCGAATTTGGCACGGACCTTCGTTTTTTCAATGGCCGGGTAGGCTTGGAGCTTACTTACTACGATCAAACAACGGAAGACCAAATCATTAATATTTCTGTTTCCCGGGCAACGGGTTATGCCAGCAAATTGATCAATGCCGGGAAGATCTCTAACAAAGGAATCGAGGCGGTTCTTTATGCTTCTCCACTAAAATCTGCCGCTGGCTTGAATTGGGATGTATCGGTCAATTTTGCCCGCAACCGAAACAGAGTTGAAGAATTGTTCACGGATGCTAATGGCAATGTCTTAGAGACCATCGTACTCCATTCCCGTCGCGGATTGAGCTTGGAAGCGAGAGTAGGAGAAGCCTACGGGACCTTATTTGGAAGTGCGTACAAAAGGGTTCCGGATGGAGAGTTTGCCGGCCAGATCATTTATAAGGACGGAATTCCACAAAAGGAGGAATCCCTAAAAGTCATTGGAAATGTAACTCCTAACTGGGTTGGCGGTATCCAAAATACCTTCACCTACAAAGGGTTTTCCATCAGTGCTTTGATCGATGCAAAGGTTGGTGGAGATCTCGCCGATGAAAGTACTTCGACAGGTATGCAAACGGGTATCTATCCAATCACTGCCCTTGGACGTGAAGAGGGCGTTATTGGGGTTGGTGTGAAGAATATTGGTTCTGACGACAGTCCGGTCTACGTTGTGAACGACGTAGTGCAGCCGACGAAATCAGTGACCAGACAGTTGAGTGTCCGTTCTGTGAATGAGGGAGCCATTTATGAAGCCAGCTATATCAAACTCCGCGAAGTCAGAATTTCCTATGTACTACCCCGGTCTTTCATGGATAAGATCAATTGGGTACAAAGTGCCAAGTTATCGATTGTTGGGCGCAATGTAGCCATGTTGTACAACACCCATCCACAGATTGATCCTGAATTGAACATTTACGGGGGGAATTTGCAGGGGGCATTGTACTACGCAACCTTGCCTTCTACCAGAAGTATCGGAGCCAACTTAAATCTGACTTTCTAAAAAACGAGCAATCATGAAATTTAAAATAAATACACGTTCCATCCATCTGTTTCCACTAGTGGTTCTTATGCTGCTGTTTGGGAGTTGTACAGAAGGATTTGATGATCTCAACCTCAATCCTAACGAACCTACTATTGTGCCACCCGATGTGATCTTCCCCTATGGAGTGCGAGAGGCTGTGGATCGGATTCACGGGCATCGCACGCGCTTGGAGAGACTCGGATTAGACGGGGGTATGTTGTGGGTGCAATATTTTGCCCGTAACCAGTATACGAACGAAGGTGATACTTACAATCCGGATGCCTCCATGAGGAATAACAATTGGCAGGGTTTTTACAATGAGGGGCTGATTAATCTCCAAAAAGTTATTGACCTGTCAAGTGATCCGGAAGGCCCGTTCTTCAATCCTAACTATGCGGCGATCGGCATGATCATGCGAGCCTATTTATTTTCAGTAGTTACGGATGTCTGGGGGGCTGTGCCTTATACCGAAGCTCTACAGGGAAGTGACGGAAATCTCGCTCCGGTATACTCCTCTCAAGAGATAATCTATGCCGGTATGCTCGATAACCTGAAAGCAGCAGCAGAGTCGTTAGATGAAAGTGGTCCGTCTGTGGGAGGCGACATCGTCTTTGGTGGCGATATCCTTCGTTGGAAGAAGTTTGCCAACTCATTACGCCTAAGACTGGCGAATCGGCAAGCTTCGAAGAAGCCCTCAGAATCGGCCGCAATTTTTGCAGAGATTATGGGCAACCCTGCTACCTACCCCATCTTTACCAGTAATGATGACTTTGCATTGCTGGTCCACGAAGCCCGTAATAATGACAACAACAACAATGCGTGGCACGAAATTATGGTGTTCGATGCCAGGGAAGATTGGTCGATCAGCAATACTTTGATCGACGCAATGACCGACGGTAATGGCCAGGCAACGGATCCTCGTATTCTCGTCTATGCCGAACCAGCTATTGCTGGTGATATGGCTGGCGGTTATGCCGGTGCTCCGAATGGTTTACCGGAAGCCTTAGCCAGTGCCTTTATCAATACTGCTTCGCGGCCAGGATCCTTTTTTACCCAAGAAAAAGCGCCTTTCTACATCATGACCTACAGCGAATTGCTATTTGCTTTGGCAGAGGCCACTTTAGATGGTACTTACAGCGGCGGTTTGACTGCTCAGGAATATCTGGAGGCCGCTGTAGCAGCTTCTTTTGGTCAATACGGTTTGGAGATGCCGGCAGATTACATGACGGGTAAAACAGCAGACCTCGAAACCATCATGACTGAAAAGTGGAAAGCGCTTTTTAGTCAGGGGATTGAAGCGTGGACGGAGTTTCGCCGTACTGGTTTTCCCGTCTTGTCTGATGCCAGTCCGAATTCAATATTTGAGAATAGTGGTGAAGTACCTACTCGACTGAGATATCCGGAATCGGAGTATTCATTGAATGGTACTAATGTTGAAGCGGGAGCGAGCCTCAATGGAGGCCCTGACAACAAGCTCACCAAACTGTGGTGGGCAGAATGATTTGCGCGTTGGTTTTTCATAAATATAGTTTTGTTTTGACCTAGTGATTTTTCCTCTGTCAGGCAGGAGCTTCCGAAGTTGGAACTCCTGCTTGATCGGAGTTTACAAGAAGATGAATCACCGGGTTTAGTAAATTTTTTATCATGAAGAATTATTTCAAATTAAGATATATCACGCTGCTTTCCCTCACGGTAGTCTTTTTGACCGGATGTTTGGAAGAAGATTTGGCCTTCGACGTTCTTGAATCGCCGGTTTTGGCCCAATTTGAAGAAATGACTCCGACGGTCGATAATACACTGAAATTGAAGGCAACATTTTACGATTTGGATAAAACCAATATCCTGGATCATACCAAGGGCATTGATTCAATTCCAATACCTGGTTTGCAGATTCGAGTATTTGTGCTCGAAACAGAATTGGTGGGGGAATATACAACTGATACTAAGGGAGAGATCATTTTTGAAGAGGACTTTTCACTGTTCCAAGGTAGTACCCGTCTGGAGTGGACCGGGAATTACGATGATGTCCCATTCCGGATCTATAAGAACCTCTAGGTACACACCAATCAAAGCTCATTACACTGCACCACCATATTAAGTCAATAAATAAAACTGATGATGACACAAAAGACGAATCGACGCAATTGGCTCAAATCTTCAGGTCTAGCTGCTGCCGGCATGTTTTTAGCGCCGACCATTGTAGAGGCCAAAAAGACAGAAAAGACCTGGTATTCCGAGCCTCGGATTTGGGAACGCAATTTTAGTTTTCCACCCGATCTGAGCAAACTGAGAGCTCGCCTGTTGGCTAATGAAAATCCATATGGCCCGTCGGCGAGAACGAAGGTGGCAATTATGGAGGCTGTTGCCGGAGGTAATCGGTATGGTCACCAGGATGCAGCTCGACTCAAAAGTATGATTGCCGAAAAAGAAGGTGTTACACCTGAACACATATTATTGGGACCAGGATCTACTGATATTCTAGAGAAAACTGCGATCGTTTCCTTCATCGATGGAGGGAATGTAGTTTCGGCGGATCCAGCCTATATGTCTCTGATCAAAACAGCTTTAGCTTTCAAAGCAGAATGGAAAAGTGTGCCTCTGACTTCTGATTACGCACATGACCTGGACGGTATGATGGCCGCGATGGATGATAAAACCAAATTAGTATACGTCTGTAATCCAAACAACCCAACCGGCTCCATTACAAATGCTGAAAAACTCCGAGCCTTCTGCTCAAAAGCTGCTGATCAATCGCTCGTTTTTGTGGACGAGGCCTATCTTGAATTCCTGGATAATCCGGCTTCTTCTTCCATGGTAGACTTGGTAAGGGCGGGCAAAAACCTAATGGTAACCCGTACCTTTTCCAAGATCCATGGAATGGCAGGAATTAGAGTGGGATATACGGTTGCTCTACCTGAGACCTTAAAGAAGATTACTTCTATGGTTCGGTCAAACATGGGGCTGAATGTCACGGCTTTAAAGGGTGCCATGGCCAGTTTGGAGGATACTGCGTTTCAGGAAAACTCCCGAAAATGGACGAAAGAAACGCGTGAATATGTATTTGAGGCCATCTCGAATCTTGGTTACGATCCAATTCCGTCGTATACGAGCTTCATGCTTTTCCCACTTAAAATGGAAGGCCAACCCTACCTGGATCAAATGTTTGATCATGGGATTGGTGTCCGTGTATTTGAAATCGAAGACAAACCTTGGTGCCGTGTTAGTATGGGTACCATGAAGGAAATGGAAATGTTTGTGGACTCCTTCAAAAAAGTAGTGGGATAAGGGGCCTCTAACAACCACAAATACAAAAGAACAAAACATCGATTTGGTTTAAGATACTCCTGGCTGTACATCCAAGACAGCTAGGAGTAATTCTTTAATTTGAAAAAATGGCAATTTATGAATCCCGCGATTCAGAAAACGCTTTCTCTTTTGCTGCTGATCTTTATCGGAGTGTTGTTGAAAAGAAAAATTCAGAGTAAAGACAAACTGGATGGGATTAAAGTCCTGATCCTGAGCATCGCCTTGCCAGCAACAATTTTTGTTGCCTTGCTCAAAGTTAAAATCGATACTTCACTACTCGTATTACCAGTGTTGGCATTACTGGCCAACTTTTCGCTATTGGCAGCAAGTCGCTTCGTGCTGCCTGCATTTACCGGTAAGAATATGGATGACCCGGATTTTAGGACCATGCTACTGCTACTGCCTTCCTTTGCACCTGGCCTGTCTTGTTTCCCTTTTATTGCGGAATATTTAGGAGAAGATGGCCTTGCTTATGCAGCATTGGCAGATATTGGAAATAAAATATTTGTATTGATTCTTTTGTACTTATTTGCCATGCAGTTGTATTATCAGGTTCAGAAAGGGAATCTTGAAGCAACCGAGAGTAAATTGAAAGGACTATTATTGTCTTTAGCCAGAGAACCCGTCAACCTGGTGATCATTGTAGCCATTATTATGTTGTGTATGGGAGCCAATATGACTACTTTACCCGCTTTTTTGCGGGAGGGGATTGGGCGGATGAGTGCTTTGATGACACCAATGGTACTATTGTTTATTGGTCTAGCGGTAAAGATCAATTGGCACTCCTTCAAAAAAATTGCTTCCGTATTATTGCTGCGTTCCGGTTTTGCTTTCTTACTCAGCGCCACCTTTATTTTCTTTTTTCCGCTTTCTTCAACAATAATGATCTTACTTGCGGTTATTTTCCCTCAAAGTGCCTGTAGTTTTTGGCCCTTTGCACATATTTCGGCCGTGTCTGTCCTGGAGAGGCAGCGGGGTGCTGCCAAATCGACCTTTAATTTGGAAATGGCCCTCAATATCCTTGCTCTTTCCCTTCCTTTCTCTACAGTCGTAATTCTTACCGTCTGTTCTGTTCAACAGTTTTTCGTTGTACCACAATATCTATTCGCAGTTGCCTTAGGGCTCATATTATTGGGCTTTCTATTAAATCTGAACTGGTCGGGGCAGACAACGCAATGGAGCATTCCGGCTTCTAAGAAGGCGGATCTCAGTTCGGAATAACATCCTGCACGACTTCTAAAACTTATTTTTGGACCAGCTTCTATATTAATTCGAAGAAATCTTCGTTCTATCAAAAATGGAAGTTGTTTGAGGTTTACTTGTGGACTATTAAGCACCCTTTTTAGGCCGGACAAGAAACTTTAAATACTCTATTAGAGGCTTTTTCAATCTTACCGATTTTCATTAAGAGACTCTTTTTTGTCTGCAATTCCCACTCCATAATCTACATAGGAGCCCTTGGGGTGTGCATTTCCTATAACGGTTTATCGGGAACTGATGGCAAATTGGCAATGTTTGCTTATGCTTTACAATAGCAAACGCAAAATCCGAGTTTTGTTATTTTGAAGGAGTCATACAGGATGGTATTTTCAAAACATTTTCTAAATTTTGCACGAGATAAATCAATTCGACTAGAATGAACAAGTTAGTGGTCTTATTTTTTTGCTTAGCTGTAGGAACGCTTACGGCTCAGCAAAAACTGGCGGTAGAAAGATGTGCCGATATCGATCGGCGTGTACCGATATTGAATATTCATATTGATGAAAATAACAACAAATGGGTCGCTGATCGGCAGGGGCTGTTTCTCGCGCAATCGCCTGATTTTGCATCTACTGTGGATACGGATGCGGCAGATTGGGCTTTGCTGGGAGTTAAAGACGGAAACCAGGAATTGACCTTGCCCAAGGCTGAACTGGAGAAGTTGATGGGGCCCGATTTTGAGGAAATAACGACGGCACACGTACATCAATCCAGTCAAGAATTGTGGATCGGTACCAACGGGGGAGGGGTCTACCAATTCAAGTTCGAACCAAGTTTGCAGTTAATAGGAACGCTTACCAAAAGCAATTCCAAGCTACGGTCGGACTTCATTACTACGCTCCATACCAATTATACCAATGAATTGGTCATTGGAACGGATGACGGCATGCTGATCAAACAAGGTAAGAAAACGGAAGTAGCCGGAAAATATTTTAGAATTGATGCCATTAGCGATTACGAAGGGGCAATTTGGGTGGTCAGCGAGGGCGAAGTATTGGAGCTCGATGATAAGGGAAGAATGTTGCCATTGGATGGAAAAGATGGTATGATTGATGGAGCAGTAGTAGACATTGCTTTTGATACCGAAGGCCGGATCTGGGTAGCATCAGAAATTGTGGTCCGCTACAATTTCGAATCAGATTACTTCGACCGATTTGGCCCGGCTCAGGACTTTACCAGCCAATACGTAGAAACAATTGCGATTGATGCCGACGATGCGTTATGGGTAGGTACAAAAGACAAAGGTGTATACTTTATTGGGAAGGCTTCTTCGATGTCGGCTACCGTTGTCGTAGCTCAGCAATTGGGCTGCGATGAAGATGCTAAGGATGCCGCTTTGCAAGTTCGTGCCAGTGGCGGTCAGCCCCCTTATACTTACAATTGGTCAGGAGGATTGCAAGGTGACAATCCACAGAATCTTGGCCCCGGTAGCTATGCCGTAACCATTACCGACCAGAAAGGAAGAGGAGTAAAAGCGGAAGCTGAAATTGCCGACAACCGGTTAATTGTTAAAGCCTCGGAAGAAAGGCCTGCTGGAATCGGGGAGGCCAATGGCAAAGCTGCTTTGCAGGTGGATGGAGGAAAACCAGGTTATGCCTTTCAATGGGATAACGGTGAGAATACCCGGGTGGCTAATAAACTGGCTGCTGGTTTGCACAATGTAACCATCAGTGATAAAAATGGCTGTAGTACAGTTGCTTCGATCGAGATTACGGAAAGCCTTGCCCCCCTCACGGTAGAATTGGAGCAAACGAAAACGAGTGATTGTTATGGTGTCGCCGGAGCGACTTTATTGGCAGCTGCCAATGGAGGCCAAGCTCCTTACCAATACCAATGGAGTGATGGCAAACTAAAAGGTTCGGAAGCGATCAAAGTGGCGGCAGGAACCTATAGCATCACGGTAACGGATGCAGCGAATGCAATTGCTACCGCAAACATTGAAATTTCCCAGCCAGCTCCATTGGAGGCTACGACCGAGCTTTTACAACCGGCAACCATCAATAATGCGGATGGACAAGTAGTCATTAAAGCCAAAGGAGGAACGGGCAATTACACTTATCGTTGGGATAACGGAGAAGAAACCGCCAAAGCGGAGAAGTTACCGGGAGGCAAACATCAGGTCATTGTAACGGATGAAAATGGTTGTTCTGTTACCCTGTTGGTAGACGTTACAGAAGACATCCTTCCTCTTTCTGTTGCTCTAGAATTAACGGAGGAAATCAAGTGTGCCGGAGAAACGACCGCTGCCATCAGTTCCCAGGTTAAAGGAGGAAAGGGCCCCTTTACCTACCAATGGACGGGAGGTGGGAACGGTGAAAGCTTGAGTGGTCTTGCTGCTGGTACTTATGAATTGACCGTGACTGATGATGCCGGTACGAGCACTACTGCCAAGATTGATGTTCCGGCTATAGAACCACTGGAAGTGAGCCTGGGCATCAGGGCTCCTGCTAGTGCCAATCAGGAAGATGGCCGGGTTCGAGCCAGTATGAAGGGCGGTAGTGGTAGTTATTCGTTCCAATGGAGTAATGGAGAGAATAAGGAGATTGCCACTAAGCTTGGTGAAGGCACGCATTCGGTGACGGTCACTGATGGTAATGGATGTGTAGCTACGGCCTCCATCGAGATGACGGAAGATGTGTTACCGCTAAAAGTAAAGTTGGTCTCAGAGGGTGTCATTGCCTGTGCGGGTGAGGCTGCTGTTTCCCTGGAAGCGCAAGTAAGCGGCGGGAAATCACCTTTTACCTATCAATGGACCACAGAAAAGGGAAAGGAAGAAACTGCAACCGCGCTCACTGCCGGCGATTATGAAGTGACCGTAACGGATGTTTTAGGCGGTACTGCCAATACAAAAATATCGATCACTGAACCAATTGCCCTTCAGGTCTCCATCGCACCAAAAGCTCCTGCCAGTACCAATAATGCAGATGGACAAGCAATTGCCAAAATAGAAGGAGGAACCGGCCGATACACCTATCAATGGGATAATGGAGAAACAAGTCTTACTGCAAAACAATTAGCAGCAGGAGAAAGAAGTATAACCGTTACCGATGCCAATGGTTGTACGGCGACTGCCTCCATAGAAATTACAGAGAATATTTTGCCATTGACTGCAGATCTGACTTCGGCCGGTTCGATCGATTGTGCAGGAGGAGAAACGGCTTCGGTAAAACTGGAGGTCGACGGTGGTAAACCCCCCTATAACTATCAATGGAATTCCGATAAAGTAACGGGAACGGAAACTGCTAATTTACCAGCTGGTACCTACCAGGTCACCATTACGGATGCTGCAGGTAACAATCAGGTACAATCGGTAGAGATTTCGGAACCTAGCGCAATTACCGCTTCTGTGCAAGTGGAATCTCCCGCCAGTACCAACAATGCCGATGGTAAGGCCATTGCACAAGGTAATGGTGGTACCGGTAAATATTCCTTTAACTGGGACAATGGAGAAACGACAGCCGCCGCAACGAAGCTAGCACCGGGTACACACATCGTCACGGTAACCGACGAAAACGGCTGTTCTGTCACTGCAGAAGTAGATATTAGTGAAAATGTACTGCCGCTGACTATTTCACTCCAACAAACTGCTAACATTAATTGTGCCGGCGAAAAAAAGGCGGCATTAGAAGTGACAATACAAGGCGGGAAATCTCCTTTTGAATACCAATGGAGTTCCGGTGATCTGAGCGGAGCTACCCCAACCGAAGTTGGTGCAGGCTCCTATTCCCTCACCGTGACCGATGCCAGCGGACTTAGCCAGCAAGCAAATATTGAAATCACCGAACCCGAGCCTCTTCAGGCCGAAATGGTGAAAATCATCCCCGCCACCAACGAAGATGCAAAAGACGGTAAAGCAGAAATGAAAGCGACTGGAGGAAGAGCTCCTTATTCTTTTCAATGGGACAACGGTGAAGGAGGCCGGGATGCGGAGCGATTGGCTTTTGGGGCACATACAGTGACTGTTGAGGATACTCGTGGTTGTTTTGTGAGTCATGACTTTGAAATTGGTAAAAAGATCCTGCCTGCCCTGACTGCAGGTCGACTAAGCGAGGGGCAAACCCTTCAAGTGTCCAATCTCTATTTTGATGCAGATAGTACCAATATGACAGAAGCGTCTTATCCCGTGTTGAAGGAGATCGCAGGTTTTCTTGAGGATAACCCATTGGTCGCCATCGAAGTAGGCGGCCATACCAACAACATTCCGGAGCATGAGTACTGCGATCAATTATCCAGTGAACGTGCCAAATCCGTTGCACTTTACATTGTACAACAAGGCATTGACCCCAATCGGTTGGTCTACAAGGGGTATGGCAAAAGAGTACCGAAATATTCCAATCGGACCGAGGATGGTCGAAGGCGGAATCAACGGGTGGAAATCAAGATTTTACGCATTGAATGATGTGCGGAATGAAGATTTTCGATTGATCTTTTTACGAACAAAGGACAAACGGAATGTGTTCTGTCAAACATTAAAGCCTTAAGTTTGTATGGAAGTATAGTTTGTCGCTTTATAATGTTTGAACGCACATGGCTAGAAGACACAGAAATGCAGATCAGGATGATGCTCCAAAAGGAAAATTGACCCGGGAGACATTGCGCGAAGCCATCCGGACTTTCAAATATATCCGGCCCTATCGTTGGTATTTTTTTGGTGGAATGATTCTTTTGTTCCTCGGCAGTCTGATCTTCATGGTATTCCCGTATTTGATCGGCCTCATGGTTGATGTAGCGCAGGGAAAGTCCGAATATGAGTTATCCCTGACGGATATCGGTTGGGCTTTAATCGCCGTATTGCTGCTGCAGGGGACGATGTCATATCTCCGGGTTATTATGTTCGCTCAGGTGAGCGAACGCGGGATTGCCGATATGAGAAAGGCAATTTATCAGAAAGTGATATCCCTGCCGGTTACTTTTTTCGAAGAGAACAAGACCGGCGACCTGATCAGCCGTGTTACTTCAGATGTGGAAAAACTATACAGTACTTTCTCGATCACTCTAGCGGAATTCCTTCGTCAGATCATCATCTTGATCATTGGCATTGGTTTTCTCGTTGTGACTACTCCTAAGTTATCACTGATCATGTTGCTAACTGTACCGGTGGTAATCATTAGTGCGATGGTTTTCGGCCGTTACATTCGGAAGTTATCTAAAGAACGGCAGGATAAGCTAGCCCTTTCCAATTCTTTGCTGGGCGAATCACTACAGACGATTCAAGTGGTCAAGGCGTTCGTCAATGAGCTCTTCGAAGTCAAGCGATACGGACGATCGATCGCCGATGTAGTGAAGGTAGCCATGAGGTATGCTCATAGTCGGGCACTATTTGCTGTGTTCATCATCATTGTATTGTTTGGTGCTTTGTTTTTTGTGATCTTCCAGGGCGCTGTGCTGGTGCAATCAGGAGAACTAACTGCCGGCAAACTGGTCGCTTTTGTTACTTATACCTTTATCATTGCCGGAGCCATCGGGAGTTTAGGTAATTTTTATCCGGAGATTCTAGGTGCACTCGGTGCGACGGAACGAGCTCGGGAAATTCTCGATACACCAGGTGAAATGGACCTTGACGGCGGTATGCAGGCGAAAGCTTTGTCAATTAAAGGAGATATCTCGTTTGAAAATGTTCACTTTCATTATCCTACCCGCCCGGACATTCCGGTATTACGGGGAGTTGACATCGACATTGTAGCTGGACAGAAAGTGGCGCTGGTAGGACCAAGTGGTGTCGGTAAATCAACCATCATACAATTGATCTTGCGATTCTACGACATCGCTTCTGGAGATATCAAGGTCGACGGTCGAAGTATCTTCGATCTTGACCTTCGTGATTATCGGAGTGTAATGGCCCTTGTTCCACAGGAAGTCATTCTATTTGGTGGTACCATTCGTGAAAATATCCTCTACGGTCGGGAAGGTGCTACGGAAGAAGAGATTATTGATGCTGCAAAGCAATCGAATTCCTGGGAATTTATACAGTCTTTTCCCGAAGGGCTGGACACCGTCGTAGGAGAACGTGGGATCAAACTCTCCGGAGGACAGCGCCAGCGCATTGCCATTGCCCGCGCCATTCTAAAGAACCCGGCGATCCTATTGCTGGATGAAGCCACTTCCTCCCTTGATATGGAATCGGAAAAAGTCGTACAAGAAGCGCTAGAACGGCTCATGGTAGGACGAACTTCTATCATCATTGCCCACCGCCTTTCCACCATCCGTGACGTCGATTGTATTTTTGTCCTCAATGACGGCCATATTGTAGAGAAAGGAACACACGAAGAATTGTTATTGATTGATGAAGGACATTATTTCAACCAGGCGAAACTTGGAGGGATGCAAGAGCATGCATAGCATGGCGCTGCTGGCTTGGCCGATTTCTGGGCTGCAATATCCCAGTGTTTGTGCAAACCAGTGAAATATCGTAGCTTGCATGTACTATGAACCCATTATACGCATCAAAACAAAAGCGCCAACTCGGTAGAGAGTACCCCATTAAAGGCGAGGACCAATACATCTTTGAAATGGTCCGAGACATCCGTGCCCAAGTAATTCGATTGCACGGGCCTGGAGAAATGCGTCGGCAAGCTCATCCCAAGGAGCACGGCCTTGTACAAGCCGAATTCATCGTTAACCCCGCGGAACTGAGAGAAGACCTTCGGGTTGGAGTTTTTGCCAATAAGAAGCGCTATCCCGCCTGGATTCGCTTTTCCAGCTTCAGTACCAAGATTCAATCTGATTACAAGAAGGACGTCAGAGGGATGGCCATCAAGCTTACGGAAGTGCCGGGCCATAAATTACTTTCGGCACAATTGCATTCCGAGACCCAAGACTTTCTACTTGTTAGCAATGAGACTTTTTCCGCCAAGAATGTTCACCAATTCCAAAAACTGGTACGGGGAGTGACCGGTGGTAAAAAGGGTATTCTCAGATTTTTGGCCAACCCCTTGAACTGGCCGGTGTTCTTTCGGGCCATCGGTGAATTCGTGCGGGTTAGTAACCTACTACAGATCCCCTATTGGAGTACTACTCCCTATCAATTTGGTAGTGAGGACCGGGCAGTGAAATATCATATTGCGCCCCGGAATGCCAATCGGGATCCAATGCCTAAAAAGCCAAAGGATTGGTATTTGCGAGAGGCCATGATCAATACGTTGTTGAAGCAGGATGTTTGGTTTGATTTCATGGTCCAATTCCAGGAGGATCCGGAAAAAATGCCCATTGAAGACGCTACCGTCAAATGGACTTCCCCTTTCATTAAACTGGCCAGCATTCGCATTCCCAAGCAGCAGTTTGCCAGCGAGCGAGAACTGTTAATGGGTAAAAATATGACCTTTTCGCCGTGGCATAGTCTACCCGAACATCGTCCACTGGGAGGATTGAATCGGGCTCGGAAGGCCGTATATTCGGATATGGGAGCATTCCGATTGAAACAGAATCAGACTCAGGCCACTAATCCCATTTTGACGCCACACCAATTTCAGGAAAAACCCATCAAACTTCAACCAATAACTAAGATGAACAACAAACAAATCTTGGAAACAATGCTGGCAGCATTTGCCAAAGAAGATATTAAAACGGTCCTGTCTTACATGGCAGAAGATGTTGTTTGGTTCACTCAAGGAGACCCCAAAGCTATTCCTTTTGCCGGAACTCATAGTGGGCAGAAAGGCGTTCTCGCCATGTTTGAGACACAGGCCAAAACCATCAAGGTCAAACCCGGGACCTTTAAACTAAAATTCATGGTCGGGGGCGATGACGAGGCTTACCAAGTGGTCGTTATCCACGAAGTGGTGGAAGTATTGAAGACGGGTAAAACCTATGAAACGGATTTCAGTTTGAACATTCTATTCGAAAATGGGAAAGTCAAATCCGTTGAATCTTTAATGGATACCTTAGCGGTCGCTCGCGCCTTCGACACGACTTCCTAGGGTGGTCAAGAAGCGCAATCCGGCAATCCCCGGCATAAAAAAGTAGGCTCCTGCTCTTATCGTAACAAAGCGTTGCAAGCCATCAATGCACTTGGCAACAGGTTCTTGTTGTATGGTAAACCGATTTGGCCGTGGCCCGGGGGTGTCGGCATTCGGAACACCGATGATCGGATCGGGATCACCTGACAGCGTGTGTTTATTCGGCTGATCATTATTTGCCCATACGTGTTGAATAAATTCGAATTGTTGAGCAATATTGGCGTTGATCCCAAAAAAATGCAGTCCTACCTCCTCAGCATTTTCCACTTTTGCAACTTCCGGGGTTTTGTATAATCTACCGCGCCGAATAATACGGTGGCGACGGGTTATCTTTAGGGATTGTTCGGGCTTGAGATTGCGAAAACTATCTCTGGGGTTATTCCTCCTTAGGTGTGATCCCAGTGGGCAACGAAAGCCGTAGGGGTCGGTTGCCGAGTAATTGAAGTCATTGTCATCCGATGAACCTCCGGGGTCACTATCGGGAAATTTAACCAGTGGGGCACCACTTGGCCATCTACCTACCATTTTTGCTTCCAGTTTGATCTGTGCTTCAGGTTCCGGTTTTCCATCCTGATTCAAAGTTTTCTCTCGGCTAAAAGCCTTAAACTCCTTGACGTGCTGTTGCATCAAACGATATACCAGAAAGGTACCGTTGCGCCCTAGATCTTTCAATCCAGAACCATTGGCATCGGGGCTTAATAAGTTGATATTACCTTGTGGTAGGCTAATCAAAGGGCTATAAGGATATAAATTGTGCTCGTTAAGATAACCTAAGACGAATTCACCAGTGGCTACAATATTTGTGCCCGGTACGTTCTTTCGGCCACTTCCCTTGATCACCGGCTGTGAAATGGAATCGTGGAATCCAAAGTTTTCTTTACTGTCCTCTCGTCGGTAGCCATCCTGTTGATACAAAATCTTGAAGCCTCTACTTTCCTGAATGAAGCCCCTTTGGATATGGAAGAGTTGATCCAACTGTTCTTGGTCCATGCCGTACATCGCTAGTAAAATGTGCGGTTGTTGTACGGGCTCCCAATGTTCGTCGGCACCACCCCATCTCCAATTTTGCGGAGCGCTTTCACCAAAGTCGCCCAGGATTCGCTGTCGCCATTCAGTGGCCATTCCTTGTCGAAAAGAGATGGGGAAATTGTCTACATTTTCGTCCGCCAATCCGATCGCCTTCAGGCCTTCGCAAGTAAAGGCAATGTTGAGGGCGTGTTTTTTGTTGAATTGAGTGGCGGCAGTAACCTGAGGCACGAGCGAATGGAGCCATTTGCGCACGGCTGCCGCGTCTTCAATTTGCAAAAGGAGAAACCTGCAGATGGGCAGCTGTCCGTACCCACGAATCAGTAAGCCTTGAATATCTGCTAGTTCGATCGATACCGGATTGGATTCTAATGCCATGTGGATTTAATTTTAGATTCTTCTCAATACATCGGCGATTTCCGAACTGTCGAGGTTTTTACGACTGAACAGGCCCACCCTTAGTTTGGAACGACTAATGATTTGCGGCAGACCAAAGTCGGGATAGGCGGAATACCAGGTTTGTGTTGGCACCTGGTAAAAACGCCCCCAAGCCAAGAATTGGCCGATTAAATAGGAGCCTTTCCAGAAGATGAATTTGGTGCGAGGATATCCTTTCGAGTTACTGTAAATAGCATTGAGCCCCCAGCCGCCATTATCGATGAAGTCGCCCAAATATTCATCATAACTCCCATCGAAATTGCTCACAAATATAAATCGGCGCCCCTGATCAATGATGACCCAGCGGGCAAAGTGAATGGTGGGAGTCCCTAATAAATTACCTTTAACTTCTACGGTATTGGCCAATTCATTAGTAAACCAAAGAATGAAGCGAAGAAATATCTTCCTTAATCCAGGTTTCATTTCGAAAACTTGCGTCAGCTGATTCTGGTAAATGATGTCTTCTTGATCTTTTAGTTTTTGGAGCCTTTCGGGATCTAATTGGTTGATGTCCAAGCCCAGTGGTTGCAACTTATTTTCGTAAAGAAAGTGGATGAGCACGATGAGAATGGCCACCGGAATCAAGACTACCAATACGACGATTCCAAGTAAAATGGCTCGTGCCCATTTGATCCCAGGAAGTCGAAAGGGTTTAGTGGCCCAATCCCATTTATTATCGGAGGCAAGCCATTTTCGAACGGCATCTAGGGCTGCCCTTGGGGAGTGGACCGCCGCGCCTTCTTCCCCATCGAAAAAAGTTCTGACTGCGCTTTGTAATGCGGCCTCCTGGTGAATCTGCTGGACCGTCCTTTTGGGGGCTCCAATGTAGAATGCCTGAGTACTGATCCGGTGGGTATCCAGAAAAGAAATCCTACTTTGCGGGGTCCGGCTTCCTTTATCCGGATAACCGACACAATGATTTAGAATCCGATCTAAGACTTCCGGAATTTGATCGGCCATTGCATTTAGATGATCGGTGGCACTGCCATCGATATTAGCCGTATACATAACGGAAGGTTGAACTTTTTCGCCCTTGATGACTGTTGCCGGGACTAAGAACCATCGAGCAAAGTGAACGTTTTCGAATTTTTCGAAAGGAAAAGTGGATTGAGAACCCGCCGGATTGCCAAAAGAGGTAAGCAGGCGATCCAGGTCCTTTTCTCGATCAGGCAAGATCGGGATCTGTAGCGTAACTGGGTTTTGGGTGCTCATAACTAGTGTTTTCTTCTTTCCTAAATCGAAATATAGGAGTAATTTGATAAAAAGAGCAGGAATGCTTTGATAAATTGAGGTTTTTGGCGAATCCGGCTAAATTTTAGTAAATTTATAAATTCGACCATCTGAGAGGCTATTTGGATTTTATCCTTCAGTTTTATTATGATCCTTTTTTCACCATATATCGTCTATTTTTGGGCACACACCTCGGGGGTAGGTACCCAAAAATGAGCTTCATCTAGTAAAAACCCGTCTGACTGGCTAGGTAGGAATGGCCAATAATTGAATTCTGAAAACCCCGCCTGACCTAGATCTTCAGATCGGGCAGGAAAACTCAAATAACCTCTGAGTGATGTCCTTCGCCCTATCTACTGCACCCAGCTTATTTAAATCGACTATTTGTCAATTGAGATGGCGTTGTATTTGCTTATCATTAAAATATTGTCACTACACCATTAACCCATATGGAGGCACTATCTGATTTTGAATTGTTCTATCCGGGGATCAACTATAACCTCTATTTTATAGATGCGGAAAAGGAGGTCCTCGCAAAGACACTCAAGTCTGCGACGCCGGGGCAGGAAGATGTAAAACGTCTGAAGAATGAATGGGAAATTTCCCAGAAATTCAAATGGGAGAATCGTCGGGCTGTTCAAGAGTTGCGGGAAATAATGGGCAGGAAAGCCATTCTGCTGAACTACGTACCTGGTTCCTCCTTGAGGGAGATATTTAAAGAAGGTCCGCTGGAGATCGGTGCTTTTCTGAGCATTGGACTTTCTTTAGCGAAGACTTTAATGAGTTTTCATAAAGCGGGATTGATTCACCGCCAAATCAGTCCTTCTCACCTCTTAAAGACTCAGGAAGGAGAGGAGATCGTTTTAATCGGCTTGGGCATGGCCGTGGCGGGTGCGAATATTGAAGCGGAAATCCCCAAAGTAGCCGATCGGATGCGGCCCGAAAGCCTAGCCTACATTGCTCCTGAGCAAACCGGCCGCACGGAACAGAAAGTTAACTTTTCTACGGACCTCTATTCTCTTGGTGTCGTCTTTTACGAAGCTTTGACCGGCACTCCACCATTTTTTGCAACGGATGCCCTACAATACATGCATGCTCACATTGCCCGGGCACCACAACCGCCAAATGAACTACGACCAGACATTCCCAATGTACTTTCCAGGATCATATTGAGATTGTTGGAGAAAGATCAAGACAAGCGATACCTTTCTACGGAAGCACTGTACAAGGATCTGAAGGATTGTATGGCTCAGTGGCAGCATTCCGCCGAATTAAAGGACGATCTGTTTTCCGTGCCGCAAACCAATTTCCGGGAGCGGATTTCCGAAAAATTGTTCAGTCGGGAATCCGAACTACAACATTTGCGCAGCAAATGGAAACGAGTAAAAAATGGTGCTGTGGAGTCGGTGATTGTTTCCGGCGTTCCTGGCTCGGGTAAATCTCTGTTATGCAAACAATTGCGGACGGAAGTAGCAATGGCAGGCGGGGTTTTCATCAGGGGGCGACAAGACCCGTATCAAACAGATGTTCCGTACCACTCCCTGGTCCAGGCCGTAGAACAGTTCGTGACGTATTTGCTGACCCAGGAGGAAGAAAAATTGGCATTCTGGCGCAAACGCATCGGCAACGCTTTGGGAAACATCGGTGCCGTCTTGACCGACATTATCCCAAACTTGGCCTTGGTTATTGGTGAGCAACAAGAGTTGCCAGCATTGCAGGGGCCGGAATTGAAAAACCGGCTTCATCGGGCTTTTCGGAGTTTTTTCAGATCCCTGGCACATGAACGCCATCCACTCGTGATGTTGATTGAAGACGTTCAGTGGTCAGATATCAATACCCTCGATCTTCTGGAGAGTTTGATTACGGATTATCGGATTTCCAATTTTCTACTGCTCATAACCTTTAGGACCGGTGTTTTAGAGCATGAACATCCGATCCACAATAAGCTAAATTTGATCAGGAAATCCGTCGATTTTATTTCGGAGATTGAACTGGAAAACCTCGAGCAGTCCGACGTAGACCAAATGTTAGTCGAGACTTTTACATCGGAGATCGATCAACGGAAATTACTAGTATCGAGAATAATGACCAAGACCAAAGGGAATCCTTTTTATACTACCCAATACATCTTGGCCATACTACGCGAAAAACTGATCACCTACCATTCGGATACGGGGAAGTGGCACTGGGAGTCGGATGGTCTGGATCGACAAATGTCATTGGGAGGCGTGTCGGAAATCATGGCCGGACAGGTAAAACAATTGAACGAAAACCTTCAACAATTATTGGCTATGGCCGCCTGTGTCGGAAACCGGTTCAATGCGAGTATATTGCGCCAACTCAAGGCCGATGAAGGAGTTGAGGTTGAAGCGGATTTAAAAGAATTGCAGAAAAATGGATTGATCAATGAAGTGATGACCGGTTTGCCGGGGAGTGAATTAGCTTACCAGTTTACCCACGAAAAAGTCCAGGAAGCTGCCATCCGTTTGTTGTCTTCGCAAGAGCGGCAAGACCTTCATTTGGCAATCGGTACTTTGTTATTGGATCAACTGGATGATGAGGAATTGGAAGAACGAATCTTTGACGTTGTCATTCAGCTGAATCACGCTGGAAAATCCAAACACGACGATCGATTTAGGACGAAAATGGCGACCCTTAACCTGAGAGCCGGGGAGAAGGCAAGAGACGCTGCTGCATTCAACCCGGCCTATAATTATATGCTTGAAGGCATTGCTTGGCTTGGGCCCGATAAGTGGACCAAACACTATGGCTTGTCACTGGCCCTACACAACAAGGCTGCTACGTTGGCCTCTCTGACGGGAGACTCCGGCGAGTTAGACCGATTGTACAACGAGGTTTTGCAACATAGTAAATCATTGCTCGATCAAGAGCTGGTCTACCGTGCTAAAATACACGCTAGCACCTCCGAGAAGAAATTGGCCCGTGGGATCACCTATGGTTTGAAGTATCTGGAGCAACTTAAGTATAAATTCCCCAAGAAACCTGGCAAAATTCGAGTCATCCTAAACATCCTGCGGATGCAACTGAAGTTGCGCAAACTGACCACAGAGTCAATTGCCATCATGAAAAACAATACGGATCCAACTGCTCTTTCTGCTATTCGGGTCTTGAAAGATACCTCTGTTGCTGCTTATTTCGTTGAGCCAAACTTGAATCCACTAATTCTCTTAAAGACCATGGATTTGTCGCTGCGGTTCGGCAACTCACCGGATTCCGCATTCGCATATGGAGGTTACGGCTTCATTCTTTCAGGGGCTCTAGGGGCCTACCGAAGAGGGTATGAATTCGGTGATCTGTCGGTTGACATCGTAAGCAACAAAAACCGGGAGGAAATTAAGTACTATCAGCTTTTTATCCACAATATTTTTACCCGACACTGGGTAGAGCACACGCGTAACCTATTGCCGGATCTCGAAAAAGCATACCGCGAATTGCTCGACCTTGGAAACTTCGAATTTGGAGCTTATTCGGCACATAGCTTTATTTATTTTTCTTTTTATTTGGGAAATGACCTGGTGGAGTTGGAGCGTACCACTGCGGCTTATGCAGAGTCGGTCAGCCTATTGAATCAACCGACCACCCATCAAAGGATCAACATGTACTGGCAAGCCATTCACAACTTGCTGGGTAATTCCGATAATCCCATCTTGTTGAAAGGAGAAGTGTATGATGAAGATGAAATGATTTCAGTACATGTCCAGGACAAGATCATCATTGCACTTCATAATGTCTATTTCCTGAAGGCGTTTCTTTGCTATCTATTTGGACGGTATGAAGAAGCTTGGGGACATGCTGAGAAAACTGATGAATATGCCGAAGGTGCTTTTTGCTCCTATTTTGTTCCTTTAAAGGACTTCCTTGATGTCCTGATACTCATGGGCGTGACCAATAGTCGCAAGAACCTCGGCAAGGCTTCGAAGCTGATCAAGAAAATGAAAAAATACAGTCAATCTGCACCGGATAACTTTCAATGTCAGTACAGCCTGGTAAAAGCGGAATACCATCGGGTTAGTAACAATGAGTCAAAAGCTAGATTGTTCTACGAACAAGCCATACAGCAAGCCAGGGACACCGGGAATGCTCTCGTTGAAGCGTTGGCCTGGGAATCGGCGGGTAAGTTTTATGCCACTCAGAGGAGCCAGACCCAGGCCGGGATCTTTCTGCAAAATGCGTTTGAGTGTTATCTGCGTTGGGGTGCCATGGCAAAGGCCCGGCAAATGGAAGGTGCCTTCGGCCCCTATTTGCAGAATTCCTCCAATCAAATCCAGGACTCAGTTACAAGAAATCGGATGGCAACGGTTGAAGTCGTCGATTTTTTAAGTCTGGTCAAAACACTCCGGACCTTGTCGACTGAATTAGATCTGGCGCGCCTCTTTGACAAAATGATGGAAATTGCCATCCAGAATGCAGGTGCAGAAAGAGGTATCCTCGTTCTGGAAAAGGACGGCCAATGGGAGATCATTGCTCGACGGGACATTAATAAAGGAAAAGCAATCGTCCTGGAAGGACAATTCATCGCCAGCCAGGGGAACAGCGAAGGGGAGTCACTGGCACCAACCGGGCTGCTACAATACGTTATCCGTACCGGTAAAATGTTGGTGATCAATGATGTAGAAAAAGACAACCGCTTTAATGATGAATCCTATCTACGGGACCAGAAAACGTTGTCTCTGTTGTGCCTTCCGCTGATCAAGCAAAAGCGGCTGGTTGGTTTGCTCTATCTCGAAAACAGTCTGACAGCCGGCGCGTTTACAACACGTATTCAAGAGGGACTGAGTCTGATCGGCGGACAGCTGGCAATTTCTATTCAAAATGCCAGATTGTACGAAGATTTGGAAGAAAAGATCATTCAGAACAATGGTCTTGTATCGGATTTGAAGATCAAAGTGGAAGAGCAGGAAAAGACCCTGAAACTATTTACGCAATATGTCCCCGAGCCAGTCGTAAAGAAAGCGCTGGAAGCTCAGGAAGTATCGGTTTGGGAAGGAGAGTTGCGGGAGGTAGCCGTCATGTTCTGTGATATTCGTGGTTTTACCAACATGAGTGAGGAGTTGCCTCCACGTGAGGTTGTGGGATTGCTTAATCATTATTATTCGGTCATGACCGACATCATCTTAAAATATGGTGGTACGGTCAACCAGTTCATTGGGGACGAGATTTTTGCCATTTTTGGTGCCCCGTTGGCCAATCCCAAAAAAGAGATCAATGCAACACTCTGTGCCCTGGAAATGATTGCTGCCATTCCGGAATTAAATAGAAGGCACTTCAATAAGTTCAATAAATCACTCATCGTGGGGATTGGTATCAATGGAGGGCCGGTCGTTGCCGGAAATCTCGGTTCGAAGACTAAAATTGCCTATTCCATTATTGGTGATACAGCCAATACGGGCAAGCGAATCGAGAGTCTTACCAAAGTGAAAGACAACTCCATTTTGATCAGCGAATACATTTATGAGAAATGTGCGGATCTGATCGAAGCAGTCGCTTGGGAACCCGTTCAGGTCAAGGGTAAAAAAGACCAAATTCAGGTATACGAAGTCATAGGCCGTAAAGTTTGACCCATCTCCTCATTTATGGGGATTTTTCGCAAACCCTCTTTTCTTGGGAGGATTCTTACTGTAAATATGATGATTTTTGAATTGTAAATCGTAATGCAATTGCGCTTTTCATTGTCGATTAATCATTGAGTAGACTTTTTAGTATAATAGTAGGAGGGGAACTCGGTTAGGTCCGGGTTCCCTGTTTTAATTAGTATTACTCTGTCAAGTTAAACTTGCATCAGACTGAAAGCCTGGAAGATCCCAATTTGGGGCAGCGCCCAAAGGTTACGACGCGTGGGTTTTAAGCGGGCTGAAGGTCTGCCAGAATTTTTTTCTATGAGTGTTAGGCCTTCAGCCTCTGCACGCTAAAGTGACAAAGTAATATTAGCTTAATTTCAAATAATGGTTGAGATTTTCCCATACGCCTGTAACAAACCAGAAATCATGGCTTTAAATTTAAAAAACCACCATCAATCGGATATTCGCAACCGGTGATAAAGGATGCTTCTTCTGAGCATAGGAAAACAACAAGATTGGCAATTTCTTCCGGAGTACCCATTCTTCCAATCGGCTGGGCAACCGATAATTTGTGAAACATTTCTTCCTTTTGGTCGGGGTAGTTTTTCGCGATGAATTGATCAACGAATGGGGTATGAATGCGACCGGGAGCGATGCAATTGCAACGAATGCCATCCTGAATGTAATCGAGGGCCACCGACAAGGTCATGGCTCGCACGGCTCCTTTCGTCATGGAATAGGCAAAACGATCTTTGATGGCCACAGTGGATAGGGTGGAAGCCATATTAATGATGACACCGCCACCATTTGCCTTCAAATGTGGGATTGCAGCGTGCATGCAGTTGTAAACCCCTTTTACATTGACTCGGTATAGCCGATCCAGGTCTGCCTCCGTGGTCTGGGTCAGGTTTCCTACCATGCCAATGCCGGCATTGTTAATCAGTAAGTTGATTTGGCGTTCCTTTTGAATGCTGTCGATTGTAGTGGAGACTTCGAGGTGATTGGATACATCACAAGAGATCCAATGGGCTGCTCCTCCCATCTCTTCGATTTCCATCACGGTCTCCATGGTATCCTCCTTGATATCCAAAATATATACGACCGCACCACTTGATGCAAATCGGAGGGCGATTCCCTTTCCAATACCGCTGCCACCTCCGGTGATCACAGCAGTTTTCCGATCGAGGTTGAAGTTGCTCATTGCTGAAAGATAGTGATAATTTTGAATTGTTAATCTGGCCAATAATTAGGTTTAACGATGGTGCTGCGTGGTGCCAATAAGCAATTTCCACATTCGATGGGAGGGAATGGAAGCACCGGAATACAGAGCGTATCCGGAAAATCTACAAATGAGGGGTCGACGTAGATCCGAATCGTATCAATCTCCGTGGCATAAAAGAAACCGCCAATGCTATTGTCCGGTCGATCCACATTCACCACGTTGGTGTGGATGCGTCCGGGGGCAGCTTCAAACATGTCACCGGTCCTCAAAACGCTGTTGCGTACTTCTTCCCAGTATTGAAATGCAGTTTCAGTCAACGATTCCTGATAGGTATGTAGGACGTAACCTTCGGCAAAGTGATGGTTTACCTGTTCTTCGATGAGGGGATAATTTGCTAATTCCCTGGTGGTGAGAACGCTGCCGTCAAGCGATTGAGGGTTAAACAAACTGGCGATCTCAGTGATGTAACAGGTTTTCCGAAAGGCAGGTAAAAATGGGGGCGGATTATCCGTCAGTGCAAAAGTCCGTTCGAATTCCCAACGCAGCCGAATGTTATCCAACAGTCGATCATTGTGAAGTGGTGTTGTGATCATGAATTTCACGAAGTCTTCCAGGACAAAGTCCTGGATCCGGTCCGGAACAAATTTTTGGGAACGAACCGCCTGAATTTCGCTGATTCTCGGTACCGGCAGTAATTGTTCTAATTCAGAAACAAAATGACGGCCATCCGAAAGTTTGGCATCGATTTGATAGCTTTTGTAATAATTCACTTTGAAGGAAGGGTGGTTTGCGGGAACTTCTGCCGTATAGGTTTCCGCAGCGGTCAATTGCAGCGGTAAGGAGTTGCCAGCCTCGTCTCGGACTAGAATTTCCGGAGCGAACAACGATTTGCGACTGTCGGGAGCAAAATCGAACAACCTTCTGATCGTTACAATGATCCGACTCGGTTGACTTTTGATGATTTTTCCTTCGATGATGATGGTTTCATCAAAGCCGGGGTCGACCGGTAAGTCGATTTGATCCAAACAAGAAGTGGAGACTAGTAGAATGGTAAAGAGAATTGGATAAGGTTTCATTTTTTGTTTATTCCGGCCAGAAGGAAGGTTTGTTCATCGTACTTCGAGGTTCCACCAGGCAATCCAGGCAAATATGTGGCTCCAATACCATTTCCGGCAAAGGAATGCAAAGGGTGTCCGGGAATTCGGCGAAAGCTGGACTGACATAGATTCTGAAAGTATCGATCTCCGTAGCGTAAAAATAGCCGGTGATGTTATTGTCTTCCTCTTCCGGGTTGCGAATGTTGGTTTGCAGCCGTCCAGGTGCCGCTTCAAACATGTTTCCGCTTCTTCCCAGGATGGATTCCACTTCTTCCCAGTATTGATGAGCGCCGGAAGACAGAGATTCCTGATAGACGTGAAGTACGTATCCTTCCGCAAAATGATGATTGATGATTTCTTCGTGCAAAGAATAGTTGTCCAGTCGATCGGTAGCCAGGGTATTCGCATCTAAAGACTGGGGATGAAACAATCCCGTCTTTTGAGTGATGTAACAGGTTTTCCGAAAAGGAGGGGTAGAAGGAAGCGGATTGTCCGTAACGGCAAATGTATGTTCGAATTCCCAGCGTAGACGGACTTTTTCTTCTTGTTGCGGATTTGAGAGGGGAGTGGTCAACTCAAATGAAATGAAATCGGCCGGAATGTAGTCTTGTGCATCGTCGGGTATCAATCCGGAAGTCCTGATAGCCCGGATGTTTTCAATCGCCGGGACGGGCAGCAAGGGTTCCAGATCGGAAACGTACCTTTTCCCGTTTGCCATCCTGATATCTATCTGGTAGCTTTCAAAATGGGTGACTTTGAAAGTGGGGTGGTCCTCCGGAATTTCTGCTGAGTAACGGCCTCGATCACTCAATTCCAGCGGCAATTCATTTCCTTTCGAATCTCGGATGATCGCTTCCAGCACAACCAATGCTTTTCTGCTATCGGGGGCAAAGTCGAATAGTCGGGAGATCCCCACTAAGACTCGACTTGGATTACCTTTGACAATCCGACCTTCAATGGCGATCGTTTCATCAAATCCTTGATCCACTGCTAAATCAATTTCGTCCAGACAGGCGAAAGCCAATAGTATTAACAATAGGAGTATCGGGTAAATACGCATAGGTTAGAGGTTAAATGTATGTACGGTTTGAAGATGACGCCAAGATCAATTTGATCAAAGCAAGATGGGAGCAGTGGAGCTGCAATGATAAGCAAAGTGGTAAATCTCATCTTAGTATCGTGGCGCTTTTTCGCTCCGAAAGTAACAATTATTCGGAAGGTATCTGGTCAGTTAACTTGCAAATCTAATCCTTATCTTGCCGTTTTTTTATCATCTTTCCTTATGACGGAAAATTATCATATTCCCTCTCCGGACAAACGTATTTTAATTCGCATCAGGATTACAGACCGGATCTATTATGCAGTGGATTTAGATGGCCAAAATATATTGTGGTATTCGCCACTTTCTTTAGAATTGGCCGGAAAAGCGGAGTTGGGTATTGCCCCTCGGGTTCAAAGGACGACAGAAAGAATCGTCCATGAGGAAATTACCCCGGTCTGTGGGACCAGGGCTATGATCACGGATCATTGCCGCGAACTGGTTTTGAAAATGGAAGGCGATTTCGAAATCGTCTTTCGGGCTTACAATAATGGAGTCGCGTATCGCTTCCGGACCAATTTCCCCGAAAGCATACAGATCGTAAATGAAGAAGTTGCCTATCGTTTTAGCGATGATCATCGATTGGTGGCGCACGTAGTGGGTGATTTTCAAACTTCTTATGAAAAATTATATACGAAGTACCACATATCGGAAGTAGCGGAAGAGGCATTCATCAGCCTGCCACTGGTGGTGGATCAGTCACCGGTAAAAATTGCCATCACAGAATCCGATGTGCAAGATTACCCAGGGATGTATTTGATGCGAAAACCGAACAACAACCGTTTCGATCTCTTGGGACTGTTTCCTGCCTTACCAACGAAATGGGAAACCGGTGGTCTCTGCCAGTTTAATTTACGTGTCACCGAACGAGCAAACTACCTGGCGGAAACCGATGGACAACGGGCGTTTCCATGGCGGATAATGGTCATTGCCGATCGCGATCTAGATCTAGTAGAATGCAATTTGGTCTACCAGTTGGCCCGCCCGTCCGTAATAGCTAAGACTGATTGGATTAAACCTGGAAAAGTAGCCTGGGATTGGTGGAATGATTGGAACCTGGAAGGTGTCGATTTTGAAACGGGTGTCAATGACCAGACTTATCGGTACTATATTGATTTTGCGTCGCAGCACCGGATTGATTACGTGATCCTGGATGAAGGCTGGTCGGACCAATTCGATCTTCTTTTGCAGAAGCCTCAAATCAATGTGCCGGATTTGGTTAAATACGCCCGTGCGCGGGGAGTGGGTATTGTATTATGGTGTGTATGGCATACCCTCGACCGACAAATGACACCCGCACTGGAACAATTTGCAGCTTGGGGCATTAGTGGTATCAAGGTAGATTTTATCGACCGCGATGATCAAATTGCCATCAACTTTTACGAGCGGGTTGCCAGGGAAGCAGCCGCGAGGAATTTGTTGGTCAATATCCATGGCTGTAGCAAACCTACCGGGTTGTCGAGAACCTATCCCAATGTCCTAACATTCGAAGGAGTACGAGGCAACGAATACAATAAATTCGATGAAGGTCAAACGCCGGGCCACGACGTCGATTTGGTTTTTACACGAATGATTGCCGGCCCAATGGATTATACGCCAGGGGCCATGCGCAACTCGACCAAGGGCAGTTTTCATATGAATAACAGCAATCCTATGAGTCATGGTACGCGTTGTCATCAATTAGCCATGTACGTTGTTTACTTCAGCCCAATGCAAATGCTGTGTGATGCACCAACGGCCTATGAAAAGTCTCCCGATATCCTGGCTTTTCTATCGCAAGTACCGGTGATTTGGGACGATTCAAAAGCCCTGGCTGGGACACTAGGAGAATATGTAGTGGTGGCCCGCAAGAGCGGTTCCGTCTGGTATATTGGGGCGTTGACGGACTGGACCGCTCGCAAAATTGCGATCGATCTCTCCTTCGTGGAAGCGGAAAGCTACGAAGGGACGTTCTTTTTAGACGGAATCAATGCGCATCGCAAAGCGGAAGATTACCGATGTGAAAAAAGAGCCGTTGGAAAAAACGAAACGATCGACTTGTTTTTGAAACCAGGTGGCGGCGCTGTCGTCATTTTGAAACCTTGAAAATGCACAATCGAAGAACGGCACTAAAATTAGGAACACTGGGAATAGGCGGCCTCTTGGTGCAAAATAAGAGCCATGCTACGACCACAACGCCAACCAAAAAGGGCTCCATGAAGATTGCCTATGTCTTATTCGATCGGATAACCCTGCTTGATTTCATTGGCATTTACGATCCCATCAGCCGGATGAAGTCCAAAAAATTCTTGCCGGACTTGGAGTGGGACCTTTGCTCGCATAAAAGCGAAATCTCGGATAGTTTTGGCCTCCGGATCGTCATGGACAAGGTGTATCCGGACCTCAATACCTACGATATGGTTATTGTTCCGGGGGGCTTTGGTACCAGAGCATTGCGCTATGATCAAGCTTTTGTCAAGTGGCTGCAAACCGCCAAACAGCCGCAGAAGGTTTCCATTTGTACCGGCAGCTTGCTGCTGGGGGCAGCCGGTTTTTTAAAAGGGAAACGGGCAACCACTAACTTTAATGAGTACGAAACGCTCGCGCCTTACTGTCAAGAAGTAGTAAAGGAAAGAATTGTGGAGGATGGCAATTTGATCACGGCGGGTGCGGTGGCTTCTTCTTTAGATCTTGGACTCTACATTTGCAATAAATTGGTAGGAAAAGAAAAAACCGAGCTTATACGCAAAAGTATGGATTATGTTCCACAAGAATCGGTAGGGCGGTTTTGATTTTCTCTAAATTGCTGCTATCTTTATTCTCGTATTCGCATTCAAGATAACCACCAGAAAACAAGCTACATGATGAAAACTGTAAAAAATTCCGATTTTTTTCAACGACGATTCTTTTGATCCAAATACTGAATTCCGACGGTAAAAGCGCCTTCACACGTTTTTACTACATTTGTAATGCACAAATCTCAACGTTTGCGAAAGGTCATTCCTACAATGATTCTTGTTGATAATGAAGAGATGCCATTTTGTAAACAAACATAATACTCCTCAAATGCTTAAAAAAACACTTAGGGCATTCTGTTTTGTTGCCTTTGCACTTGCTCTCTATTCCTGCAATCCGGATTGTGAGACTACACCGTCCAATAACATTATTCTGCCTCCTCCTCCTTATCAAGCTGGTACTGAATTGGTGATTTCCTCTCCTCAGCCGGCCTTTCTGGAGGATCGTGAATTTACGCTGCGAATGAGTGGCGTAAATGGAGTTACAATGGAACCGCTACCAGCTCGTTTTGAGGAAAGGTTAGGAGCTGTAGTTGTCACGCTCCCCCAGCAATTGAGCAGCAGTGTTTCATTTTTGATTGATGACCCGGATTGTACTGGCCAGATGTTGCCAGTTGGTCAGGACGCCAGTTTGGTGGGCGAGAGTTTTTTCGTAGATAATCCAAATTTCATTACACCGACTCCGCCATTGGTCATTATCCCATTTCCACCACCAAGTATCCCGCCAGCCATTATTGAAGCTTGGTTTAGCCCTACCAATAGGGATTACTGTATTTGGTTTAAGCCGGCGGATGGCCCCAATGGAGAGGAATTACCCAATATAGTCCCGGCCATTGCAGATGGGCCGCATGATCTGGTACCCGGCTCCGGGCCAGTCCCAGATAGAGCCGGTAGTGCTGAATTATCCGCAAATTGTACAAATGATCCCATCGATCGCAAGCGCAGGCTGTACCACAACAATCCCGTGGCCGGAATAGTAGATAAAGACAAAAATTTCATCCAAATTCAGATAGATCGAACTGCAAAGGGATTGGGAGTAGAAGAATTTGTTGGAGAATTTGTGGATCCTTCTTTATTGCCTGACCGGACTTACCGAGAAGGGGGCGCCTGTAATGGGGATGGTTCTGGTAAACCCAATATTATGTTTTTAACGTCTTTGAAAACCGGTCGTCAATTAATCCTCTTTAGAGGAGCTGATTAATTCGTTGATTGCTGGTTTTTAAATACCCATCGGGATCATTGAGATGCCCGATGGGTATTTTTTTCTTAATTAATTACCGACAATGAAGATCCCAGTGTCATCCGGCAGCACCTCGGCCGATTGATTAATGGGCACCTGAAGTTCATCTTTAACTGAATGTACCAGGTGTTTGACCCGTCTGCGAACGAAATTCCGCAGTTCTTCAATAGTAATGACGCCGTCGGGGCCATTGATCCGCTCTCCGGTTTCGGGGTTTTCAGAATAAATATCTGCCTGTACCATCTCTCCCTGAATGTCTACTTTTTTATTTTCCAATGCCTCCAAAATCGCTTCGGTAAAAGCACCATTCTGCCAAGCATCATCTTCATAGGAGAATTCATTA
>JANQRV010000263.1 GCA_028284395.1 Saprospiraceae bacterium
GGGCAATCTTTGACGTTGAATAACAACGCATATACAATTACAGGACTACTTAGAAATGTTCCCGAAAACTCTCACTTGCAATTCGACCTCCTGATCTCAATGGCAACCATTACCCGGGAGCAGCCTAATTTCAACAACCAGTTCGGGAGCAATTTCATGGTCACTTATCTCGTTTTTGACAAGTCTACGGACCCACGAAGTTTTGAGTCCAAAATGCCGGAATTTCTCACCCGCTATATGCCCCCGACGCCCAATAACCCACGAGACATTAACGATGCTTACAAGCTATTTTTCCAACCATTGCGAGAAGTACACCTGGCTTCCATGGACATTGAGCACGATTATCAGAATTACCGCAAATTTAATGGCGCCTACTTGGATGTTTTCGCACTAGTTGGGGTATTCATATTGCTGATCGCCGGCGTCAATTTCATGAATTTAATTACAGCTCGTGCTTCTCACCGCTGGAAAGAAATCGGTGTTCGCAAATCTGTTGGCGCACTAAAGTCTCAGCTGTTCGGACAGTTCATCACCGAGTCCATTTTGTTGGGAATGATTGCTTTTGTATTGGCCATCCTCATTGACCTTGCTTTCACACCCATGCTCAACAATCTGATCGGCCGGGAACTATCCATCGGTTATTTTTTCCAAAATCCATTATTGCTGGCCATTGCCTTTGGAACGACGATCGTACTGGGATTTCTGGCGGGGATCTACCCCGCTCAATATCTAGCATCCTACGATACGGTTCGGGTATTGAAAGGTGGAGATGTAAAAAATCAGAAATCTGTTTTCAGAAGTTCGCTGGTCGTGCTACAATTTGGGCTGGCCATTGCCATGATCGTAAGTACCATGCTGGTCGTACAACAGTTGTGGTACATGAAAAACAAAGACATAGGTTTCAACAAAGACCACATGCTTTTGGTAGACATGAACGAGGATGCCAACCGGATTTTTGAAACCTTAAAGGGAGAAATCGCCAAGAGTAGCCACGTCAAAGGCGTGACTGCTTCCGGGCAGCGGATCGGCAATAATTTCCACCAGTGGGGCTTCAAATTGAGAACCGACTCTATCCAGGGCCTTACCCCCAGCAATGTCAATGTCGACTATGACTACCTAGATGTTTATGGCATAGAAGTGAAGCAGGGGCGCGGTTTTTCCAAAGAATTCAGTACCGATAACGGCTATGCCTTTGTGATCAATGAAGCTTTTGCCGATGAGATTGGCCTGACGAATCCGGTTGGAACTGCAGCCGGCCATAGTTGGTACCCTAATGATACGCTCGGTACTATTATCGGTGTCGTCGAAGATTTCAACTTCAATTCGCTACATTACGATATCAATACCTTAGCGATGGTGGTCCATCCCGATTGGGGATACGACGAGCTGTCCATAAAAATCAGCAGCGAAAATGTGCCTGCTGCTATTGCCGACATCGAAAAGACCTGGAACAGTTTGATCCCGAGCTGGCCATTTCAATATTCATTCCTGGACGAACATTTTGAAGAACTCTATCGCTCAGATCAACAAATGCAATCAGTAGTTTCTATAATGGCACTTTTAGCCATTTTTATCGCTTGTATGGGCTTGTTCGGTCTTGCGGCCATCACGACCGAGCGAAAAATAAAAGAAATCGGGATCCGTAAGATACTGGGGGCATCGATGAGTCAGATCATGATCCAGTTGTCTCGCAATTTTGCCTGGCTCATTCTTTTGGCTTTTCTTTTGTTCAGTCCTTTTACTTATTTCGTAATGCGACGTTGGTTGGAAAGTTTTGCCTATCGCATTGATGTGAATCCATTGATCTTTCTAGCTGGTGGGATCGTCGCTTTTGTTATTGCCATCGGAACCATTAGCTACCACACCATTCGTTCGGCGCGGGCCAATCCCGTTGAAGCACTGCGTTACGAGTAATTGCTTGCCATTAAACATAAAAATGCAACATTTGTCCAAAGGTTTGAAATATAATTCCAAGCAAACCTTTGGGTGCCTTCTTATATTTGTCTCAACGTTAACAAAAGAAATTTTCGATGAAGGCCCCAAATTACCAAATGCCTATAAGCCCCAATCCCATGCTTCCAATTATTTTTCCAAATCTTCATTTTTGCCAGCAGCCAGAAAAGGAATAGTGTGTTGACAAATGCTGCTAGGTAATACCCGAGTAATCCGTTCTAATATCTTTTAATAGTTGTACTCTACCGTCCGCGTGAATGTTTGTAAGCAAAGTTCAGGCGGACTTTTTTGTATAGTAGACAACCAATCTTTCAGTTTGTCCACTTTCTTATGCTAACTCTTTTTCCGGTCTAAGCTGGCCTTTTCCATCATTGGTGATAATGGTGCATTTTTGTCTCGATATGGTTCCATATCGCACAAGATGGTATCCAACAAACGAATGGCATCGAGAATGTAGGGCCCCTTATTGAGCATGACGCAGTCGGCTCTCTGTGCCATAACAGCATCCGTAATCTCGGCCCGGGAGGGGATGCCCCGCTTTGCGAGGCTTTCCAATACTTGTGTCGCCCAGATATCCGTCAGGTGTGCAGCCTGACAGAGCGAAAGAATTTCTTCTTGCACCCGCCCGATGTTGTTCCAACCCGTTTCAACTGCCAAGTCTCCCCGTGCAATCATCACGCCGACCGGATAAAGCTGCATGGCCTCCATCATAATCTCCGTCAATTGATTGAAACCATTCTGGGTTTCGATCTTTAGAATGAGTCCCAATTTATCTTTGGCCTCAAGTTGCTCCAATTCGCTGATTAGTTCGGCCACATCAGCTGGGCGATTTACAAAGGAGAAATTAACGACATCGGCATGCTCCGCAACGAATGGTAGATCCCTTTTATCCTTATCCGTCAGGCCACCAATGGACAGTAGGCTATCCGGAAGATTAATGCCCTTATCGGCTCGAAGTCGTGCCCGGCCTCCAGCAGCATGTACCACTTCGATGAGGAGATAAGCTGTTTCCACTTCACGGATCACCCCTTCGATTTTACCATCGTCGAAAAGAATGCGTTCGCCCACTTGCACTTCGTCAAATATTTCGGGTGCGGTACACGAAACATGCGCCGGCATATCAATAGCTCCGCTCTCATTCAAGACTGCCGGCTGTCCAAGCATGTCGGCATCTTTATCCAAGCGTAGAAAATCTCCCTTTCGCAAATCTAATGCCATTTCCAAGGGCGGGTACTCCCCTACCCTAATGTTGATTTCACTCTCTTTAGTATCCAGACGGAGTTCCATACCCGTCTCCAAAAAAGTGGTTTGCCAACAATGGGCGAGGTAACCACCTTCCTGTTTTTCCACTAAGTGTATTTTGCGTTTCTTCCCGCGAGCATCTCGGAAGTACAATACTTCGGTATTCGTCAAATGAAGACAGTCTTCCTTAGAAATCGGCAACTGAATCAAGTCCGGCTTTTCGACGGGACCCACCCAGATCTCCAAGGGCTTTGTCACTTGGCCATAGAGATTTTTCTCGGGGCGGATCTTTTGAATTTTCGGACCACTCTCAATCGCGCCAGTTCGGATCTTTGGCCCCGCCAGATCCATAGCTACCTTGCAGTTCTTTCCCAGTTCTTTAGAAGCGGTACGAACATGGTCAATAATCTTCTTCCAAATGGTCGGATCGTCATGAGCACAATTGATTCGGGCACAATTCATTCCTGCCTCAATCATATCGAGGGCCATTTGAGGATTGTGAGCAGCTTCGGTTGGCATCGTGACCATAATCCTGGCACGTCTGCCTTGTGAACGGTATCCCAACAGTTTTTTGGCATTGCTTTTCAGCTGTTCACTAGCCTTCTTGATCGACAGCTCTGCTCCATCTACTTGAATGGGTTGTTTGGTAAGTATGGCCTGTAGAATGGCTCGACTGGTCAATAGACTGGCCATGACATGGGACTGAGATTTGGCCAGTCGTGAAAGTCCCAAGTAACCGAGTTGCTTTTGAATGTCTCTTAGATCACGATTCCGCAATGCCCGATAATGCACCAGATTGGCCAAGCTTTTGCGGTAACGGGGATGCGCCCTTTCGATTACATCTACGAATGCGATCTCCTGAGCTTCGGCTTCAGCGATGATTTGATTGATCTGGGCAATGACATTTTTGATTTTTGTACGCTTACCCGATTCTTTTTTGGTTTTTCTTCCTGCGGTCATACGTTTTGTCGGCAATATTTATGATACTAACTCAACAAACTAAAGTACAGGAAGATTAATGGACACATCTAAGTTTTTGCAAAAAAAAAAACAAAACGGAGTCCATCGGAACCCCGTCGAAACCTGTAAATGGAAACACAAAGTAAGTCCTCCGCCAAGCCTATGGTCTGATCATCACTGTACGAGTCATGGTCCTATCTTCGATTTGCAGTACTACTTGGTACATACCGGCGGCCAATCGGCTCCCAGGTTTTGGAATCGACACAATGGTTTCTCCTTTCCTCAATTTCAATTCCCGCTGAGCCATGGATTGTCCCAGTGTGTCGTACAAAGCGATCGTACCAATACCCCATGTAGCAAGGCTGGCGGTAAAATTCAGTCGCACGCGGACTTCTTCCGCAGCCCCGGGGTTTGGAAATACTTCCATGGAAAGGCCGGGAATAGACGTTAGTTGGTTTTGATTGCTGGTCGTAGTCCCTTCTGTAATGGTTAGTTTTTGATTGACGAGTACATTGGTCAAGACTTGTTGCGTTCCGGCCGGCCAACGAATGAGTAAGCTGTCAATCTGACTCGCGTCTCCCATTCCAAAATGAACAACTAGACTATTTTGCCCTGCGTAGCCGGACTGCGCCGATACTTCCCGAAGTTGCCAACTTATCTTACCATTGATCGTAGCTTTGACCCGGACTTGAGTGCCAATCGCACTGCGATTTGATTGTACGCCGGTCAATTTCAATGCCAGCCAGTTATTGTCGTTACCCTGATTCACCATCAGGGTGTTAGGCCTTTCAGTATCCGTATTGTTGTTTTTGCAGTTGGCAACAGCCAGATCCAAAAAGCCGTCATTATTCACATCTCCCCACGCCACACCAAAAGAGCAGACACTGGCATTCAAGCCCAATTGGTCGGAAGCATCTACAAAAGTGCCATCCCCTTGATTTTCATATAGGGTATTACGCAATCCCGAACTACAAAAACCATTGGTAACGACGAGATCTAAATCTCCATCATTGTCGTAGTCTCCGAAGGCAGAACCAAAGGTACAAGTATTGGCATTCACGACTGGATCGTCTGTAATTTCGGCAAAGCTGCCCCCAAAATTTTTGTACAATTGATTGCGTTGGCCTTTAAAAAAAGCTGAATTACCAATAAACAAGTCCAGGTCGCCATCATTGTCAATATCACCCCAAGAACCAGTCATTGACCCGAATGTCTTAACAATGATCCCTCCGCGATTGAGCTTTTCGTAGTTGCCGCCACCAGTACCCAAAAAGATATCATTACTAACATCACTTTCATTCGCTACGAAAAGGTCAGTGATCCCGTCATTATTGAAGTCTCCCCAGATGGCTCCTCGGCTGGGTTTGGTGTCCTGCACCAGAATGTGATCCGTTACGCGCTCAAACTTGCCATTTTGCAAATTTCTATACAAATAGTTATCCTTTCCACCACCGCTGTTCGTCACGTATAAATCCAGCCAACCATCATTATCGTAATCCCCGAAAGAAGCAGTCTCCGCGAATGACCCCGTCACCATACCTGCCGATGCATTGTACTCCAAATTCCCGTTGCCATTGTTGAGATAGAGCAGATCTTCCGCTCCGTACCAACTGGAAATGATCCCGTCGATGTGCCCATCGTTGTTGTAGTCCGCAAAACTCGCACCATCCGACGGATTAGAAGCTTTTACAATGGCCATATCCGTAACCTTAATAAACTCGCCGGAGCCGTTATTCAGATAGAGTAAGTCTGGCTGCCCACCTTCCTTGCCGTTGGAAATGTAAAGATCTTCCCAACCATCATTGTTGAGGTCCAGGAAGTTGACACTGCGGCTGTCAGAAATATCTGAAGTAATAGGTCCGGGAAGTACTTTAAGGGCTTGAGCCCTGCCTCCTCCGTGGAAGTTGTGAATCAGGACAAAAATCAAAGATACTTTTAGGAATTGCTTGATTAGGAAGCTCATTGTTCTAGGTTTGATCGCTTCCAAAGCTCTGTAAAAGAGAAACAATCGCTGTACATATGATACATAGGGCTTTAAATTGCCGTTCCAAATCAAGTTTGTACCATCGAATGCCATTCGGCCAAACTTGGCAGTCGTTGAGCCTTGGATTTTGGTCGTTTGAATCAATTGAGGCCACAATCATCTAAAAATGCCATCTTTGTGCAGGAAGAATTCAACTTGCATGTCCAGCAGCGTATTAAGACACAGTCTCTTCTGGTTTCTATTTATCATGCTCTACGTCATCAGAAGCCTTCTATTTGCCGGTCCGTCGGATTTGGCGTACCCTTTTGGCTTTCGCCTGTTGCGGTTCTTCTTCAGTGAGCTTTCTTTTCTTCCCTGGAAAGCCATTCCATTCTACTTCTTGTTTTACTTTCTGATCCCCAGGCACATTTATCGGAATCGCTACCTGGAAGCTATCGGTTATTTCGTAGTCATCCTATTGATCTGTGTACTGGGATATAGATCAATGATCAGTCCGGTTTCGCAGATGATGTACGGAGAAAGTGTGGATTTCAATGTTTACAGCCCTAAGCGTTTGGTCTTTACCTTGACGGATATCCTGCCGGCTATGGCACTTGCCTCCGCCGTAAAACTTTTGAAGGGCAACCTACTATTCCGACAAAAGGAGGCGATATTACAGCAGGAAAAATTAAAATCTGAACTCAACTTTTTGAAGGCCCAAACCAACCCCCACTTCTTGTTCAATACCTTCAACAATTTATACGGCCTAGCTAGGAAAAACGACCCAAGCACTGCGCCGTCTATTCTCAAGTTATCCAACTTAATGCGCTACATCCTACAAGAGTGCAGTGCCCGCACCATCCCCATCGAGCGTGAGGTTAAAATCATCGAAGACTACATCGAATTAGAAAAGCTGCGTTACAGTGATCGGCTACACTTACGATTCGGTCAAGAAATCGATGATCGGCGACAAGAAATCGCACCATTGATTCTTTTGCCTTTCATAGAAAATGCATTCAAGCACGGTGCCAGCGAAACCCGGCTGGACACTTTCATTAATATTCAACTTCAGCTGAAAGACGGTCATCTGCAATTCGCAATCGAGAACACCTTCGACGGAGTCATAGAAAGACTAAAAGATGGAGTTGGGCTAAGCAACGTCCAACGTCAGCTCGAATTGATCTACGGTCAAAATCACACGCTTGAAATTGCAACTTCGAAGGACCTTTTCTGCGTCCGATTATTGATTCAACTCAATCGTTCCAATGGCTGGTAAACAACTTACATGTTTGATCATCGAAGATGAACCCATCGCTGCAGAAGTGCTGGAAGACTACATTCATCAAGTCCCTTTCTTGAATTTAAAGGATATCTGTAGCGATGCCATTTTTGCTTTGGAAAAATTGCGGGAAACGCCCATCGATGTCCTATTTCTGGACATTCATCTACCCAAACTCAAAGGCTTGGACTTTCTTAGGAGTATCCAGCAACCGCCACAAACCATTCTCACTACGGCCTACGATCAATATGCTTTGGACGCCTTTGAAGTGAATGTAGTGGATTACCTACTCAAGCCCATTGAGTTTTCTAGGTTTTTGAAAGCCGTCAATAAATTGCAACGACCGGATGGTTACGTCGTAAAAAGCACAGTCGCGACCAACAATTCGACTGAACGCCCTTTTCACTTTTTCAATGTCAATAAAAGGATGATCAAGGTGTATTTCGACGAAGTCTACTACATTGAAAGTTTAAAGGACTACTCGCGTATTGTGACCAAAGATGGACACGTAGTTACCCGGGGGCAGATCCACGAAATGGAAACCTTCTTTCCACCCGAAGCGTTCTTGCGAATCCATCGCTCCTATATTGTTTCCATTGAAAAAATCAAGGCCTATTCAGCGGTGGAAGTGCAGGTAGGCGACAAGGTGCTACCCATTGGCAGGAGCTATAAGGGCCTGGTATCAAGAGTTTTGAGTTAAATAAGTAATTCTGAAAATATTCATCTACCGACCCCATGGTTTCGCCCCTTCTGTTCCGCTTTTCGGAGATCCATATCTCTGACGGCAAGTTGAGTTCTTTCTTCTAAGTGAACCAATTTACGATTGAGCAAATAGAAGGCATAAGATAAAGCAAACCACTTAACCTCGGTCGTGCTCCGGTATAGATATTTGCTTTGGATACTGATCGGCCCGACAATCGAAAATCGGTAGCGGTAGCGATTGCCCCGGTGATACTTAAAGGTCGTGATTTCAAAACCAAAATGTTTGAAATACTGAACGAGTTGATCCGGGTTGCGCATAGAAACTTTCCAGTCTTTTTGTTCCTGACTTTGAAAGTACTCTAGACAGTGAGCATAAGCCAGGCGATTCTCTGATTTCACTTTTGCGAACCAGGATTTGTTCATTTCCTCATAGTTTGGGGCAATTTACAAACTTTTTGTGTCACCTTTTACCAGCATCCGGTTTTCTACTGATTTTTGTTTTGTAGTTACTATATTTATCGGGAACACCGTAAAAGCCTTGCAATCATGCTTCCACAAAACACCAAGTTTAACAAGCCGGAAAGTCACAAAATCCTGATCGGAGATATTACCAGCATTCGCCTCACTATGGTCCGAAGCATTACACTCATTTATTCCGGCATGCCCAACGAAAACACCTTTGCCATCACCGCAGTGATTTCACAAGCATTCTTCATGGAAGGTTTTAAGTTTTCGTCCATCTTCTATTTCCCAAAACATTCGAAAGTAATCAAAGTGCTGGATTGTTTATTTGATGTTGAGGAGGTCACTACGCATATGGTCGTTTTGCGCTATCGCAAGGTGAACTCCTAGAGATGCGGAAACATCACTTCTCCAAGGTAAAATAAAAAGTCGTACCACCCAATGGATTTGGAAGGTGCCAAATCCGTCCATTGTGCAGATCTACGATCCTTCGACAAATGGACAAACCAATTCCACTTCCGGGAAATTGATCCCGGGAATGAAGCCTTTTAAAGGCCTTGAAAATTACATCGGCATATTCAGGTTCTATCCCAAGGCCATTATCTGCCACAAAAAACACCCACTCTCTTTCTTTCTCTTCATATCCGATCGAGATGTTGGGCGATTCCGTCTTATTGAATTTGATGCCATTGGAGATCAGATTGTGAAACAAGATGCCAATCTGATCCGGTTGGCATTTAATGGGTATATCCGGTAGATCAATATGGATTTGTGCATTAGTCTTTTTAATGGTATGGGCCAGATCTTTCAATTTATCCGGGAGCAGTTCGCCGAGGCGAATCAGCCCAAATTCTATATCCTCTTTGGCCAACCGCGAATACAATAGAATCTTCTTAATGAGCTTTGACATTCGCTTCACTCCTTCCAGAATGAACCCGAAATACTCCCCCACTTCCGGATCCTTTTCGGAAACCCCTCTCCTTCTCATCAAAGTGACATAACTAGCCACCATGCGTAATGGTTCTTGTAAATCATGGGAGGCGGCGTAAGCAAACTGTTCCAAATCGATATTGGCACTTTCTAAGTCGTCATTGACTTTCTGTAGATTGGTATTGATAGAGGAGAGTGTTTTCGCATTTTTTATCAACTCCAATTCCATTTCTTTCCGTTCGGTAATGTCTTCGTAGGTACCCAGAATGCCAATAATCTTACCGGCCGGGTCCCTCAATGGAATCTTACTGGTTCGTAGCCACCGGGTTCGTCCGTCAACCATCGTTTGTGGTTCTTCGAAATTAACTTCTTCCTGCCCGGAATCCATGACTCTTCGGTCCACCTTACGGTAAAAATCGGATTCCTCCCTACTCCACGGACAATCATAATCGCTCTTACCCACGATTTCAGCAGGGTTATCAAAACCAGCAGCACGGGCAAAATTCATATTACATCCCAGGTACATACTGTCCAGATCCTTCCAAAAGATGTACTGTGGAATATTGTCCATGATGAGCTGTAGAAAATGATCCTGTTCGATCACTGACTGTTTCATAATTCAGGTCCAGATTTTAAACTCATGAATTCTTTTGCCCTGATCTTCTTTACGGTGTATCCAGTAGTTAGATTCAAAATTAAATGTGTTCACAATTTAATTTCTAAAACCATGGAAATTATAAGCATTCATATATTCTTGACGGTGGGGAATCAAAAGTACCCTACTTAGGCAGTCGCCTAAATAGAGTACTGATAATTTCGTTAAATAGTAGTGATCACTATTGCGTTACCACACTCATTCTCTTCGTGCCAATCAAAGCTCCATCGACCACCAGCGAATACAGGTAGGTACCCACTGTTAGATCTTGAGCAGATACTTCCAAGCGAATTGCTCCGCGATCTTCAACGGCAATGTGACGCACGATTCGCCCGTCCATATTGGTGATTTGTACAAAAGCCTCTTGTGCCTCTGCCGGAACAACAACTGGAATCGTAGTAATAGTGGATACCGGGTTCGGATAATTCTGTCCAAGGTTGACGCCTAAGTCCACGCTCTTGGTAGAGGCAACCTCGGGTATTGCATTCGGTTGTGATTCAGGGCGCTTATTTTCCACTACGATTTCTTTGGTTTCCGTATCCGTAGTCCGTAGTCCAATCGCCTGAGAACGATCTAATTCCATCATGCAAAACTCATCTACATAAAACTCCGCATGATTTATGGCGTGGAAATGAACGGCTCCCAATTGCCAGTCAGATACCAATCTGTAACGAGTGCCGTCGATGAAGAGGATCACTCTTCTCTGGTCAAATTCATAGCGGAGCGTCACATCGAACCAACGATCCTGGGGGTAGTCGTAATCCAAGGTCTGGTTTCCGACGGCCAACTGCGCCTCACCGTTTGCATGAAATGTAAATTTGAGTTTGGATCCCGGGTGATCTTCATTTTCCTGCATATCGAAGTAAGCAGTCTTTCCGGATGGCACATACATTTTCCAGGAAAGGAAATAGGTTCCCCATCTTTGATTGCCCAGTTTCAACAACACTTCTGGTTGATCGCTCAGGCCGGTAATATGCTGCATTTTTAGAGATTTACCGTAGTCTGATGATCGCGTAGCGGTCACTTCTGCATCAAGAGCGAAGAAAGCGAATTTTGACCAGTGAATGGCCTGATTCACCAGGCTTCCATTGGCATAAGTTTCGAAGTCATCACACAAGACTGGAAAGCCATTTCCGGCATTAACAACAATCCTTCTGGAAGCTACGTTATTTCCTTCGTTGCTTTCCTGTACTTGTTCCATAGCATCGGCCTGATAGAGTAGGTAATATACTCCCGGAGCGATGTTAGCTGGAATGGTGATGGATTCCTGATCGGTATTGACTTCATTCGGTCTAAGCCGGTCGATGTGGTCTCTGGTAAGGTAAAGATCTAGGTCATCAAGGCGATCATCCGTTGAAAGATAATAGAAAGCTCTGGTAATCGTAGTAGATTCACGGTTGCCGATATTCCGAATTCTGGCTTCCATTTTGAAGGTGCGTCCTACCTCGATCCAGTCGGGATTGCTTCCCTCGATAAAGCGCCAGGAATCAACGGTAAAGTCCGTTCCACTACCTCCAGAACTGCCCGCTCGCTGTGTAACATAGATGTCAATGTTTTGATTGCCACTGCCTACCGAAATCAGGCCAGAACGCTCTATGCCACTTGTATTTGGAGCAAGGACGGCAAAGAACTGACCGTTGCCAACGCCAGTATTTGGTAACAGGTTGATCCAACTAGCGGTGGTCGCTGTACTCCATTCCCCACTTGCTGTCACGTCAAAAAGCAGATTGCTACCGGAGGCCGGCTGCATAGGTGGAGTTTCCGGGTTCACAATCAAGACCGGTTGGGCATCCGCTTCCTGACGAATGGTAATGTTGATGTTTTGATTATCACTGCCCACTGAGATCAGACCGGAACGCTCAATACCACTGGTATTCTCAGCAAGGATGGCGAAGAATTGTCCGTTGCCAACACCAGATCGGGGTATCAGCGTAATCCAGCTCGCTGTTGTTGCTACTTCCCAGCTACCAGAGGCCGTCACATCGAAGATCAGATTACCGCCAGATGCAGGCTGAACGGGCGGATTTTCAGGACTAACGCGAAGTGGTGCTTCCGAACAGGGAGCCGGCGGCGTAACCATCACGGTCAAACGGCAATCAGTATTCTCGCTATCCATAATTACGATCGGGAAGCCCCCTAGGTTGATCGACAGATCAGAAAATGTCTCTCTTCTTCCGTAGGAAACATTGGTCTGAACCAGGTTGGGGCCCTGGACATGGTATTGACCACTTAGACCGGTTCCGGAGGGATGGATGGAGAAACCGTACAAGTCGTCAAGGCGATCTGCCGTTTGGTTGTCATCACAGGGATCGATGATCAGTGCGGCATCAGTTAATTCACAGGGAATTTCCTCCTTTGCATTTTTTGCCGAAACCGTAAGTTGATAGTTGCCCGTAGCATTGCCCTTCCCTTCCACTACGATGCCATAGGAACCGGGTTCCAATTTCCTGACAATTTTAGATTTGCGATTGGAAGTACTGAGGTCGTCATTTCCTTCAATATAAGAAAAGGTCTGTGCTTCGGGATTTAATCCGATCAAGTGAACGTAAGTGTCGTAATTGGTTGATCCATGATCTGTGGAAATGGTTACATCTTTAGCGGAACCGGAAACGGTGAAGTGGTAGGTAACATCAGTAGAAGATTGAAATCCATAACTGGCGTCATTCCAAAGGTTGCCGTAGCCCACCCGTGGGTCAGCACCGGAAGGCGCACCGCGATTGCTGAGAAAGTCCCCCTTGCTCTGATGATCATTGAGCACCCCTAATCGAATGGGGTCGCCCCCCCAGCTACCGGCCGAAGGCCGCCAAACCACTTTGTACCTGATCTTACTGTCATTTTCTTGAGCAGTTCTGCCCATCGTCAGTGTATATTCCCTCCATGTCATGGGATCGCCTTTAATATGCCGCAGTGTGCTCACCCGTTCAAATCTATCGTCGCCGCTGAAATCGAGTCCCTTTGGGCCATCAGCAATGCAGCGTTCTCCCAGGTCATTCTCATAAGACATGAATTCCAAGTCGAACGCACGGGAAGTGCTACCGACTACGACGCCACCAGGCAGTAGGTTTCGATTGAGAACCGGGCTCCAGGTCGGTGCATCTGCATCCCATTGAATACAGGCCGTCTCGCCGGCAGATTGACCTCGGGCACCATTCAATAATATGCTAAAGTCGTCATTTTGGTCATCGGCTGCCTTGATCAGGAAAGTGGGCTCTTCATTGCCGCCAGTATCGTCATCCGTACCCCAGTAAGCCTGAGTACATACGATTTGATAATTAATGGGGCGATCATCAACTTCAGGCTGGGCCCAAAGGCCCAAAGGAAGCATAAAAACCAGAAGCGTAGAAAGTAATTCGAAAGAATTGAAAATTGCTAGATTCAATGTAGACATGTTTTTCATGATGAGTTGTTTTCTGTTGTTGAAAAATTTGGTTGCACTCATATATGCAGGGAGAGAAGGATGGTTATCAGGGATGGGCGAAAAAAAATTTACTTCATTTCAACACGGGCTATTAAGAGTTGACAACCAGAACAATGCAAGAACCAAAGTTGGGAAGCACATCGTAAGTATCAGAAAACAGTAATCATATTTTAAATGAATGACGACGTGTCATTCAATCGGGAATGATGTGAATAGGTAGCGTCGTGAATTTGTACTCGAATTACCTTTCAGACGCGACATCATGATTTGAACGTGGTATAAATGGAATGGTAAATACTAGGGAAGGAACCAGATCAACAATGGCGAGGAGGGAAAGATAGCAACTCCTTTCATACTGATGAGCAATAAGCCAGATGGGCAAAGTCCGAACAGACCTCTTTTGAATCACAATTGATTTTCCATTAGCGGCTTTGAGCCTTTTGTCCTTTTGGATTGCAATGCGAGCAATGCGCCAATCCCTGCACCAATTGAAAACAATTGGTGCACCTGGAAAGGTTTTTCGTCAAAGGAGCCTTACAGCATGGGCTGACATATTGAACTCCTTTACAATTTTGACAGCCGACCTCTTCAGATTTTGTGTTTTTCATGTGCTAAGCATGTTTTTTGTTCATGAATATTGGGTCGAAGCAAGGAAGAGGGGGATCGTTTGGTTTTGAACCATTCTGTACTTTGAATCGGAAAAAGTTAGGGAAGGAAATAAGAAACCTTGTATTATACTATGCGTGCTTACTGACGGCTATTATTCTACTGTAGATAGATTTGCGTGTGTTTATCGGTTCTAAGTGTTTCGAAATATAATGTTTTTTTGTGATAAAAGCGAATTCGGAAAAAAAATTAACCAATATAAAGTAGGTCAAATATAGAAGTCACCCCAAATCAATGACCTGGAGTGACTTCTATTTTAAGACTCAAGACTTAGCCGCGTGACCAACGTGGTCTTCTACTACCGCTTCCCGGCAGTGGTTGACGGGGAGTTCTGTTGGGGCGTCTGCGCTTAACGATCACCTCGTCAAACTGAAAGCGAAAGTTTCGAATTCCTCGTGGTGTGGTATTGACAATTCTGCCATTTTTCTTAAAAATAGCATAGTATCCAGTACGAACTCTAACCGACCTTGGGTAGCCAAGAGCACCGGCACGGTATTGGTGTGTTCCTAGAGGCATGCAACGTGCCGGGCCGCTGAAATTTGGGTCATAGCACAATTGAATGGCCCATCTGGCATCGCAACCTATTCCAGTGGGATGGTTGTTGTCAGCACTTTTCGTGATGGTGGTTTTGTCGCCCTTACCGGGATTTGTGTTGCCGGCCATTAGACTGGTTCCGATGAACAACAGCATTGTGATAGCAGCAAAGATCTGCATGCTTTTTTTCTGAATTGTTTTCATGATTTTGAGGATTTTAGGATTAAAAAATGATTACGATCTCAAATGTAGGGGGAATCTTCATCCATTGAAATCTCAAATGAGTGAAGGCCGGAACATCTCGAGATAGTCCAACGGAATATTGATTTGAGACTGCAATCCAGTAAAACAGGAGGGCCGTGCAGCTTTCCATCGATAATACTCATAATCAGGGTGCATTCAAGCAAGATATGGAAGATCTTGAGATCTTCCCTCAATTTCTCAACTACTGGCTTCAAAGCCTTTTCATTGATCAATTTGTTGCATTTCCCTTATCAAAAGGCGGCAACAGCGAAGTGCGCTGGACGGCGTTTTATCCCCTCGCCCGACTCTAATTTCAGGTTAATCTGTAGTAGTGCCGCTACTAGTGCCGCCACCGACCAGTAGGATCGTTGTAAATAGAAGAAAATAGTGCCTTGAGTTCACGTCAACCAACTTTTATCGAACGAATGAGAATTACAGATTTGATCACGTGTCCTACATTAAGATCTCGATAATTCTTGGGAATACAAAGGTATTGACTGAAACTCATCTATCTATGAATCAAGCTATTTACCAGCACCTTTTCCGTATCTTCCCTAATTAAAAAGAGGTGTTTAAAATTCCCTCCTCCATACCACTTAGAAATATGCATAAAACGAGAAACTTAAAAACCAACTTTCTACTACTGCTCAATTTTATGGGTCTTTTACCCTTAGTTGCCTTTGTCGACCCTCAAGATGAATACCAATTGCGGATCCAAAAAACAGCTGATAAAATGGAAATTGACGGACGGTTAGAAGACCCCGCCTGGCAAAAGGCGGCTGTCGCCAAGGATTTTTGGATGGCCTTCCCCATCGATGGCGAAAAAGCACCGTTGCAGACCGAAGTACGCGCAACCTACGATGATGATTTTTTGTACATCAGCGCTGTTTGCCATGGGACCAATGATTACATCATTCAGACCCTAAAAAGAGACATTGATTTTTGGGAGGGCGATGTATTTGCCGTCGTCATTGACCCCGTTAACCAACGTAGTAACGGATTTAATTTTGGAGTAAATCCCTATAATGTTCAGATGGAAGCGACCATTGCCGGACAGATTGGCAATCGCGCCAACCTCACCGGCAGCGGCCCCCCAACCGGCATCAATCCATCTTGGGACAACAAGTGGTTTTCGGCCGTGTCGAACCACGAAGACCGATGGATCGTTGAGATGGCGATCCCTTTTAAAACGCTGCGTTATGATGCCTCCAAAAGTACCTGGGGGATCAATTTTATCAGGGGCGACATCCGATCTAATAGTTACCATACCTGGGCACCGGTACCCGTACAATGGCTGACGGTCGATTTAGGTTATACCGGGGCACTGGTTTGGGATAGCCCACCCAAAGCTCAAAAGCGAAATGTATCGGTCATACCTTACCTTACTACTGCTTATGACCAGGACTTTGTGGAAGAGACCGAAGCAAATTTCTCGCCCGACATCGGAGTTGATGCTAAGTTGGCCGTCACTTCCTCCCTAAATTTAGACTTGACCATTAATCCGGATTTTTCCCAGGTGGAAGTAGATCAGCAAGTCACTAATTTGACAACTTTCAGCATTAATTTCCCCGAGCGCCGCCTCTTCTTTTTGGAGAATTCAGACATCTTCAGTGGTTTTGGCATCCCTCCTAGTCGTCCTTTTTTTTCCCGAAGAATCGGACTGAACCAAGGTCAAACCATTCCCATTTTGTACGGTGCGAGGTTGAGCGGGAATCTGGATAAGAATTTACGTATGGGCTTGATGAATATGCATACCAGATCCACCGATGATTTTAAAGCACAGAATTATACTGCTGCTGCTTTGGAGAGAAGAATTTTTGCCCGCTCCACCATAAAAGCGCTCTTTTTGAATCGCCAGGGTTTCGAAGGCGCAGAGACGATTGAGGGCAATTACGGTCGCAATGCAGGACTGGAATTCGATTATTCCACCGCCGACGGAAAATGGGGAGGTTTTCTGCAGTATCACCGCTCTTTCAAGCCCGACCTTAGTAGCAAACAAACTTTTTTCAACATCGGATTTCGCCATAATAGTCGAAACATTGGTGTTTTTATGGACCACAACCGCTCGGGAGAAAATTTCTTTGCCGATATGGGTTTCACACCTTTTCTCAGCAATATTGACGCCATCAGGGATACCATTATTCGGCAGAGCGTATCTGCCTCATTTAATCGATTCACTTATACTCATTATCCCGATAACGAACGCATCAATTCTCTACAATTTCAAGTCGCGGATACCTATAAGCTCGACGAGAACTGGAATTTCCGGGAGAATTCCTTTCTACTGACTTTCAGAGCCAATTACGCCAATAAGAGCACCTTGATTTTTGAAGCGACCCAAAACAACATTCGACTGTTATTCCCCTTTACCTTCACCGGGGATATCCCTCTTCCTGCCCAATGGTACGATTTTCGCAATGTATCTGTGGAATATCAATCCAACAATCGGAATGCTTTTAACTTCCAGGCGGGTTTGTTGTACGGTGGTTTCTACAATGGTACTCGCCTCGAGGCCAGGTTACAATTGAATTACCGACGACAACCCTGGGGCAATTTTGGTGTGAGTATCAGACAAAACGATTTGGATTTTCCCGCTCCCTATGGCAACACCCGGCTTTGGTTGGTTGGGCCCAGAATCGAGATCAATTTTTCGAACAACCTCTTCTGGACCACATTTATTCAATACAATACCCAAGTAGATAATCTGAACATCAACAGCCGTTTGCAGTGGCGTTTTCAACCCATGTCGGACTTCTTCCTGGTCTATACGGATAATTATGCGGTAGATGTGTGGGGAAAGAAAGACCGGGCACTGGTCCTAAAGGCGAGTTATTGGTTGAATTTGTAAGCTAGATAGACAGCCGGATTTATGAGGGAGATTTTCTGGTTTAATTGGTATTTTGCGAGTTAACTGGTTTAAAAATAAAATTCCCAGGTTTTGACCTTCTATGAAAGCATCACAGCCATTAACTCCGGCATTGCCCTACTTCTAGTTTTCCTCATCGTCACCAATCCCTCGCAAAAAAACCGGAAAGCCAATCAGTGGCTCGCCGGCTTTACCGGCTTGCTCTTCTATCTATTTTTTGAAGAAGTGCTCGATGCCTGGGGCTTGTTTGAACGTGTTCCTCAATTGGAATTAATTGGTCAGTATGTTGTCTTGAGTTTACCGGTTCTTCTCCTGATGGTAGTCCGCTACTTTTTAGAACCGGAAAGAAAATGGTTATGGAGCGATTGGCTTCATTTCAGCTTAGTAGTAATCTATTGGATGCTTTCTTTCCCCGTTTACTTTGTCGATGCCAATACTTTCCACAAATTGGAGGCTGCTCCGGCACAACCAATTGAGTGGGTGATCGGGATCTCCTTCTTTTTGGCATTTACTGCCCAGACATTGCGCTATACTTTTGTCAGTTATCGAAAACTGAGGAATCATGAGCGGAACATTCGTCAGTTTTCGGCCGACGACCAGGGGCAAAATCTGACTTGGCTGCGGCATTTCGTGATTGTCTTTTTATTCATGTTCCTGGTTTTTGCCTTGATGGAAATACCTGCTGTCAGTCGGTGGGAGGACCCTTTACAGGTCGTCTACTCTCTGGGGTTGCTGGGTTTCGGTTATTTTGCCATCGGACAACCGGAGGTCTTTCCATACTCCTTTACGGAGCGGGAAGTCTATCAGGAACTCATCTCCGAGGAACCACTGTCAACCTACTCCGGCTCGCAGGGTGAGCAATTTCAAATGGAAAAAGAGCGATTGTTGGACTATATGGATCATCATCGCCCCTTTCTCGATGGCCAACTCAATCTTTCCAAATTGGCCGAACGGCTCGAAATCCCACCAAGATTCTTATCACAAGTCATCAATGCTGGTTTTAACGAGAACTTTTCCAGTTTTATCAATCGTTACCGGACGGAGTATGCCCAAACCCTTTTACGTGACTCAAAATTAAATCACCTTAGTATTTACCAGATCGGTCTGGAGGCGGGTTTTCATTCCCGAACGGTTTTTCATACCCATTTTAAGAAGGTGACGGGGGTTAGTCCTAGTGCTTTTCGGCAGGCTAGGTAGTGGTTGTGATTAATTTGGGGGCTGTGGTTGTCCTCTTGAGATGATGGAAGGTTGGTGGTGGCAGACTGTTAAATCCGTTTTAAATTGTGTTCGGATTCGCGTTTCCGAACAATCCAACCCGCAGAATTGCTGAATATGGTCGAAAATCTAACCTATGAAGCAATTTCCATTCTTATTGATTTTACTGGGTAGTGCAGGCATGGTCTACGCTCAAAAAGAGATGCCGCACAATATCCATTTTTCCAGTCATTTACTTGATTTCGTGGATCCCGGCTTCCAAATTGGTTACCAGCTGCCCTTGAAGGCATGGACGAAGACCAAAGAAAAGAGGAAGGGGCCTAAGGTCAAAGAAAAATTCCTTTTAGGGGGTCTTCATTTGGGTTACTATCACGAAATCTACAGCCACCATGGTCTGACGGTATTTCCGCAAATCACACTTCGACGGATAAAACCGGAGAAAGGTAAATTATTTGACGCCGCAATGGGAATCGGCTTTCAATGCAGCATTTACGATGCTGAGGTCTATACGGTGTCGGAAAATAATGAAGTGACCAAGGATGGTCCGACCGGACAAAATGCGCTCTTCTCCTCTCTCTCTTTTGCCTGGGGGCGGGATCTTCGTTACCGTAAGCAAATCCCCCTGGCGTGGACGGTTGGCATTGGGATCTCCAGCCGGTACCCGGTCAATAAGACCATGATTCCGATGCCATTCCTCCAGGCGAATGTCATCTATTATCTAAAAAATAAAAAAGGAGACCAATGAGAAAATTCACCCGATGTTTAGCCCTTCTTTTGCTGACCTCAGCTTGCAATGAGGCTCCGAAGCTGGACATGCAATTTTTCCTGGAAAACGAAAGTGCCGTTATGCCCGTACTGGTGGAGGGAAACACCAATTCCAAAACCTTCGTCATCATGGTTCACGGTGGCCCCGGAGGCAGTTCCATCACCAGTTATCACGCATCCAGGCTGATGGAGGGCCTTTTGGATGAATTTGCCTTCGTATACTATGATCAACGCTGTGCCGGTACGTCACAGGGGAATTGTGATCCGCACCGGTTGACCATTGAAAAATTTGTTGGGGATCTGGATCAGTTAATCACCTTGATCCATTATCATTATGGAGACGACGTTTCTATCTTCCTCCATGGACATAGTTGGGGCAGCAGTCTGTCGATGGCTTATGCCATCGCCCACCCTGAAAACAGCCTTAAAGGGATCATTCTGTTAGCGGGCCCTCACAATTTCAGACTAACCAATCGCGAAGCTAAGCAAAGCATCTTGGGTTTTGGTAAACGAATGATCGATCTGGGCATCCAAACCGACTCCTGGAGATCCCTGATGGCCGAGGTCAAAGACCAGGATCCCAATACGCTTGATGGTTTGATGGCCATCAATGAAGCAGCCAATGCAACCAATGCGGTTTTGATCAAAATGGATTCCATCCAGACCTTGCTACCCGATGTCCACATTCGATCTGGCATCACCGGTATAATTCCAGGGTTTCTAGCCAAATTGGGAGAGGACTTTCAAATGGAGTTGTTGGATATGGATTATTCCGATCAATTACCCAACTTACAGATTCCGGTAGCGATGTATGCCGGTAGGTACGATTTTGTGATTCCGCCCAGTGTAGTCACTGATGCCTACGAGCGATTGACTACTCCCAACGCGGACTTTTATGTGTTTGAAAAGTCTGGACACTCTCCCATTTTTAGCGAAAACACATTGTACATGGAGCGATTAAAAGACTTTGTTCTACTACATCGTTGAGGCGGAATGGAGTGGGACTGAACGATTCTTTGTAATCACTGGGATTTTTTGTCATCTTTGAATGAATTCTCATCCCTTACAAGAATGAAAGACCCACTCCATTTAATGCTGGCCCTCAGTTTTTTCTCTACTACACTTATCACCAACCCATTCCTAAATAAACTGGACATTGACAGTCGGCATTATCGATTCGAACTTGGATTAATTGGTGAACGCGACCAGCAAACACCTTTGCTGGTCGATTGGTCCTTCAATGAAAAAACCAGACCGAATATCCTATTCATTTCGATCGACGATCTCCGTCCCAGTTTAGGTGTTTATGGCGATTCTTTTGCCATCACGCCCCACCTCGATCAATTTGCAGCAGAAGGTATGACATTTCGCCAGACCTTCTGCCAATCGGCCGTTTGTGCACCATCCCGAGCGAGCTTGATGACGGGACTGAGGCCTGATTCTACCCGAGTCTGGCACCTGGGAGACCAGTTTCGCAAGATCAACCCCCAAAGCGTTACCATGCCCCAATACTTTCACCGATATGGTTATCACACGGTGAATATTGGTAAGATCTTCCACAATTACATGCCAGATTCTGTTTCATGGGATGAACCGGACTTACGTCCCACCCGTTATCTCCGCCCGGATTGGCTCAAACGAGATGGAGAGACCTTTTACATCAACGAAGAGACACAGGCACTACAGGCAGTCAAACGAGATTCTTTATTGGAGCTGCGGCCCGTGCGATATGCAGATGGTTGGAATACGGGTCCAGCCTGGGAAATGGCGGAAGTACACGATACAATGTACTTTGATGGGGCACAAAACGAACTGGCAAAATCTACCCTCACCAGGCTTGCTAAATCTGACCGGCCTTTCTACTTGGCACTTGGCTATTTCCGGCCTCACCTACCGTTCGCCGTGCCTAAAAAATACTGGAATCTGTATGACCCAAAGCAGTTACCGCTGGCTTCCAATCCCGATGTTCCCAAAGATGCACCCGTATTGACCATGAACTCCATGTATGAATTGCGACACTACGATGGGTTTCATCACATCGGTCATCCTACTTCTTCTTACCGAATGAGTGAAGATACGGCACGCACCCTCAAACAGGGTTATTATGCCAGCGTTTCTTATGTCGACGCCTTGTTTGGGCAACTGATCACCCATCTGAAGTCACTTGGCATTTACGAAAATATCATCATCATTGTCTGGGGCGATCACGGTTGGAAATTAGGTGATCACAACAGTTGGGGGAAGATGACCAATTACAACATCGATTTGCAAGTACCGATGATGATCCGTTATCCCAACCAGCAAATCCGGGGTGCCCATACTTTTGCGATCACCGAACTGGTCGATATGTTTCCGTCTCTATGTGAGTTAGCGGATATCCCTATACCAGAATATATGCAGGGTCGGAGTTTCGTTCCACTGCTCAAGGATCCCGACCGCCAATGGAAGACGGCCGCTTTCAGTCAGTTTCACCGGCGTCCCAAAGTAACGCCCGACGGTGGCAGGTATATGGGCTATTCCATCAATACAACGACTTACCACTACATCGAATGGTATACCTGGGATGCAACCAAGGGGATACGTGGTCAGTCTGTGGCAGCTGAATTGTACGACCGGACGTCCGATCCACACGAGATGGTCAACCTGGCGGCAAGTACTTCCCATCAGAAAATAAAGGAGGAACTTGCCCGGCAACTCGCAGCCGGTTGGAGAAAGGCGTGGCCCTGGGAGCGCTGATATTCCGTGAAATCTAAGTAATTACAACATAATGACAAGATTCCAAATTTCTAACAAGTCACTGCTATTTTTTGTACTCTTTGCCGTGTTCTCTTGCACTCAAGAAGATCGTGAGGCCCCAAAACCGCCGAACATTCTTTTCATACTGGCGGATGATCTGGGATACGGCGACCTGGCTTGTTACAATCCGGAATCGAATATTCCAACCCCTAATCTCGACCGGCTGGCCGCCGAAGGGATGAGGTTTACGGATGCGCACAGTCCATCCACAGTTTGTACACCAACACGGTACAGCATCCTTACGGGCCGGATGGCTTTCCGCACGGGCATGCGGGGTGTGTTTGCCGGTGTCAGTGGTCCTTGTTTAATCAAAGCGGACCGTCTTACCTTACCCCAAATGCTTCGTGACCAAGGTTATGTCACCGCCTGTACTGGTAAATGGCACGTTGGCATGACTTTTTTTGACGCGAAAGGGGACACCATCAAGGAACGCGGCGTAAAGGCCGTTCAACAGGTCGATTACACCCGCTCCATTCCCGACGGCCCCATTCATCGCGGTTTCGACCAATTCTACGGTACCGTTTCCTGTCCGACAACCGACTGGTTGTATGCCTACATCGATGGAGATCGGATACCAATTCCGGCTACCAAGTTGCTCGATCGGGATCAATTGCCGAAACATCCTTACGCCAACGATTGTCGCCCCGGCATGGTGGCAGATAACTTTGACCACGAAGAAGTCGATCTGGTCTTCCTCGAAAAAAGTAAAGCCTTTCTTAAAGAACACGTTGAAAATACTCCCGACAAGCCCTTTTTCCTCTATCATTCGATGCAAGCCGTTCACCTTCCGTCCTTTGCCGCCGACCGTTTCAAAGGCAAAACCAGCGCTGGTCCACATGGAGACTTTATTTTCGAAATGGATTTCGTAGTCGGCGAACTCTTAGCCACGCTGGAACAACTTGGCCTGACCGAAAACACGTTGGTTATCTTCGCCAGTGACAATGGCCCGGAAGTCCCTACCGTTCTGGATATGCGGAAGACCTATCAGCATGATGGCGCCCGTCCGTGGCGAGGAGTAAAACGCGACCAGTGGGAAGGCGGTCACCGCACCCCATTCATTGTACGCTGGCCGGGAAAAGTTGCCTCCAACACTACATGTAATGAGATGTTAAGCCTTACCGATGTGATGGCCACTTGCGCCGCGATCATTGGAGTAGAATTACCGGATAATGCTGCCGAAGACAGCTATGATATCCTGCCGGTCCTACTTGGCACACAGGGTGATGAGCCCGTCCGTCAATACCTGCTGCAACAGACAATTTCGTTGGCCATGTCCATTCGTGAGGACAACTGGAAGTACTTGGATCATAAAGGCTCCGGAGGCAACAATTATGACAAGACCGGAGAGTGGGGAATGAACTTGTATAAACTGAAAGATACCGATCCCGATGCCCCGGGCCAACTCTACAATCTGGAGAGCGATCCCGGCGAAACGGTTAATCTTTACAGCAAGTATCCCGAGAAAGTACAGCAACTGAAAGCAAAGTTGGAGGCGTTTAAAGCCAGTGGGCGAAGCCGTTAGCGACAGGTCTTAAGAACTGGCAAATCTTCAGATTTGCCAGTTCTTAAGACCTATCTTAGCGCAAGTACAAGGGAATACCCGCCAAACTTCGTATCTCGATTTCGCCGAGTTTGATGCGATAGCGTACATCGCTCAAGCGGTCCTTCACTTGTGTCTCCTCCAGGATGGCTTGTCTGACATCGAAATTAGTCGCTCGACCTGAGCGGTATAGCTCCCGGGCCAGAAGAGTATTTCTGGCAGCAGTATCGAGATTTCTCAATTCCAGTTCGAGCAGTTCCTGCAGAGCAGAATACTCCTGGTAAAGCGTTGCCATATCGGATTTCAGGTTTTCTTCCAAATCGGATTTGGACAACTGGACATTCTCCTTAAAGATGTGGGCATTCGCGATGTCTTTCTTGAGGTTTCGACCAGTAAAGATGTCGTAATTGGCCGTGAGGCCGACCGTGGGGCCAAAAGTGCGGTTGGAAAGTAAAAAACCGACTTCCGCCCTCGAGAAGTTATAATTGTATCCCGCATTGAGATCGATTGTCGGATAAAGGTTGGCCCGTGCTTCCTTGATCTGGGTCAAGGCAATTTTTTCATCAAAAGCGAGCAATTGCAATTGGTGATTTTCCTGCAATGCCATTTGAGTCAGTTCTTCCAGGCTGGGCAAGATAAAAGGCGGAATGTCGGTAGGGACGGAAAACCGTAGATCTGCAGGTCGCTGCATGAGTCGATTAAGGGCGATCTGCGCACGCAGGGATTGATCCCTTAGATTCAATAAGGCGGAGCTATCGATACTCAATCGGTTGGCCGTCTGAAGCACTTCTAGACTTGTTCCCGTCCCAATTTTCAATTTGGCTTCCGCCAGTTCCTTCAGGGCCAAATTGAGGGCAATGGATTGTTGAATGATCTCGATCTGCTGTTCGGTTCGGACAGCGCCAAAAAAGACATTCTGAATCGTCGTTACCAGGCTTTGCATTTCATTCCGAGTAAAGGCCTTGCTTCTTTGTTCTTCCAGATCGAGCCGATCTTTGGTTGCATACATTCTAAATCCGTCAAATGCGGTCCAGGTCAGTCCTAATCCCAACCTAACAGCAGTCGTAGCGGCACCAATTCCTTGTCTTTCATCGCCGGAGAAAAATTTTTGCTTGGTATTATTGATAGTGCGTGTGACATTGCCATTGGTATTTAGGCGCGGAAGAAAACCTGCATTTCCCCTGGTATTACTGTTGGCTGCGATGCGTTCGTTGTTTTGGGCAATACGAATGCTGTAGTTATTTTCCAGGGCAATATCGATCACCTCATTTAAGGATAAGGTGGTTTGACAATACCCCGATGGAACCACCCCAACAACTAAACCCAAAGCCAGGATAAAACACAATAGATATTTATTCGATTTCATGCAGGATCGGTTTTAATTGATCGCTCCGTTTCTTGACCTTAGTTCCTGTTTTCAGGAAGGTGTATATGGCCGGAATAACGTAGAGCGTGAGAAAAAGAGAAAAGATCAATCCCCCAATGATGGCAATCCCCATTGGTATTCGACTGGTGGAAGCTGACCCCAGAGCCAAGGCAATCGGCATCACTCCCAAGACGGTAGCCATACTCGTCATGAGAATCGGACGCAACCGAAGCGTTGCTGCTTCGACTACTGCTTCACGGACCGACAGTCCTTTTTCGCGTTGCTGATTGGCGAATTCTACGATCAGAATACCATTTTTAGTGACAATACCGATCAATACAATGATACCGATCTGGCTGAATACATTGATCGTATGGCCGCCCAGCCAAAGCGCCCATAAAGCACCGGTCAGGGCGAGGGGCACTGTAAACATTACAATGAGGGGATCAATGAAGCTTTCGAACTGTGCCGACAGGGCCAAATAGATCAAGGCCAGTGCCAATAGGAATGCAAAATACAAACCGCCGGAACTATCCTGAAAATCTTTAGAAGCTCCGGTCAATGCCGTACTAAAGCTATTGTCGAGTACTTTGGCCTTAATCTCGTCCATGGCCGCAATGCCTTGCCCCATGGTATAACCTTCCGCCAGGCCTGCCGAGACCGTAGCCGAAATGTATCGATTGTAACGATAGAGTGTAGGCGGATTGGATTCTTCACTAAATTGCACCAGATTGCTCATCTGGATCAACATGCCTTGATTATTACGAACGTAGACGTCCGTCAAATCATTGGGGTCGTTTCGGAATTGGCGACTGGCCTCCCCTACTACTTCATATTGCTTGCCATCCCGGATGAAATACCCAAAGCGCTGGCCACTGTAAAACAGCTGTAAGGTCTCGGCAATATCCCTAACGGTTACCCCCAGACTTCTCGCCCGTTCTCGATCGATCTTAATGTGCAACTCGGGTTTGTTGAATTTTAGATTAATATCGGTCACCAAGAAGGCGGGGTGTGCATCAGCTTCGTCCAAAAAGCGCGGCAAAACTTCTTTTAGTCTTTCAAAATTGGGGGCCTGAATAACGTATTGTACCGGCAATCCTCTTGAACCTCTTCCTACTTGGATGGTTTGTTGTTGAGCAATAAAGGATCGGGCATAACTCAATTGCCCCATCTTTGGATATAAGCTTCGGACAATCTCCGCCTGACTTCGCGTTCGCTCCTGCGGATCCTTTAAGGTCATAAATACAAAGCCCGAATTGGCTGCCGTTGAAGACCCAAACCCCGGCGAGGTCACCGATATGTAGGCTTGTTTTTCCGTTAGCGTATCGATCACGTTGAGAATTTTCACCATATAGTCGTCCATGACCTCAAAACTAGTACCTTCCGGAGCCGTGGCATACACCCGAAAACCGCTTTTGTCTTCCATCGGTGCCAATTCTGTTGGCAGCCCTTGAACGAAATAATAAATGGCAGCGGCAGCAGCTATGGTCAGAGGCCAGGCTAACCACCTTATCTTTAAGAATAGTTTCAGCGTGCTATTGTACAGGTTGGTCATTCCCACAAAAATGGATTCGGTTGCCCGAAACAGGGCCGATTTCCGTTCTCGTCTCTTGAGAAACCGGGAACTAAGCATCGGTGTCAATGATAGGGATACAATGGTTGATATCACTATAGCTCCGGATACGACAATTCCGAATTCGCGAAACAGCCGACCGGTCAAACCCTGCAAAAAGATAATGGGCATAAATACGGCGATCAAGGTCACGCTGGTGGCAATAATGGCAAAGTAAATTTCTCTCGCCCCCTCGTATCCCGCCTGGATGGGATTTTGCCCCGCTTCGATGCGCCGGTAAATGTTTTCCAGCATAACGATTGCATCATCCACCACCAGTCCGGTAGCCAGTACGATGCCAAGCAGCGTAAGAATGTTGATCGAAAAACCAAAAACATACATGACGAAGAATGTTCCGATCAGGGATATTGGAATGGTCAGAACGGGAATCAACGTGGTGCGCCAATTGCGCAGAAAAATGAAAATAACCAAAACAACCAAGGAAAAGGCGATCATAATGGTGTCTTGCACCTCCTTGATGGCTTTACGTATGGGCGTGGTACGATCAAAAGCGACACCAATCTGAATATCTGGCGGCAAATCCCTTCGAATCTGTTCGACCCGTTTCCGGACTTCATCGGAAATCTCAATGTGATTGGAGCCGGGTAAAGGCGTGATGGCAATGCCCACCATCTTGATGATGCCGCTGCCCCGGAGGGCGGTATTGGGATTGCGGGCTGCCAGCGAAACGCGGGCTATGTCCTTTACCTGAACGATGACCCCTCCGGTCTCCCGAATGACCATTTCCTCAAATTCTTCGGGGGTATTAAGCCGACCAAAGGTCCGAATGGTTAGTTCCGTCCGCCGGCCTTCGATCTTGCCACTCGGCAATTCCAGATTTTGCTGCTGGATGGCATTCCGCACGTCGAGCGGCGATAAGCCATACGCAGATAATTTCCCTGGGTCCATTTCAATACGAATGGCGTATTCCTTCTCACCCCAGACACTGATACGAGACACTCCCGTTACGGTCTGGATTCTTTCCTTGATGACATTTTTAGCAATATCGCTCAAACTCAGCAGGTCTCGGTTTTCGCTAAAAACGGTCAAAGACATAATAAAAGTAGCATTGGCATCCGATTTGGATACGGTTGGTGGATCGGCATCCGGTGGCAATCGCCGCTGCGCCACCGACACCTTATCACGAACATCATTGGCAGCAGCTTCCAGGTCGGTACCCAACTCAAATTCTACGGTGATGCTGCTCCGTCCGTCGGCACTGGTAGAAGAAAGCGAACGAATGCCGGCAATGCCGTTGACACTCTCTTCCAAAACTTCTGTGATCTGAGATTCAATCACCTGGGCGTTGGCACCGATGTAATTAGTTGTAACCGAGATAATGGGAGGATCAACTACGGGATATTCGCGCAAACCGAGATAAGTATAACCGATGGCGCCAAAGAGAATTAACACGAGCGAAATTACCGTGGCCAAAACGGGCCGGTCGATGCTGATGGATGAAAGGCTCATTTATTCTTCCGCATTTTGAGGTTCAACCAAATTTGAGAGGCTTACGGCCGTACCGTCCGAAAGGGATAATAGACCGCTCACTACGACTGTATCACCCGTTTGTAATCCTTCCGTAATCTGCACCCTGCTGGCTTCGCGGTTACCGGTTTGGACCGGGCGGGCAATAGCGCGGCCTTTATTCAGCACATAGACCTGCTTGCCATCCAGGATCGGAATGACAGCATCGGTGGGCACCAACATGGCCCGATTGTCTACTCCGGTGACGAGGGTCACTTTAGCAAACTGCCCGGGTTTCAATAAATTATCGCGATTTTCGGAAGTGGCTCTTACTTTAAAGGTACGGGTAGTCGGCGAGATCTGGGTATCGATGGCATACACCCGGGCCTTGAACAGACGCTCCGAACCAACGATGGTAAATTCGAGTTCTTGCCCCTTCTTGACCTTGACCAAATATCGTTCCGGCACGTCGAATTCCAGCTTTATTGGGCTGATCTGCCGCAATTCCACAATGACATCAGAAGGTGTCGCGTAAGCACCTCTACTCATTTGCCGCAACCCCAAGATGCCGGAAAATGGAGCGGTAATCCTAGATTTTTCGATCTGTACGTCCAATATCGTCTGCTCGGCTTTGATCTCTTCGACCCGATTGACCAAACGGTCGATCTCTTCCTGGCTAATGCCTTGAATGGCCAGTAATTCCTTGCCCCTTGCAACCTCTTTTTCGGCCAGGTCCAAGTTGATGCTCAACCGGTTTCGTTGTGCGATCAATTCCGAATCGTCAATTTTTGCCAGTAGCGTGCCCGAACGAACGAACGAAGACTCCTGAAAATCCAACTTCACGAGTTTACCAGCTCTTTCCGGTCTAATATCCACCGCTTCGTAGGCAATCAAGCTACCGGTCGCATTAATGATGTTCTCGATGGTATCGTAACGAACGACATATCCGTCGATCGCTACGGCACGTGGTCCCCGGTTGGCGTTAGATGCGGGCGCTGGCCCTGAAGTTTTTTCCTTGGCACCGCAGTTGGAGATCAGCAGTACCACAGTTATCAGTATTACGTCGGATAGCTTCATAATCGGAAAAGTGATTTCATCTAGTAACAAGAAGTAAAGATCAGGAAAAATAATGGAGCAGCCAGCTCCGAATTCTGAAGAGATTCTGAAGTTATGACAATTCGTCCCCATGACTCTGTAAAATTTTAACACCTCATTACATTTGCAAAAGTGAATGAAATATATTAGATTCACTTTTGTAAATGTAATTATATGCAAGAACGGAACACTGGACATAAAGTGGGACCTCCTCGTTGGGCCGACCGATTCCTGGAATGGTATTGCCGTCCGGAGTTATTGGAATCTATTCAAGGAGATGCCCATGAGTTATTTGCTTATCGCTTGCAGCGTTTCGGCCAGCGGAGCGCAAGAGTATCCTTTATTTGGGATGTGATCCGTTTTTTCCGCCTATCTAATATTCGAAAACCAAACCCGTCCTTCAACACTATGCTGTTTCGCAATGATTTGAAGATTGCCTTTCGACAAATGGGCAAACAAAAGTTCTATTCCATTATTAAAATTGGTGGCTTTTCCATTGGAATAGCTGCCTGCTTGTTAATCGCATTATTCATCAGGGATGAACTGAGCTATGATCGACAAACTCCAGGAGCCGATCAAATTTTCAGAGTCGTAGCTACCGACGGTGAATTTAGTGGCGTCCATTGTCCCGCCCCTTTTGCGGAGGCTATGTTGAATGATTACCCGGAGGTGGAAATGGCGGCTCGGCTAGTCGAAGGAGAGTTATTTGGAGCGGGTGCAAAAGAGTTTCGTCGAGTCGATCAGCTGACCAATTATCACGAGGAGGGCTTCGTATATGCCGACCAAACTCTGCTGGATATTTTTCAATGGCCAATGGCCTACGGCGATCGTTCCACCGCCTTAAGTGAGCCCAATCGGTTAGTAATCAGCAAGAGTACAGCTGATAAATATTTCCCCAATGAAAATCCGGTTGGCAAAGTAGTTATCCTGGATAATAATGTGGATAATCCTTATACAATCGGTGGGGTGATCGAAGACATCCCCAACAATTTTCACTTCCGGTACAAAAATTTTATGACGCTATCTGGTGTAGAATTTTGGGCGGGCGAGCAAAAATATTGGCGTACCAACAATTATCATACTTACATCCGGGTAAAACAAGGCACAGCAGTTGAAAAACTGGAAGAAAACATGCTTTCGACAATCGATCGATACCTCATCCCCAGCCTTGTGGACGAGGGAATTGCACCGGAAACGAAGGGGCTGGAAAAACTTCGATTCGTTTTGCAACCCGTGACGGACATTCACCTGCATTCGCAAGGAATATACGACAACCAAGCTCACGGAGACATACGGACCGTCTGGCTATTCGGCATTATTGCTCTCTTTATTCTATTGATTGCCGCCATCAACTTTATCAATTTGTCTACTGCTCGCTCCACCAATCGTGCCAAGGAAGTAGGGGTTCGCAAGGTAGTCGGATCGCGGAATTACGCATTGGTGAAACAGTTTTTGGTCGAGTCGATGCTTTATTGTCTTTTTGCCTTGGCAATTGGGATAATGATTGTGGTTTTACTTTTGCCGGCTTTCAATGAGATGGCCGGAAAAAACCTGGTGGTGCCGTGGGACGAGTGGTGGCTCTTTCCATGCACCGGAGTCCTGATCCTGATCGTGGGCTTGCTTTCTGGAATCTATCCGGCGTTTTACCTATCTGCTTTCCATCCGATTGAAGTATTGAAGGGCAACCTGGTCATGGGCACGGGCAAAAGTAATCTTCGCAATATTCTGGTCACCTTTCAATTCACTACCTCCATTGTACTGATTGCCAGCACTTTTATCGTCTACCAACAAATGAATTTCATTTTCAACAAGGATTTGGGCTTCAATAAAGAACAAGTAATGCTGTTGAACGGCACACATACGCTGGGAGAACGGGCATCCACTTTCAAGAAAGAGCTTTTGAATTTACCGGGAATTGAACACGTAACCATTGGGGACTATCTCCCTGTTGTTGGAACTAAGCGCAATGGCAACACTTTTTGGCTGGAGGGTAAAATGGGGCAAGATGTCGGTGTACCCGGGCAGTTCTGGCGGGTGGATCACGACTACCTGACCACCATGGGTATGAACTTGGTAGAAGGTCGAAACTTCTCTTCAGAAATGGCAGCTGATTCGCAGGCTTTCATCGTGAACGAGGCCATGCTTACTCAATTGGGCATTGAAAACCCTATCGGAACCCGAATTACTAACGGCGGGGAGGTTTGGCCAATCATCGGAGTGGTAGAAGATTTTCATTACGAATCGATGCGCAGAGAGATCAAACCCTTATGCCTAGTTGTGGGTAACAGCCCTACGATGATCTCCTTGCGTTGTTCTCCAAACAACATTAACGCGACGATCGACCAAGTGAAAATATTATGGGATCGGTTTTCTCCGCACCAATCGATTCGGTATACTTTTTTGGATGAAAATTTTGCCGCCATGTACGAGGATGTACACAAAACAGGACAAGTGTTCTCCAGTTTTGCCCTCCTGGCAATCTTTGTCGCTTGCCTGGGTTTGTTCGGTTTGTCCGCATACTCTGCCGACCAACGCCGAAAGGAGATCAGTATTCGAAAGATCTTAGGAGCTTCCATCGGAAATATTCTGGGACTACTTACCCAGAATCATCTCAAATTAATATTGCTCGCCTTAATAATTTCCATTCCCGTTGTCTGGTACTTCATGAACCAGTGGCTGGCCGACTTCGAATACCGGACATCCATCAGCTGGCTGGTTTTTGCAACGGCCGGTTTAATGGCGCTGGTCATTGCTTTTCTTACGATCGGTTACCAGGCGTTGCAATTGGCCGTTGGCAATCCGGCGGATTCCTTTAAGTCCACATAAACCGGGACTGAACAAAAAAAGAACCTCCAAAAAAAAATTAAAGATCTGCGGAGGTTCTACTCTTGAGAATGTCCCATAAAAATGGATTGGTGATTTTTCCTCATTTTACGATAAAAACCTTGTGCACCTTGCCCCGGTTATGAGACGCCACCAAATGGTAGGAACCGGAAGGCAAGGAATGCACCGTCAAATTCACTTTTAAAGGCTCGATGGTTTTATCGAATTTCTGGTATTGCACCAATTGCCCCAGACCATTGTAGACCATCAGATCTACTGGCCCTCGCCACTGGTTATCAAGAACAACTTCCAGCCACTCACTAACGGGATTTGGCGCCAATTTCAAGGCATATTCCGCCCGCTGGTCCGTACTATTGGAGGTCGCCAATTGTTTTTCATAGGCTCCAATATCGATTCCCTCTCCTACCAACCTGGGATGACCAGCCAGGTCGAATTCCGATAGAGAATCCGGCAACACGCCGGCGTCAATGGCCGGACTACCGGTTTCCAATTGATATCCGTCAACCACAAACATCGGATTCATTTCTTGGAGATCCATCTCCCCCATGAAACTGGATAGCGAATTATCACCAATCAGATTGCCCCCTCTTGAAACGACTGAGGCCGTATCCGAAAAGGTGTTGAATTCAGCAAAACCCGGGTTGTAAATAATATTGTTTTGTAAAGTTAGCTGCGCGCCATCTGAAACTTCCAGGCCATTGATCATATTCTGGGCAACGGTAGTATTAAAAAGCGCCAGGTCCGCTACCGGCATGATGTTGTTCAATACACCAAAATCGCCGGAATGATCCGTAAACAGCGTGTTTGAAACCTTAACGGAGAGGTATTCCGGTAACTCCGTACCGTCGATCCTTCCACCGACAATCTGTAGACCGGCACCCTGGCGACTCCTATTCCCTTCGAAGGTACAGTGGGTGATTTCCGTTGTCAGACTATCGAATAGGCTTTCAAATTCCTGTTCGTACCATACCCGAACACCCCCACCGACAAGGTTGGCAGCATTGGAGTTAAAGCTCGAGCGCTCGACCTTGAAAGAGACACCCAAACTGGCGCCATAGAGATCCAGGCCTCCTCCTCCTTCAGCAGCACTATTTTCAGAGAAAGAAGACTCCTTTAGATATAAATGTTGTTTTTGGCCCAGGAAGCTGCCTCCGGCACCTCCACCCCAAAACGTTGAATTGTTTTGGTTAAAAGCACTTTTCTCTATGAAAACTTCATTATTGGTAGCAAGGGAATCCAGAAACATACACAGGCCTCCTCCTCCCTGATCCCAATCGGGAATGAGAGGTGCCACCCGATTCTGCTCGAAAGTAGAATTGTGAAGGGAAAAACGGTTATTCGGAGACGCTGAAATGTAATAAAGTCCACCCCCAAATGAAGCTTCATTCTTTTCAAAGAAGCAACTGTCGATTAAAAAATCATTCTCTCCATTTTCGCCAATGGCAAACAACTCGACTCCGCCTCCTCTACTTGTAGTTTTATTCTCAATGAATTGGGTCTTACGAATGCCAATCTTAAGCTGCGAAGTGTACGTAAAAAAACCAATGCCGGCCGCTCCAAAAGATGCTGTATTACCGCTGAAAGCATTGTTTTCGATCAACATTTCCGCTTCATCTGCCGCATCAATGGTCGTGACGCAGAGCCCCGCTCCTCCTTGTCCCCAGTTTTCCCGGAGAGAATCTACTTTATTGGCGGTAAAGGTCGTATTAGAAATAGAAATTCGACTTCCCTGGGCACCAGTCAGGTAGTAGAAGCCACCACCAAACGAAGCAGTATTCTCTTCAAAAGCACAACTGTCGACAGATACCGGTAACCTGCCATTTCCTGAGGTTTGAAAAACCCTCACTCCTCCTCCCTGGCGAGTTGTAAAATTCTTCAAAAATTGGGAATGATTGA
>JANQRV010000267.1 GCA_028284395.1 Saprospiraceae bacterium
GAAGCTTACAGCACTACTAATGAAAAACTGGATGTTGCTCTTCACTTTGGTGGAGCAGTTGCCTCTGAAGGATTCAAACTGTATCAAAACACGCCAAACCCATTCAAGGGTGAGACGTTGATCGGTTTTGAATTGCCAGAAGCTTCTGAAGGTACACTGACCGTATTTGACATCAACGGTAAGGCACTACAAGTAGTTCGCCGCACCTTCGATAAGGGTTACAATCAAGTAACTTTCCAATCTGGTCAATTGCCAGCAGGTGTTCTATCTTACAGACTAGAAACATTGAACCATACTTCTAGTAGAAAAATGATGGTTATCGACTAATAACCATTAGAGGAAAAATACAATGGGAGTGACTCCAACTTGGAGTCACTCCTATTTTTTTATATATTTGCGAATAATGAATATTAAGAACCGAATCTCTGAATGAAAGAGACGGAATTATAGTGAGATTTTTTGTAAACGAACCATAATCCCATGATAACAGAAAAGTTGAGAAGGATATTTCTCCTTCTTTGTGCTGTTGTATTGTTTGCTACTATAAATGTAAATGGGCAGGTATCTTTTTTTGTCCCCTCCTCTATATCTGTCGAACCCTTATCAACAATCACTGTTCCGGTAAAAGTCGACTCCTTTGAAAGGATCGTTGCGGCTCAATTTACCATGGAATGGGACGAACGTGTTTTGGCACTTCAGAAAGTCGATAATTTTGGTATTCGATTGACTGAAGAAGATAATTTTAGTTTGAGCCCCGATATGGGGACCCTTACCTTTATTTGGTTTGACCAAACCCCCGAAGCGACTGGGGTAGACTTGGAGGATAGTACGACTATCTTTCACCTTGAATTCGATGTGGTCGGAGCACCAGGGGCTAAAAGCCCGATTGAGTTTACCAGCTCCATTACACCGATCGAAATTGCAGATACCAGTTTTGCACCGATCCCTTCTAACTTTTCCAATGGAGAAGTAACTGTCGCCGGTGCTACCAGTGTCTATAATGCCAATCCCTCGCTGATCGAGATCGTCCCAGTATCCCCCAATCCTGTTATTTCCAGTACTTACTTACGTTATCGATTGAAAAATGCAACTACTGTAACATTTAGAATATACGATTCCCATGGACGATTAATTAAACGAGAAAAACTACACATGAGTCAAGGATGGAATGATATTACTTTGGACAGACATGACTTAAAAGATGCGGGGGTATACTTTATCCACTTAGAATCTCCAGATATCTTTGTAACGCAACAGCTGATAGCCCAGTAAACATATTGTATCCCAAATTCCGACTTAAATATTTAGGAAAATGACACGAATTGTACGTCAATTTTTTGTAATCTGCCTATTGTTTCCTACGACTTTTCCTTTGTCCGCTTCTTCGATTTCCGATCATAATTCCCATGATGACAAAGAATACAACAGTGGCGATGCGATGATGCCGCTGACTTTTTCGGTGGAAAACCTCAGCGGAGCAGTAGGCGAAGAGGTGTGTCTAACTGTTACGCCTCAAAACTTTACAGACATTCTAGGTATGCAATTCAGTATTGCCTATGATGAGTCTGTACTGGAATTTTCAAAAATTACCAATCTCAACAGTACACTTCGGATCGATGAGGAATTCGTCACCGATAATTTTGGACTACCGGGTACGGGCAGTGTCCCACTCGGTCGGATCACCTTTGTATGGTCAGGGCCTGGTGCTCGTTCCGTTACAATAGCTGATGGTGAAGCCCTTTTCGACCTCTGTTTTACTGTTAAAACAGCAGCCGAAACTACTGTTGCATTTGTTGACAACCCAACCGATATCCAGATCATCGATCTAAATGAATCATCCGTTGAATTTACCAGCAGTGGAGGTACCGTCAATCAAGGCGGAGGCGGAGGTAACAACGGTGGAGGTAACAATTCTTTCGATGAATTCACCTTTGATGTCGGTGACGGTGCCGGTGGAGTAGGAGACGAGGTGTGCTTGAAGGTCAATGCTTATAAATTGATCAATATTCTCGGAATGCAATTTTCCATCGGATATGATTCCGATATTCTGGAGTTTAAAACATTGAAAGGTTTCAATTCTTCTTTACGGATAGATGAAGAATTCCTCAGTGACAATTTTGGATTACCCGGCACGGGCAGTGTACCATTGGGACGAATCACTTTTGTCTGGGACGCACCTGGAGTGAGGCCTATCACAATTGATGATGGTGAACAATTATTTGAGATTTGCTTTACGGTAAGACAGACGGGTGAAACGACCGTTGACTTTGTTTCGGATCCAACCAATATTCAAATTGTCGATGGCAATGAACAACCCGTTCCATTCAATAGTGACGCCGGTACCGTGAATGGAGGAGCGGCTCCCCAGCTAAATGCCAATTTTTCTGCCAATAGAACTACGATTCAAGTGGGAGAATCCGTCAACTTTACCGACCAGTCTTCAGGAAATCCAACTTCTTGGTCTTGGACATTCCAAGGGGGGAATCCGAGTTCTAGTACTGCTCAGAATCCAACCGGCATCACGTACAATACTGCCGGAACCTATAATGTAATATTGACTGCAACCGATGCCGATGGCTCAGATACGGAAACCAAAACCGGATACATTACAGTTAATGAAGAAGGGTTCAATACTTTTACGGTCGATATTACGGATGGACAAGGTGATGTGAACGAAGAAGTTTGCCTCAATGTAGATGCCTACAAGTTCCCATTGACACTAGGCATGCAATTTACGATCGATTACGACCCTGCGATCCTGGAATTCAAGGAGATCCGAAATATAAATTCAGCATTGAGAATTGATGAAGAGTTCCTTTCTGATAATTTTGGTTTGCCAGGAACGGGACAGGTGCCGCTCGGTAAGATTACCATGGTCTGGGATGCACCTGGCGCCCGAGCCATCACCATCAATGACGGTACGACACTCTTTCAAATTTGCTTTACCATTAAGAGTAAGGACAGAACCGTCATTGATTTTTCAAATGATCCAACTGCTATTCAAATTATTGATGATCAGGAAAATATCATTCCATTCAATAGTGATGCGGGCACGGTCAATGGCGCGCAACCACCGACCATCAGCAGCCAAGCAAATATTACCGATGTCTTATGTAAAGGAGAGTCGACTGGTGCCATTGATATTTCTGTTCAAACTGAAAGCGGAACTCTTTCATATTTATGGAGTTACGAAGGCCGGACGACTGAAGACCTATCTGGTGTTCCATCCGGAAGTTATACTGTAACGGTAACCAATGATAATTCGGGGCTGACTTCTAGTGCTACCTTTGTGGTTACTGAACCTTCTAACGCTATTAGCATCGACAATATTGATGTAACGGATGTGGCTTGTTTCGGAGAATCCAATGGTGCTATCAATGTAACTGCCTCCGGAGGGACCGGAGGGTTGAGTTATGCTTGGAGCAATGGTTTGCCGGCTAATGCCGGACCCACCGGCCTCGCAGCTGCAAATGACTATACGGTAACCATCACCGATTCGCAGGGGTGTATGCTGGCTTCCGGTCCGATAACGGTCAATGAACCGGGAGAACTACTCATTCAACCGAATATTGTCGACATTGCTTGTTTTGGCGAGAATAATGGACAAATCAATTTGGTCATCAGTGGAGGAACACCGGATTTTACCTATAGCTGGAGTGATGGACTTCCTGCCCAGGAAAGTCAGACCGGATTGGGAGTGGGAAGTTACCAGGTAACCGTGACGGATGCGAATGGATGTACAGAGAGTACTTCTGAAATGAATATTGCACAAACTGGAGAATTGCAGATTTCTTCCATGAACGTGACAAGGATCAATAATGGTAATGATGGACGAATATCCATTACTATTAGTGGAGGAACTGGTAATTATACCTATACCTGGACCGGGCCCGATAATTATTCCAATGACATAGAAGACATTGCTGGGTTAGGAGTTGCAGGTGAATACTGTTTGGTCGCCACCGATGACAATGGTTGTAGCCTTGAAGAGTGTATTACGCTGGTGGAGAAAGTGAAAGTAGACCTGGCTGCTACCCAGATTACCACAGCTTGTTTTGGAGAAAGTACTGGCGCCATCCAAGTCGTGGTATCCGGAGGTACCCCTGACTTTACATTTAACTGGGATAATGGAGCCACCGGCCCGGAATTGACCCAATTAAGTGCTGGAACCTATGTAGTTACAATCGAAGATGCAACTGGTGACCAAACAACAAACAGTTTCGAAGTACCTGAATACGATAAAATAGATGTTGTACTGGGAATTACCAAGGTAACCGGTAATGCCAACAATACCAATGGTGCTGCCAGCCTGACGATTAACGGTGGTCAGCAACCTTATTCGATTAACTGGGACGACGGATCTTCCGGTATGCAGCTTAATAACCTTGGCGTTGGGGAAGTTTGTGTAACCGTGACCGACTCTCGCCAATGTAATTCAATAATTTGTGCACCGGTTAATTTTGATGCTCCACCATTGGTCTTAGAACCAATGACTGGGCCAACCAAATGTACGGGAGAAAATAGTGGATCACTTACCATCAATATTCAGGGAGGTTGGGGCCCTTTCACGGCAGAGTTTAGCGATGGCGTAGTACTTGAAGGAATACAGGGAACAAGTGTAACTAGAAATGATGTACCGGGTGGAAACATTAATTTTACCATTAAAGACCGATTGGAAAGTGCCCAAAGTGGTTCCGCTACTATTCCGGAAGCAGCGCCGATTGTTTTGAGCGAAATCAATATACTACACGACACGGAAGAGCAAGGGTGTAGTGGAACCATCAACTTGAATATTGACGGCGGTACACCAAATTATTCTGTCACCTGGAACTCACCTAATACTGGTGCTCAAATTATTAACCTCTGTGAAATTGAAAGCGGTTACATTCCCACTGTACGAGATGGGAATGGTTGCGAGCGAACTTTTGATCCAATTATGATCAACACTTTTACAGTGCAAGGAGAAACCGTAAGTGTAAACTGTCCTGAAGATACCGACGGAGGAGTAAATCTAACCATCAGTGGTGGTCAGATGCCTTTTACCTATGAATGGTTGGATGATCTTGGTGAAGTGGTCTCCAATGCAAAAGATCCGAATAACTTAACTTCTGGTACCTATACACTCAAAATTTCCGAAACTTCGGGAAATACCTTGAGCAAGGTATTTATTGTTCCTTCCGAATCTACCTTGGACATGGACCTCCTGGTGCTTTCGGATTACAATGGATTTGGTGTGAGTTGTAGTGGCGGTAATGACGGCATTTTACGGGCAATTGGTTTGAACAGCGATGGAAATTTCATGTATGAATGGACTAAAGACAATGTATTGCTTAGTACGGAATCTAATCTCAATAATATTGAGGAGGGGACTTACACCGCGACCGTCACGGATGGCGCTGGTTGCATGGTTATGGAAACGGTCGAATTGACTGCTCCATCCCTGTTGGAGTTAACGAGCACCATTACTGATATTAGTTGTCCGGGATCTATCGATGGAGAAATCGTCGTAGAGGTCATGGGAGGGATCCCAGGACAGGCCTACAACTACCAGTGGGACGACAGTGCCGCCTCGATTGGACCGCGAGTTAGAAGACTGGCGGGAGGGGATTACAATGTAACGGCAACCGACGCCAATGGCTGTACCGTGACTTCCTCCTTTACGGTATCTTCGCCTGATTCCATTCAGGTAAGCCTAGAATCACAAGCTGCCAGTCAGCGTACTGCTCAAGGCTGTAATGGAGCGGTGACCGCCAATGTAAGTGGTGGTACAGCCCCCTATACCTATGATTGGAAACAACAGCCCGGCGTGACCGGAAACACCCTTAGTGATGCCTGCCCAGGCAGCTTTTTGCTGGTAGTAACCGACGACAATGGCTGTTCCACCGAAACAATAGAGGGTGAAATTGAAAATCGACTTTTCCCTTGCTTAGAAGACCGCAAAGTGATCTCACCCGATGGAGATGGCTTAAATGATACCTTCGTCTTATTTTGTAGCGGCGATCTCATCGATAATCATCTCGAAGTCTACAACCGATGGGGACAATTGGTTTACGAAATAGATAATTATGACTGTTCGGATTTGGGAGGCATGAATTGTTGGGAAGGAGAGACCAATGACGGGCAAGATCTTCCTGAAGGACCTTACTACTACATTCTAGAATACACTGATCTCGAAGGACAGTTGGTCCAGCAAAAAGGAGCAGTATCACTACTTCGTGAATAGTTTGATCCATATTTGTTGAAAAACTTTTAACCATTTCCCAAAAGCGATTAAATTCTCGAGCATGAAAAAATTTATTACCATCATAATCTGCTTCCTTGTAGTGGCTAAACTTAGCGCCCAGCAAGAAGCTGCCATATTTTCTCATTACTATTTGACGCCGATTATCATTAATCCTGCAGTTGCTGGCTTTGCGGAAGAACACCAAGTTCAAGTTAATGCCCGCGGCTCCTGGACTGGTTTCATCGATGCACCAAGTACCGTGCATGCCAGTTACAATGGACCAGTTGGTAATAACTTTGGCTTTGGTTTAGGAGTAATGACCGAATCGGCCGCTCAATTGAATATGTTAACGGGTAAGATGAACTTTGCATTCCGCTTCCCGATCAAAGAGGATATCAAGATCTCGGCGGGCGTGTCGGCATCCTATCAGCAAATGTCAATTGATAATAATATCACCGCTTCAAATTTCTTTCAGGAAGGAGACAAAATCCTGGAGCGAGCTTTGGATGGAGAAGGGACTTTTGACGCATCCTTTGGACTTTATGGCACTTTCCGGGATCAAACTTTCGCAGGTTTGGTATTAGCGGATTTAGTACAGGGGAAATTGGATGGCATCAAAACAACTTCCAGTCAAGCCAATTTTTTGAGTTACTTCATGTTCCATTTCGGGCATCGCTTCTACATTGAAGATCTGAAATTTTCACTAACTCCCTCTATCTTGCTAAGACAAATTCAGGATGTTCCAAACCAGGTAGATCTAAACATTCAAGCCGGTTTTCTCGACGATCAGTTGATTGCCGGACTTTCTTATCACTCATTGGGTGCCGTAGGTGTAATGCTGGGTACCAAACTCAGCAACTTTTACCTTTATTACTCCTATGAATTGTCTTTCCAGAGGTTCCAACAGTTCAACTCTGGTTCACATGAAATTACGTTGGCTTTTGCATTCAAAAGAAAAGATGTACCAGGGAAAACGAAAGCTCCGAATCCATCAACTCCCGCTCCACAGAACAATAAGAATTAAGGGAAGTTTGGTTTGAGAGTTAGAGGGGTTGGAATGGTTGTTGCTAAGGCCATTCCAACCCCTCTAGCTTTTTATTCTAGTGTGAGGAAAAGAATATTTACAAAAAACAAATATATTTTTTGGTTAATTTTTTTCTTGTTTGCCCATTCGTTTGCTTTTTTCCTTAGTCTCAGAACTTCAACTGAATCAGGGAGTTTTGTTTCGGAGTCCATCAAACAAAGAAAAAAAAGATGTGCATAATCATGTTCCATCAACAGAAAAATTGGACTTAATTCCTGAAAAAAATGATCTTATGTATAGGAAATTTAAAATATAATATTAAATTTGCAATGCATTAAGAGGTAAACACAAGCAAATTAAGGTCCGATTCTTCTTTGAGTCCTCCTCTCAAAACTCTCCTTTAGGTACGGACATTTTGCTTTCCACAAATGGCTTTAGAGAGTACCAAATACAATTATTGACATTTTTTTTATCGTATCAAATCCTTCAAAGCTTTGGCTTTAAGTAGCTCCTTTATCGAATGATTTTGTAGCTACTTCGTCTGAAGTATTCTTTGATCATAAGTTTCGTAGCGTGTGTTGAATCCATCTTTTTCGTAATTGGATACTCTTACGTTATGTATCAATACAGATATAACTACATCCCATACTGGATGTAAAAGAATAAAACATTTAATTAAGGCGATTGGATTGTATGTGATTCACAAAGACCGTTTACAAGTGTATACTTAAATCGGTTTTTGGGATGGCCTCTCTCCAAGGCAGACAGGAGGGGGGCTTTTTTTATTTATAAGCCTTTGACTAAGGTAGCCAATAAACCGTTGCTCCCCAATAAGACATTTCTTCAATTTTTTTTTTCGTATTTTTTCGCTCTATTTTTCTTCATTTTTTAAATAGAGGATGTCATCGCAATAGAAGTGACTTTTTTGGGCACAGGTACCTCCCAGGGTGTGCCCATTATTGGTTGTAAATGTGAAGTCTGCAAATCTGAAGATCCTCGAGATCACCGGTTGCGCACTTCTGTTTTACTCAGGAAAGAGCAGAAAAATATATTAATTGACTGTGGCCCGGATTTCAGGCAACAAATGCTTCGCGCAGGCGTTACTTCTCTGGATGCCATCGTTCTTACACATGAGCACAATGATCACATAATTGGTCTCGATGATGTTCGGCCATTCAATTACATGCAGCGCAGAGATATGACGGTATATGCTACCGAACGAGTGGAAGCATCTCTCAAAAAACGTTTTGAGTATATTTTTGCAGAACGGCGTTATCCTGGAGCCCCTATGATAACGATCGAAAGAATATATCCCGATCAACCATTTACAGTAGATGGTGTTCTTTTTACCCCCATTGAGGTATTGCACGGTGCCTTGCCCATTTTGGGCTTCAGGGTAAAGGATTTTACTTATTTGACAGATGTGAAGACCATCGCTGATTCCGAGTTACAAAAAGTGAAGGGCACTGATACACTTGTAATAAATGCCTTGCGTCACCAAAAGCACTATTCTCACCTAAATCTAGAGGAAGCTATAGCTATGATCTCAAAGATTGGACCCAAACGCGCCTATCTAATCCACATTAGTCACAACATGGGCTTGTATGAGGATATAGCCGGTTTATTGCCAGCAAACGTCACTGCAGCACACGACGGCCTCGTCGTCAAAGTTTAATATTGTTTCTTTTTTTGATCTTTTACCGATAAGGTGAATACCACTTAACTATTCAAAAATCTTAGTTAACTATGAATACAGTGTTGAGAAACCCTTTATGTTTTCTTCTATTGTTTTGCTTCCTGTCCTTTGAAGTCGCGTTGGGACAAGAGGAAGAAGTAGAAAAACATCCGATGGAAATCGAAGATCTCCTTGAGCTAAAGACCATCACCGAAGCTAAAATAAGTCCTGATGGCCAGTGGGTAGCATTTGTTGCGGTAGAGTATGATTTGGAAGAGAACAAAAGAAATACTGAGGTATGGGTAGTTAATCCTTACGGCCCTACTACCACTCGCCTGACCGAGGATGTCGCTATGGACCAAGACATCCAGTGGTCGCCCGACGGAGAGTACATTGCCTTCCTTTCTGACCGAGACAGCTTGACACAAGTTTTTGGGGTTTCTCCCGAGGGAGGTGGTGCTTATCAAATTACTGACTTTCCAACCAACGTTAGTAAATTCCGAATTGCTCCCAGTGGTGAAAAGATCGCCATTATTGCAAAACCTGAAAAAACGGAAGAACAAGAGGAAATGGAAATGGAGCGGGGCAGGCCCATTGTATTTGGAGAATATTATGCCGATGAATGGAATCAGCTTTGGGTAGCCAGTCTCAATGAATCTTCTGCTGGAGAATTTGCCGTCTATTCCTCTGCCGAACAACAAGTGACAGATGTGTATTGGTCACCCGATTCGGAACAATTGGTTTACAGTGCTCAGTCGGATCCGGAGATTCGCTCTTTCCAAACTACCGATCTGTACTTGATCAGTGAACCACTATCTGAAACCCAACTGACCAGTATGCCAGGAGCCGAATTCCCTGTTTCTTGGACTGAAGAACACGGCCTCATTATCAGTGCAACGAACCAGCGCCTTTGGACAGTTAATACTCAGTTATGGCAAATTGATATATCCAATGGTATTCCTCTGCCGTTGACTGCAGGAATCGATGAAGATGCAAGATTTGTAGCGACAACCGAAGAATTCCTATACGTTGAAACAGCTTACAAGACTTTGCGGCGCTTATATAAAGTTCCCATGCGCAATGGTAACATCACAGGAGGGCATAAGATCGTCAGCGATGACAAAATGTACTATCATCAATTTTCAATTAGTGATGATGGCGACAAGGTCGCTTTCATCGGTGAAAGCGGTGATAAACCGGCGGAGATTTTTTCGACTCGTACAGTTGATTTTAAACCGCAGCAAGCAACTGAACTGAATCCGCAAGCCGGTGAGATAGAATTTGGCGAACAAAAGATTGTACAATGGAGGTCCAGAGCCGACGGAGAGCTCATCGAAGGTGTCTTGACATTACCAGTAGATTACGAGCGTGGAGAACGCGTTCCACTATTACTGGTTATTCACGGGGGGCCAAGTGGCGTTTCTACCGATCGATTTACGGCTCGCAGAGGTGCTTATCCCGTACAGGTCTTTGCTGGAAAAGGATATGCTGTATTTCAGCCCAATTACCGTGGATCTACCGGCTACGGTCAACGGTTCAGAAGCTTGAATATCGGCGATATTTCTGGCCGAGATTGGGAAGATATAGATTCAGGAGTGGATGAAATGATAAAATTAGGTTACGCTGATTCGGAAAGCTTAGGCATTATGGGATGGAGTTTCGGCGGTCATCACACCTATTGGGGAATTACTCAAACCGATCGCTACAAGGCTGCAAGTTCAGGAGCAGGAGCCAACGATCTGATTTCCATGTATTCTCAGACTGACATTCCGGAGTTCTATGATACCTACCTGGGGCCTAAACCATGGGAAGATTTTGCGCTGTACGAAGAAAGGTCTGCCTATCGTCAAGTTCGCAATGTGACAACCCCCTTATTGATTCAGGTTGGAGAGAATGATGAGCGCGTTCCAGCCGAACAAAGTATCCAGTTTTACGAAGCGGTCAAATCCATCGGTCAAGCGGAGACGCAGTTGGTCATCTATCCAGGCCAGGGACATGGTGTAAGGGAGCCAAGGCTGGTAAAAGATATGTTGCTTAGGAATCTGGAATGGTTTGAACAGTGGATTCCGGTAAATCAATGATTGAAATTAAATGAGAAAAAAGCGGGCAGTAGCCGATCGGCTACTGCCCGCTTTGATAGCCGTATCTTAAAGATCTATTGTTGTAGAAAATAACTTTGGGCTTTGCTTTCCAATTGGCTACTTCCCATCAGATAGATGTCGGCGGCGCGGGCGGCTTCTCGCCCTTCCGAGATGGCCCATACGACCAAGGATTGCCCTCTCCTCATATCACCAGCAGAAAACACTTTTGGATTGCTGGTTTGATAGTTATCGGTTTTGACGTTTCCACGCTCATCTAATTCGACGTCCATTTGTTCCAGCATTCCCTTTTTTTCCGGGCCGGTGAAGCCAATGGCCAGAAAAGCCATTTCACAAGGTATTTGACGCAAGCTCCCCTCAATTTCCTGAAACTTATAACGACCGGTCTCCGGATCTTTAGTCCACTCAATATCCACCAACTCCAAGGCTTTTAAGGAACCGTTTTCATCTGCTTTAAAGGCTTTGGTAAGGATGGCCCACTGGCGTTCGCAACCCTCCTCATGGGAAGAAGAAGTCCGCAGCATCATGGGCCAATTGGGCCATTCTGACGGATCGGGGTCGATCGGAGGTTTGGATAAAAGTTCAATTTGAGTGACGGAGGCTGCACCGTGTCGATTAGAGGTTCCGACACAATCAGCACCCGTATCACCACCACCGATGACTACGACGTGTTTTCCACGAGCAGATAACCGTTCCTGTTCCAGGATGAAATCGCCCGCTATTTTGCGATTGTTTTGTTCCAAAAATTCCATAGCAAGATGTACGCCTTTGCTTTCCCTGCCTGGGATATTGAGATCTCTTGCAGTGGTAGAGCCTCCGCAAAGAATGATGGCGTCAAAGTTGTCGGTGAGTTCCTTAGAATCGACATTTCTCCCTACGTAGGCATTGGTTTGGAAGCGAATGCCTTCTGCTTCCATCAGGGCAACTCGTCTTTCAACCACCCACTTCTCTAATTTGAAATCCGGAATGCCGTACCGCAATAACCCGCCGATGCGGTCACTTCGTTCGAAGACCGTAACTAGATGGCCTGCCTTGTTCATTTGAGCTGCCGCTGCCAGTCCTGCCGGGCCAGACCCAACCACCGCTACTTTCTTGCCGGAGCGGATCACGGGTGGGCGGGGTTTTATCAAACCTCGCTCGAAAGCAACTTCAGCAATGGATTTTTCAATGTGTTCGATGGTGACCGGTGCTTTGTGAATATTCAATACACAAGCTGCTTCACAAGGAGCCGGGCAAATTCTACCGGTAAATTCCGGGAAGTTATTGGTGTTGCTAAGAATGAGGAATGCCTTTTCCCAATCCTCTTCATAGACAGCGTCGTTAAATTCCGGTATGATGTTTCCCAAAGGACAACCATTGTGGCAGAAAGGAATACCACAATCCATACAACGAGCAGCCTGATTGACGGTGCTTTCAATATTGAAGGGCTGATAAATCTCCTTATAATTTCGCAACCTTGTTTCGGTATCAATTTTTTTTGGAAGCTCTCTTTGGTGCTTCAAGAATCCTCTTGGATTTCCCATGATAATTTTTTCGTTTTAAAAACCTCTGACGCATGATCTTCATTGCCGACTGAACACCTCGTGTCAGGCACGAGCCTGCGATACTAATGCTTTGGCCTTTTCCTCCTGCTGTCTAAGTACTCGCTTGTAATCTGTTGGCATTACTTTTACGAATTGCTTCTTGCATTCTTTCCAATTGAGCAATATCTGCAACGCTAAATCACTACTGGTATAGTTGAAATGGTTGCGGATCATTGTCCGTACTTCTTCGAAGTCTTTTTCCTGTAATTCTTCTAATTCGACCATTTCTTTATTACAGTTCCTGTGGAAATTGGCATCCTGGTCATATACATAAGCAATACCACCGCTCATACCTGCTGCAAAGTTCTTTCCTGTTTGGCCTAACACGACTACCCGTCCTCCGGTCATATATTCACAACCATGATCGCCGATTCCTTCTACAACTGCTTTGACGCCGGAGTTTCGTACACAAAATCTTTCACCTGCCATACCTCGGATGTAGGCTTCGCCATCAGTAGCACCGTAAAAGGCTACATTCCCAATGATGATGTTTTCGCTGGCTTCTAATTGCGCCAATCGGTCCGGAACAATGATGAGCCGGGCTCCGGAAAGACCTTTTCCGCAATAGTCGTTGGCTTCTCCTTCTAGAGTAAAATGAAGCCCCTTTGTACCAAATGCACAGAAGCTTTGACCTGCGGAGCCGCGGAATCGAAACTTAATAGTTCCATCGGGTAGGCCTGCTCCCCCATAACGTTTCGTAATTTCATTGGACAATACCGTTCCCGTGGCACGATCGGTATTGGAAATGGCGAATTGAGATTCGATCATTTGACGTTCTTCCAATGCTCCCTTTGCCGTTTCGATTAGTTGCCAATCCAGAATATTATCCATTCCGTGGTCTTGTTGTACGACCTTGTAGAAATTGATATGCGGTTCTGCAGGCTCCTTGTAGAGAATTGGGCTGAGGTCAAGATGTTTGTATTTCCAATGCTTGATGTCTTGTTTTGGTTTCAGCATTTCCACTTTGCCAACCATTTCATTGACCGTCCTGAATCCAAGATTTGCCATGATTTCTCGGAGATCTCGGGCTAGAAAAGTAAAGTAATTGACAATGTGATCTGCATTGCCATTAAATTTATCCCGTAGCTCTGGATCTTGGGTGGCAATACCAACCGGACAGGTATTTAGGTGGCATTTGCGCATCAGTATACAACCTTGGACGACTAGTGCTGCGGTGGCGATGCCCCATTCTTCAGCTCCCAATAGGGTAGCAATAGCTAGGTCCCGGCCTGTTCTAATCTGCCCGTCTGTTTGAAGGGTGACTCGATCCCTCAATTTATTTCTGACCAGGGTTTGTTGTGTTTCTGCCAATCCCAGCTCCCACGGAAGCCCTGCATGTCGGAGGGAAGTCAGTGGGGAGGCACCGGTTCCGCCATCATGACCTGAAATCAGGATTGCATCAGCATGGGCCTTTGTAACTCCGGAAGCAATGATGCCAACTCCAGCTTTTGAAACTAACTTGACGTTTATTCTGGCGGCTCGATTGGCGTTTTTAAGATCGAAGATCAATTGGGCGAGATCCTCGATCGAGTAAATATCGTGATGTGGTGGTGGCGAAATAAGTCCCACTCCCGGTGTAGAATGTCGCACTCTGGCAATCCATTCATCGACCTTGTGTCCCGGTAATTGACCACCTTCTCCGGGTTTCGCTCCCTGGGCCATTTTGATCTGTAACTCTTTGGCATTCGCCAGGTAGTTGCTCGTGACTCCGAATCGCCCCGAAGCCACTTGTTTAGTGGCGGAATTCTCCGAATCTCCATTGGGTTTTAGTTGAAAACGGATCTCATCCTCGCCACCTTCTCCACTATTGCTCTTACCACCAATGCGATTCATGGCAATGGCCAAAGTGGAATGAGCTTCATATGAAAGCGAGCCGAAAGACATTGCCCCGGAAACAAATCTCTTGAGGATGTTTTCGATAGGTTCAACTTCTTCTAACGGAATGGACTGACCTTTACGGAAGGTCAAAAGGCCTCTTAATGTACAGGCCCTCTCCAACTGTTGGTTAATGATTTCAGCGTACTTTTTATACGAATTATAGTCGTTCTTTGAAGTTGAATATTGCAGCAAATGAATGCTCTGTGGATTGAATAGATGGTATTCGCCCCGTTGTTTCCATTGATATACGCCACCGTCGGGCAGGTAATTCAACGTTGCCGGGTTGTTGGTGAAGACGGATTTATGTCTGATTAAGACTTCTTCGGCTATCTGGTCAAAACCAATGCCCTGAATCCTAGATACCGTGCCGGTAAAGCAACTCTGGACGACGTCGTCATTGATACCGAGTGCTTCAAAGATTTGTGCACCTTGATAAGATTGAAGCGTAGAAATTCCAATCTTCGAGAAAATTTTCAGTAACCCTTTCCCTGCGGCTTTAATCACTTTACTGATCAGTTCTTCCCGGTCGTAGTACTTATGGAGCTTTCTAGTTTCATTGAGATGCACCAGGGTTGAAAATGCCAGATAGGGATTGATGGCATTGGCGCCATAACCCAGTAGTGTGGCAAAGTGATGTGTTTCCCGAACATCCGCCGATTCCACAACGATCGCAGTATCATTCCGCAATCCTTCACGGATCAAATGGTGATGAATGGCTCCAGTTGCCAATAGGCTTGGAATGGCGGCCAATTGTTGATTGACGTTTCGATCGGAGAGAATGATAATGTTGTATCCATTCCGAACCAAATCTTCGGCACTGGCACAAATATGACTAATTGCTGCCCTCAAGCGGCCCTTCTGGCCATCCGCTTGAAATACCGTATCGATCCTATTCACTTTGAAATGCGGATGTCGCCAATTCCTTAGTTTTAGAATGTCCTCGTCCCTTAGGATCGGCTGATCTAAATGAAGAAATTGTGCTTGCTCTGCTTTTTCTTCCAGAATGTCTCCGCGTTTCCCCAAAAAGGAATAGAGCGACATGACAGAACGCTCTCGGATAGGGTCGATGGGAGGGTTCGTGACCTGGGCGAATAGTTGCTTGAAGTAATTGGATAGATGCTGGGAATGATTGGACAATACCGCCAAGGGGATGTCGGTACCCATCGATCCAATGGGATCTTTGCCACTTTGCAGCATTCCGGATAATACGAATTTCAAATCTTCTTTGGAGTATCCAAAAAGCTGCTGCCATTTCAATAGCTCAGAAGAGGCAATTTTCGGTGGTGCATAATTAACTTCCGGAAGGTCCTTCAGTGAAACCCGGTATTTATCAAGCCAATCTCTGTAAGGAAGTCGGTTGCAAATAGATTCCTTTAATTCTTCATCACCGATGATTCGCTGCTGCGAGAGATCGGCCAACAGCATTTTTCCCGGTTGCAGCCGGCCCTTCTTAATAACTTGATCCGGCGGAACATGAACCACCCCTGCCTCCGAGGCAATGATCAACATATTGTCGGTGGTTAATTGATAGCGCAGTGGCCGCAAGCCGTTGCGGTCCAAAGTGGCACCAATAACCGTGCCGTCGGTGAAGCAAATAGCAGCCGGCCCATCCCAGGGTTCCATGAGAATTTTGTTAAACTCGTAGAAGGCTCTTTTGTAATCGGCCATTTGGTCGTCTTCCTGCCAGGCTTCTGGAATCATCATCATCAAGGCATGTGGCAATGAACGCCCGCTCAAGACGAGGAATTCAAGGATATTATCAAAATTGCCAGAGTCTGATGAAGCTCGACCCCAGATCGGCTTTATTTTTTCCAGCTCCGTATCGGTAAAAATCTCAGCTGATAAGCGCGTTTCTTTTGCTTTCCACCAATTTCCGTTTCCTGTAATAGTGTTGATCTCTCCATTATGAGCAATAAAACGGAAAGGTTGCGCAAGCCTCCAACGGGGTATGGTATTCGTTGAAAAGCGGGAGTGGACGACAGCCATCGCCGATTTAAAGTCTTTGTCCATTAGATCGGGAAAATACTCCTTTAACTGATGGGTCGTCAATTGCCCTTTGTGTATGATGATCCGCGACGACAGAGAAGTCAAATAGAAGTCATCGATTAAGGTTGGAAAGGTTTTACGAATATGGTGACTGGCATACTTTCTAAGGATCAATAACTTGCGCTCTAATTCTATCTGTTCCATCTGTTCCTTAGGACGCATGAAGATCTGCTCCATGTGTGGTTCGGTCATTAAAGCCGAATGACCCAGGCTGGCATTGTTGGTCGGAAGTTTTCGGTACCCCAGAAGTTCCAAACCGAATTCATCCAAAAAGTCATTGAAAACAATGCGGCATTCAGATTTCAGACTTTCATCAGCGGGGAAGAATATAATGCCAACGGCATAAGCTCCGTTGGGAGGTAGTTCAAAACCTAATTTTCGGCATTCCTTAACGAAAAAATCATGCGGGATTTGTGTCAATATACCCGCTCCGTCACCAGTATTCGGCTCACATCCACAAGCACCCCGATGTTCCATGTTTTCCAACATTCTGACGGCCTTCTGGACAATTTCGTGTGAAGCTTCGTTATCAAGATTGGCAATTAATCCAACACCACAGGAATCTTTTTCTAGTTCCGGCGTATACAATCCTTTAGTCTTCTCCATAAGCTGTTATTATATCTTTTGCGGTTAGTGGGGCTGTTCGCTACCCATCAAAATGAGGCGAAAACGGAAATTGAGGTCCATCAAATATAAGTATAATTCAGTGAGGTTGGGCGCAAGAACATTACGAAGTTAAGCTTGCAAATTTACAAATGCTAACTCAAATTTTAAAGTTTTATTAAATTAAAAACCGGTCGGAAGATTTCTTTTTGGTAAAAATACAAGCCGTAAAATAATTGTATTACAAATTTTGTTTGCTAAATGAGCAGTCAAACCATCGAGATCTAGCGAAAGAGGCCACCAGCTCCTTAGTTTTATTTGATGGCGCTCTCTAAAAGAGATCGATCTCAGAATTCAAGAAGTTGATTATTTACGATTTCCAGCGAACGGTTTGATGCAGGATTGATATTTCGAAGACCACAGTGTTAGGATAGTTCATTACTTATTTTTATATTGACTCTATCCTGTTTTCGGCAAAAAGACTGATTTGGGAAAGATGTTCCTAAAGAAATACTCCTTTTTAATTTTAAACATTTGAAAAGAAAATTTTTTCGTTATGTCTAGATTAGATATAGTCACAATCCTTATCGTTGCTTTCTGCGTGAGCGCATTAGCAGTTTTGATCTACCGTGTGGTCAAACTGACGAGTAATGATGAAACCGCGATCGAGGCCACTGAGGAGCGTGACAAATACGATGAATATTTTAATGACGAAGAGACAACAACTGCTGCGTTAGACGATGCAGCTGCATTCGATGATGAAGGAGAATTGGTGGAAGACGATACTACTGAAGATGCAATTCCCGCTGCTTCTGCAACCGAAGAGTCTGAAGAAGTCGTAGCAACCACGAGTGAAGAAGACAGCAGCAGTGATGATTCTAATGAAGTAGCTAACGAACCGGTAGATAGTGAGGAAACAGTTGAACCGGAGGAGTACGATGAAGAGGTGGCGCTTGGGTCGAATGAAGGAGATTACATGGTGATTGCAGGGACCTACGCTGAAAAGAGTAATGCCGAGGTATTAGTAAAGAAATTAAAAGATGCTGGTTATACAAATGCAGGTATGCATCTGTTTGATCGCAAGAAATTTAATGTGGTGATTGCCGATCGTTACGATGAATTGGCGCAGGCACGGGCGGCAGTAAGAGAGCTAAAAAAAGCCCATGGAATTGCCGCGTACGTCAAAAAGAAATGACACTGTTTAATGTGCATTTAAGTTCCAGTCGTATGCCAGATATGAAATATTTGGCTTGGGATTAATCTCTACCGTGGTATACGATTGGATAAATTTTACAACACTTCCACCGTTTTTGGTAAAGTCTGTTTCAAACCATTCGAAAATCTTAGAAAGTTCAAGTTCGTGTTCGGATACCTTGTTTTTGAGTGGGTTGTTGACAAATAACCAGGCCTGTTCATTCAATTGTTCGTCCAATCGTTCAGCAGAAAAAGCTTCTGGTCGCAATTTCGGGCAAGACATGGATGCGCAATTGACGGCAAAATGGATTCGAGGTTCTTGAAATTGCCTTCTCAAGATCTCATGTTCAATGGTATTGAGATCAAAGTCGATCCCTCCTATTTTGAAAAATTGAAGGTCTCAGGGGGAATTGAGCATCGGTACACTCCCAGCAATATCCTTGATACTGGCGATTGGGAAGTGATCGATGATCAATTGAATGGTGAATGCGTTATAAGCATTGATCCAGTAGGCCAGTTGCTCCTCTTCGGTCCAATTCTTTCCCGGTGGGTTTTCGCTCAGAATCGTGAGATAAGAAGCAAGTGCATCCTTTTCTCTGATGAATTGGTTGTAATCAACCAAACCATCGGATGATACAGTAGCTGATAACAATATACTCCAAGGATGATGGTCAATCGTTGGTCGCTCCAATTGATCAAAAGTGGTCGTGTTAGGGCTTAGGCCCCGTAGTTTCTTGATCTTCTGTAGCAAGGAAAACCCCATCTCATTTACATTCTTTTCTGATAGGATGGTGAAAAGTAATAAGGTACCCAAGACAGAGAGTAAAAGAATGATTAGGCGCCAGTAAATGGAAAAAACCGAATCGGAATAACATCCACCCTTTTCAGACAGCCCCTAGCCTGACGACTCTGCCTTGATGAGATCATTTACAGAATTAGTGCAATTTGCTTACAAACTATTTGGAGATTACGTTCTGAAATTTGGTTAACATGGGGCTGCTTAATCCACGCGCCTTGAGTTCGGTTAGTTCTTCTATCAAGCGATCGGAAAACTTTTGACCATTTTCCAATTGTCGATTTTTGAAGATGAACCAAAGTCGGCGAGATTTTTCAAACTGGTTTTGGCCTAGATAAGCAATAATTAAGAATGCCCGGATCGCATGATTATCTGGAGCCTCTCCCAACTTTGTTAAGGCCATTTGTTCAACCTTTTGAAAATCCTTTTTTAGCAAGAACTCCCTGAGTTCTTGCTCTAATGAGCTATTGGTTTCCGGAACTTCACCTGCAATGGTCTTTTCTTCATCAGCAATCGATTCTTCATTGTTTTGTTCCAATGCTCTTTTTTTATCAATGGCTATTGAGGTTTTAGGGCGAATTTCTTCAGCTACTTCTATCGGTGGGGGTGGGAGAGAAGCCTTCGGTTCGGACTCAGCAATAGGAGATGGCGGGGTCGCCGACTTTTCAACAGGCGCTGCAATCACGGGCTTTGTCTCTTTAATTACTGGACGTTCTACTGCGACCAAAGGACGTTCTATTGTGCTTTTCTTCGGTTGGGATAAATGGAAGGACGATATCTGTTGTTCATTGAAAGCTACGAATGCTCCCCGGGTATTATCGGGACGATCTCCTGCTGCAGAGAGGGTTGGCCGGTCGTCATATTCCGCACCCATGTTCCGATTGTAAAGCAATTGAGTAACTCCTTCTCTTCGATTTCTAAATGCAATCCTTAGACTGGGTAGTTTTTCTTTTAAGCGCTTTTGTTCTTTAACGGGAATATCCGTCAGTAAAATACTTAACACCTTCAGTTGATTCAGGTTTCCTAAGGAGTCTATGGAGCGGATATCGGTCTGCGAAAAGTTCAACTTCTCCAAATTGGTAAGATTCTTTAGGGGCGTTAGGTCTTGGAGCGAGGCATTTGATCTTAAGTCAATTTCCCTAAGTTCAAATGATTGGCTAAGGGGTGCTAAAGAACGAACATCGTTGTTGGCCAAATCTAGCAGTTTTAGATTTCGAAGGTCGTTCAAAGGGGCTAAGTTTCGGACCTCATTGTTGGGCAAAATCAACTCCTCTAATTCAGGTAACCTGGCCAGTAGCTCTAGATTTCGGATGCCACAGTTGCGGCATTCAAAACGTTTGATGGTACGCAAACCTTCCAGAAATTGTTGGGAGGGATTAACTAGATCCTGCCCACTGAAAATTCTCAAATTCATATTTTTATTTACAGCGTCTCCTAATTTCCTCTTCCAAGGCTCGCTAAGACCTAGCCACCATTCCTCAGTCGATAACAATAAATTGCAGGGAATCTTCCGCTCTTCTAGCTTCTTTATGATGGTCGAAGCTTTCAGGCAATTGGCATTGATTTCGTTCCCTTCCAAAAGAATTCCAGCCAATAGGTTTTTCTCGTCAAAGACAGGACCGCCAGAACATCCCGGTACGATAGCTTCTGGTGTGGTTTCAAAAAAATCGCGTTTTTGACCGGTAGTTGGCATTTGCAGGATGGTATTCCTGCGATTGACCTGCCAGAATTTTTGATACGGATGACCGATGCTAAAAATATTTTCTGCAATCGAAAAGCTCTCATCCATTTTCAGGTGTAAGGAGGAGAGCATTTTTGGATCGACGTCTCCTTCAACATAGATCACTGCAAGATCTAAGTCCTCATTTCTATATACTGGGTGCGCAAAGGCATGATCCATGGTAGGCCAAACGCTTACTTTAACCTCTGCTTTCTGGTCCACCACATGCAGTGCTGTGACTATGAAAAGGTGGAAATCATCATATCCTACAATTAGGCCGGCTCCGGCTCCCTCTATATCAAAGGAATCCACCGTTTCGATAACGGGGACGTATTTGTTGATGTCTTTTACCTGGCTCCATAAGAAGTTGGGCATCAAAAAGAAAAGTAAGAAGGGCAATCGATTGAATGGAACTACAGCGTTTTTCATTGGGATTATATTTCGATAAACATTGAGATAACAAGTCGTCTTGGATAGGAGAATGGTATGCTATAACGCACCTGTTCGGAAAGACCTTGAAAGCTTGCCGTACCAGAAACTGCTTGTGTCTCATTGACGGGTAGTCCATAGGCTGAAAAACGGATCTCTCCTTTTGGGCCTCCCCCTAACCGAAGCAATAGTCCAAGATGTAATGCAAAGGTACTTGCTTGGTCCCACTTCGGACGCACCTCAAAATCCTCCGAGGAAAAGAAATAGTTGGCGTTATTGGCAGTTTCGTAACCGTCAATAAGCAAGCGCCCTTTAATGTTGGCGGCGCCAAACAGTCTTCCTACAGAAGCACCGATACTTAGGGCAAGTTCCCTTGTGAAATAGTAGTGGTAATGAACGGAGAGTTTAGACTGCCGGCCTTTGAAGTCGCTAATCACCATTGCCGGGTCGAGCAAAGTGAGATCCGACAACTCGGCATTATCCATAAATTGAAAACCTTCTGCAAAGAGTGCTCTGAATTTCATGCGTAGATCCATTTGCTCTATAGTTAGTTCGATCCGAATTCTGCCTTTCAGTGAAATCGGTCGACTTATGTACGGCCCTACCTCAAAGCCAATGGGTAAACTATTCAATACCCCATTCAGAGATTCGATGTTTCTAGCTAGCTGAGTGATGGTAACTTCTCCGTTTTCTCCAACACTGTTTTTCGACGCATTGTACGGTTCGTAATTTCCTTTGATGGGAGCCAGGTTAATGGGGAAATTGAGGCCAGCTTTAAAACCAAAAGAAATTTGAGCATTGGTCATGCTGGTGGGAAGATAACAGAGGATTAGAGTGATCAATGAAACAAATGTTTTTCTCATTTCTGATTTTAGTTAGGGGTTTGTAATAACGGGACTTGTTAATTTATTGGGGTGGATCATTCCAACTAATAAGGGGGAAAAGAAAACGGGGGTTAGAATTAGAATAGCGACTAATAGGATGCTTAAGAGTACAAGGAGAACGGCGCGATTATGCCACCACCACCGCGCGATGGTGGGGTTGCGGAGCCTTCTTTCGCCACCTTCGAAAGTGAAGACTTCGTCTACGGTCCCGGTTGCTTCCAAAAAAATACCACCACTATCTAATCGAATGTTCTGAATCAATAATCGGTTACCAATTTTCAGGTCAACTCGATTACCTTCACTGAGACTTATAGAATTCAGTGGTTCATGGTCCGTTTCGCGGAAGATCAAGTTTCCACTTAACAAGCTGGATTTGATCTGATCTGCTTCGGGTTGATAGAATTCGATATGATCGATATTGAATTCCTTTTCTTCGATGGCATCCGTCAGTGAAAATTCAAAAAAGAGGTCTTGTCCAGGGCCACCAAATCGAATTTCTTTTGCTGTGCCGGGGGCAGCGATGGCACTAAGCTCGACCGGGTCGTAGTATTCCTCCGCCATACCGGGGTGGTTGAGTATTACATAGGAAGTTGAAAGCGTTGCTTCACCTGAATAATTGAGAACGCCATTTAATTCCTGAGTTTGCTGCATTTGTGCCCGGAACCGGGTTGCGTTATTGGGAACCTGCGAGATGACAATTAAGGTCGAGTCGCGAAATTCCAAGTCTTCAAGATTGACCAAATTCATATTCACGCTGACCCCGGTTATTCCCGGGATCGGTTCTATTGTTAAAAGTCCGGTTCCTCCTGACTGTTCAATTGAGTCTTGTCCTGGAAGGAGTCGGAGTTCCAGTGAGTCGACTGGCACTTCAACCAAATCAAAGTTGGACAAGGTGAAATCTGAGACTTTATAACCGGAAAATAGATCGGCTCCGCGTGCGGCCATGAATCCTACTCTGGTTGCTCGAAAATCTTGGAGTTCTATTTGTAAACCTTTTTTTGGAGTTCGAACGCTCCAAATGACAAATCCTCCGATGAGTAAGTAGATAAAAGCGGAGATCAACCGACGCGTCAGACGGTGACCAGGGGCTTCTTTCAACCTACGGGAATGAAGGAGGTTCATTAAATCCAGTTTGATCTGGTTCAATGCTATTTGGTGTTCCTGGTGACTGAGCGCCCCGGCAATCACTTTCTTTTCTAATGCGTGATATCTGCTAAGCAATAATCTCGCACTGTTTTTCAGTTCCGATGATGTCTGATGTTCCCCACTCAGCAATGATTCCAATGCTTCTTGAACATTATCCTCCGCAACCAGGTCGGCAATAACTTGAAAATTTGATTCCATTATTTTGTACTACAATAGAAATAAGAACTCCAAGTGGTTTTCTTACTTCCAGTGATAAAATTCAAAACTATAACTGTGTTGGTCGACATCGCCAGATTCTTTGAGGTCGATTGACATAGTATACCATCCAGGTACCGGCAGATCACTACTCCTTATCACTACGGGAAAACAAGTACCTCCCGATCGGCCTAATATCCGGCCACTTTTTAGGGGGGTATTGCTGCTGTTTCTCTTGCCGGGATATATGTTATAGGTGCCATTTTCAGCATTAATGCCGAGTCTGATCTGTGCGATGTATCTCTTGGGAGAGGGGGCATTCGCGTTGTGGTATATCCAGGCCGGAAGAAATTGGCGGTTCTTGCGCGGACCAATTTGTACCAATAAGCCAAGGCTTCTGGAGGAGAGTTTTAAGCGGGATAACCATCGATCCACCTGCCAACCATCCACTTCCTGCCAATCCTGTTCGGTAGATTGAGGCTTGCTCTCCAACCAGTAGTATCTTTTGACTGATAATTCCTGTACTCTGATTTGAAATTCGCTGGAGGCGGGGCTATAAAAACGAACCTTTAAATTTTGTCTCTTGCCGAACTCGAAAGGTTCCCAGTAGGCGGTAAGTGAGACCAGTTCCATCGCAGAAGTACTTACCTCACGGGTATAGGTACCTTCGTGGAATTTGCCATGATCGTGCTGTTTTAGCCACTCATCACTGCGCTGGGCCTGAGCGGAGACTAAGCAACTAAGGAGAATAAAAGTAAATGAAAATTTTTTCACAGTAGTTTTGGCCTTCATAGCGAGTAAAAATGGTTCGTTGGATTTAGTCGCAATAATCATTCAACCAGTGAATACGATTGTTGAAACCAATCAAGTGATTTAGTCGGCGAATAGATTGATAAAAAAGGATTTCTTTGGATTTTGACTGTGGTAAGAGACGCCTTTGTTAGAAGGAATTAAGGTAAGAAAAATAAAGTTGATTTTCAACTCACTAACGTTAATTTTATGGATGTAAAGACCAAACGACTTTAAGATCAGCTACTGCCTAAACTTTTTTGAAAATATCTATCTTTGATCCGCCAGAAAAATGCTGAGCTTATGAAATTGAAATTGATCTATAGAGTATTGATCATTGTTGGTATCGCATTGTCAAGTATTAGCTGTGATCAGGTTACCAAGAGTTGGGCGACGGAAAATCTGAAAGGTCAACCAGCGAGATCCTATCTAAGTAATAGTTTTAGGCTAACTTATGTCAAAAATGAAGGTGCTTTTTTGAGTCTTGGGTCACAGTTGTCGGAGACTTTCCAATACTGGGCATTGAAAATATTTCCCATTCTTTTATTAGGGGGATTACTGTTGCATATGGTCTTTTCTAAACAATTGAATACCTGGCAATTAATCGCATTTAGTTTTATTTTGGGGGGAGGGATAAGCAATGTATACGACCGAATCTTATTTGGGAGCGTGATTGACTTTATGAATATGGGTATCAGTAGCCTACGAACGGGGATTTTCAATTTTGCCGATGTGTCTATCATGACCGGTTTGTTTATGATGCTGCCCACGATGTTTACCAAAACGAAAGAAGAGCATAAGCCAACGACATGACGGAACAACTAACGCCAGGAATTATCCTGGGAATTATCATAGGGTACTTCCTTCTATTAATTCTCATTTCTCATTTTACTGGAAAGGATTCCGGCAATGACAACTTCTTTTTAGCTGGCCGTAAATCTCCCTGGTTTCTGGTCGCTTTTGGTATGATTGGTGCGACTCTGTCTGGAGTTAGCTTCATTTCCATTCCAGGCGTCGTTGGTGCAAACGGCCTAAATCAGTCTTTCTCCTACATGCAGATGGTCTTTGGTTATTTACTGGGGTACTTGGTCATCGCCACAGTATTAATGCCACTTTACTATCGAATGAATCTAACTTCCATATACGGATACCTGGATAAGCGATTCGGCTTCTTTGCCTATAAAACTGGTGCAGCCTACTTCTTCCTCTCACGGATCATTGGCGCTTCGTTCCGACTGTATTTGGTCGCCATTGTGCTACAAGAGTTTGTATTAGGACCTTTTGGCATTCCTTTTTTAGGGACTGTAGTCACTACCATCGTTTTGATCTGGATTTATACCTTTCGTGGGGGGATCAATACCATTGTCTGGACCGATACGCTGCAAACTTTTTTTATGCTTACGGCGGTCATCTTGACTATTTTTTCCATTGGGCAGACTTTTGATGCAGGATTAGGAGAAATGATTGGAATGATTCGGGAGAGTGATTATTCGCAAATGTTCTTTTTTGAAGGTGGCTGGAATGACCCGAATAATTTCTTTAAGCAATTTATCAGTGGGGCATTGATAACAATAGTAATGACCGGGCTCGACCAGGATATGATGCAAAAAAATCTAAGCTGCCGCACACTGTGGGATGCGCAAAAGAACATGTACTCCTTCAGTTTTATTCTCATCTTTGCCAATTTGTTGTTTCTGGCACTTGGGGTATTGCTCTATTTGTTTGCCATGAAAAATGGCATTGAATTGCCGGCAAAAACGGACCAACTGTACCCGACAATTGCACTTCGACATCTGTCACCGGCCGTCGGGATTGTCTTCATCTTAGGGCTCATTGCTGCCGCCTATTCCAGCGCAGACTCGGCACTTACTTCGCTTACAACTTCCTTCTGCGTCGATTTTCTGAATTTCGAGACGAGACCAGATTCTGAATCGGCCAAAAAGAACATTCGATTCAGAGTGCACATCATGGTCTCCGTTATTCTGGTCATCGTCATCTTCTTGTTCAGCCTGGTAAATAATGATGCGGTTATTACACAATTGTTCCGGGTATCGGGGTATACCTACGGACCTTTGTTGGGCCTCTTTGCTTTTGGTATGTTTACTAAGCGAAAAGTAATTGATAAGTGGGTGATTCCTATCTGTATCATTGCTCCGATTTTGACCATTATTGTTGATCGTAATTCCGAAGCCTGGTTTGGAGGATTTGTCTTTGGTTATCTCAATATTGCCCTGAATGGTTTGTTAACTTTTATTGGGCTTTGGCTGATTTCTGATCGGCGAGATCAAACTGAAGAAATTTGATTACCTTTCCGCCAAATTGTGAAAATACCTCTACATTTCTATAATCATGAGTAAGATACGTGCTGCAATTACAGGTGTTCATGGGTATGTTCCCGATTATGTGTTGACCAATGCAGAGTTGGAAACCATGGTAGAAACATCCGATGAATGGATTACCAGTCGGACCGGAATCAAGGAAAGACACATCCTAAAAGGGGAAGGAAAAGGAGTTTCGGTTATGGCTATTGAAGCAGTCAATGGATTGCTAGAGAAGACCGGAAGCGATCCCATGGATATTGAACTGGTGATCTGTGCGACCATTACTCAGGATATGTTGTTTCCTGATACCTCCAATGTAATTGCGAATGCAACCGGCATGAAGAACGCCTTTTGCTTTGATGTGAGTGCAGCTTGTTCTGGGTTTCTATACGCCTTGACCACCGGAGCTATGTACATAGAGTCGGGGCGATATAAGAAAGTTCTAGTCATCGGTGCCGACAAAATGTCCTCCATTATTGATTATACCGACCGTACTACTTGCGTAATATTTGGTGATGGTGGAGGCGCAGTTCTCTTAGAGCCCGCTGAAGAAGGTGTTGGAATCATGGATTCGATTCATCGAAGTGATGGATCCGGCGAGCAGTATCTCTATCAGAAAGCAGGTGGGTCCAGGTTTCCTCCGACCTTGGAAACAGTTCAAAACCGCGATCATTACGTTACGCAGATCGGTAAGCCCGTTTTCAAGGCTGCCGTTTCGGGAATGTCAGATGTGGTGCGGAAGATCATGACAAAAAATGAGTTAACCAACGAGGATATTACCTGGTTAGTCCCGCATCAGGCCAACAAAAGAATCATCGAAACGGTGGCCAGAATGGCTGATTTTCCATTAGAACGGGTAATGATCAATATTCATAAGTATGGAAATACCACCGCCGGTACACTTCCGCTTTGCCTTTGGGATTGGGAACCTAAGTTGAAAAAGGGCGATAAATTGATATTGACTGCCTTTGGAGGCGGGTTTACCTGGGGGGCAACCTATCTCGTCTGGGCTTATGGATAGCCAATAACGGTCGTTTAACCCGTTAGCTGCTCACAGTACTGATCCGGAAGCGTTACGTCGGCAATCAAAACCTTCAGTTTCCCATCTACGATCGATATTATGATCTTAGCGAATCCAAGATCTCTTTCTTCAGAAGAATCTATTACCACATTTTGAACGGAGAAAGTTTCACCACCGAGAATTGCTTGGAAATCATAGGCTAGGCCAGGTTGAAGAGAGGCTGTTTCAAATTCGCCTTTATCTCCACTCCCCAACCATTCGAATCTTTCTGAGCATCCCGACGGTCTAAAGAACAAATTGATTGGTGGATAGATCCGTACTTGTGAAGAAGAAGAGGAGCAAATTCCAAAAACTTCAAAGTTACTGATTTGTAAGTCGCCAAGACTTAGATTACTTAAATCCAGATCGATGTTTGATTCACAGTCAGCACTGAATTGTTGGTCGAATACAATACTACTTCCAGAAGAGCCCTGGCAATTAATGGTTGGAGTGCTGCTCAATAGCTGGAACCGCAATGCACGCGAATCTGGTATGCCAAAAAGGCTGATCTGCTTTTGGTCTTCTAATTGAATAATTTGCCGAGGTCCAATTAACTCACCGGTGGCTACATCTAAAATCTGCATCGGTAGAGATAAAATTCCATTCTCTTCTTCTTTGATGTCTTCTGGCAGCGATTGAAGGTTGAAACTGGTTGGCGTACCCGGTTTGCAATTGGAAGGAAAGAAGTAAGCCAAGGTCCAGAAAGAAGGACTGGTTACTTGAAAATTGGCGGCAATCTGCCCTTCCTCATTTAACGTTAATAAAGCATTGCCTTGACGACGCCAGACTCCGGTCTCGCTATCCCTTCGCCAAAGAGGGATAACATCTCCAGGTTGAATCTTTTTACCAGTCATGATATTGTTGGTTTCAGGGTTCAGGCACATGCTGACATCAATTGGTTTAGAAAAAGAGGCAATTTTTGCGCCTGCTCTTGAAAGGTCAAAGGTGAAATACCCTGCAGAGACAAAATGTAGAGGGCCAATTTCGTTGCCGTTATCATCAAGCACAGAGTAAGATGTTAGGCCTCCGGGAAAAGCTTCCCGTGATTCCAGGGAACGGTTGTCGAAATGATAAACATTGACTTTTATAGTGCCAGCTACCACTTCTCCTTGTTCATTAATCAATCGAGTTCCTGCACGAACATTTACCGTTACTTTTTCACTTTTGCCATTTTCACGAGGAGTGGTAATGATTATATCCCTCATTGGACCTGCGGGTGTAACGGGGAATTCTTCATTGGCTTTACTTCCGCCACTAGGTAGGTCATTTAGGTTAAATAGGGCAATTCGCTCATGCTTACGTTGGTTGGGCAAGAATAAAATTGATCTGACTTCAGGAAGGTAGTTTTCGGCTTCCGCTACAATCCGCAATTCAAGAACTTGATTGGTGTCCATTATTTCCCTACGCGGAATACTGAGTTGTACCATACCGTTCTTTACCTCAAAGTTTTGTTTGCCTTCGGCAGTATAGATCAGATCGCTATTGGGGCCGGAAATTGTAAGCTTGACTTCGTCTATGACCCGACCGGATTCGCCATTAGCATCCTCGAACTGCAGTAATAATAGAACCTTGAAAAGATCAGTATTTAGATTGAATTCATCGAGTGATGTATAAAACTTATCCAAGTCACAAGAACTGATGCCAATGCTGAAAAAGATGACGATGGCCATTAATGCTCTGCTGGAAAGCGATACAAGTTTCATTTTAGTCTTTTTAGATAAGGAGAAATCAAATCGGCTGAATAAATGAGTTATCTGGGTTCCAAAGTGAAATTCAGATCAAGCTTTTCGTCTACAAATGGATTCGTGAGATCGACCTCATTTTCTAAGACTTGAAAAAGGTGATGCTCAAGCCTGAATTCATATCTGTGACCCTTTTCCAGAGGGATCTTAAACGTTCCTTGCATAAACCTTCCCGTTCTGATCAACTCTTTGGGTTTCCCATCCATCAATTTGTATACATTCACGAATATGTAATCGACCTGTTCTCCATTTTGTTGGTTGAATACAGTTCCGTTCAATTCCAAATAGGCACTATTGGCCTTAACTTCTTCAAGGTTTTCGGATCTACGGCTCGGTGTATCGAAAGACTCTTGTTGTTCTGAGAGGGGTATGCTCACCTGCTGCTCTCTTGACGGCGGGGTGATATCAAATTCGTCATTTTCTTCCAGAATATCCGGATCATTTGACTGACGGCTTAATCTAAATGCGATTCGAATGGAGGCATTCGGGTGCCATTGCCATGATTTTAGGGCTTCCTCTAGTGGCTCGGCGAGATGTTCATTGTCCTCGAGCAAACCGCTTCCGCTAAATTCGAATTGCGGCCTACCTCGTAAATAAGTCCCAACTTCCAAATTTATGGATACTCTTCTATCGGGGATGCTTCTGCCGAATCCAATCCCCAAATAGGGATAAAGCGCAGTCTCTGTGAAATATTTGACGTTAATTGTCCCAATCTCTTCTGCCTTGATCAAATAATCGTTGAATTGAAAATCATCCTTAAAGCGCATCGCAACTTCGACTCCATCGTCCAATCCGACCATCAGCCCTCCGACTAGCCTAAGTTTATTGCTCGAGAACGGCATAAACTCAGCCAGAATGCCAATGGTGTTTAAAGACAATTTGGAGTCTACGAGCAAGGTCTTTTTACCAAGCCCAAAACGAGAGGCGTCAATGTCGGGTGGTGCAAAATTAAAATTCAGGAAGTAATACCCTAGTTTTAGGTTTATGTTCCTGCTAAGGTTGGTGGCCGCATCCAAACCGATGAGTGCCTGACTGCCACTGGAAATTCCCAATGCAATTTTTTGAAAAGCTGATCCTTCATCATTTTCAGACGAAATGCTCTGCGCCAGCATTGTTTCTGTAGGAAAAACGCAAAGCAGACTCGCTATTATCAAATAACTGATGATAATGGAGGTGGACGATTTCGTTGTGTTTTCTCTAATTAGCATGATTGTTATGCGGTTTTTCAATTTCTGGATATCAACCAACTTAAATGAGTATGGTTAAAACCATATTTATTTGAATCATTTTGATGAATCAATAGAAGAGATGTGTCTGTTTGGGGCACGATAATCGAGCTATAGAGTACTTCTTATTTTTTCTCCTGGAAAATTCTCTTTGCTTAGGAATGGGGGGCAAAATGGAATAGAACTTGGAGAAATTGTGAATTATGACTTGTTAATACCAACAAATTTGATAAACTGAAAAAATGTCAAATTGTTTCAGTTTCAAAAAGAATTTTCCGGCAAAATTAGAAATCAGTCCTAGTGTTGCCGCTTACCTTTTTTGGTTTTGGGTTCAACTGGTTTCAACTGGAAATTTTTTGAAATGACGGGCTCCGATACATCGACGTTTATATTGATCTCCTCTTTCAATTTTTCATATAAATGATGTTCGAGGTTGAAGACATAGTTGTATCCTTGCTGAAGTGCGATCCGAAACTCGCCATTCAGAAATCTACCGGTCCTAACCAGTTCATTAGGAACCCCGGGCACTACTTTATAAACATGGATAAAGATGTAGTCCAAAGGATCGGTACTGCCAATGTCTATAGCCGTTCCCTGGAAAGTAAGGTAGGGAGCATTGCTATTGTCGACAATTGGGGCGGCGATCGGTTTCGGAGTACGGATACTATCGGTGGCTGGCTGTTCTTCTTTCGTTACAGATTTAACCGATGCTATGCTTTTTTCTTCTTCATTTTCTTTTACATAAAATTCATCCTCTCCGGACACTTTTACGGATTTATTCATATCCAATCGATAGGAGATTCTCAGGCCGACATTTGGGTGCCATTGCCATGTTTTTAAGCCATCCTCGAGGATCGGACCAATGTGTTCATTATTGGATAACAGGCCGGCTGAAGCCACTTTTATCTGTGGTTTACCTCGAAAGTAAACTCCCAAGTCAAAATTGACCGCTATCTTTTTTGCAGAAATGCTGCGTCCATAGCCTGCTCCCAAGTACGGATAGATGCTAGACCTGGTGCTGTAATAGGCATCCAGGTAACCTATTTGCTCAGTGCTAACCGTGTAGTCATTCAATTGGATGTTATCCCGGAATCTGACATTGACTGAAATGCCGTCGTTGAGTCCACTGACGATCCCTCCTACAATCCTTATCTTCCGGTTGGTGGTCGGCATAAACTCCCCGAATATTCCAAAAGTCGATAACGAAAGATCCGAATCGATAAGCAGTGTCTGGTTGCTGAAACCCAAGTCTTCCGCATTCAGTCGATAGGCGTCTACCGAAAACTGAAGATGAGCATATCCGATTCTAGCATTGAAACGATCGTTTATCCGAGTGGTAACATCGGCACCAATAATTGCATGGGAGCCGGTTGAGAGTCCAATAGAAAAATTGCGGAAAGGAAGAATTGGACTGTTTTCAATATTGGTAGTATCCTGACTGTTTAGTGGAATCGGGTAAAAAGCGAATGTGCATAGTGCAGAGTAAAGGCAGATTTGGCACAGGGTCGCGAGGAGCGATGGCGCACCGGATATCATAGACATAACATTGTGGTGGTTTAGTAATTCAGAAATTGGATGAAATGTATGGGGAGTTTGTTGTTTTTGATGGATAACCTCTGTTTTTTCAAACTGTAGAATACCGCCGATGTTGCAAATAACGAGTATAACTTACTGCGGATTCGCTTTAAAAAAGCATTTTTTTATCTTTGCAAAGCTTTTTTCAAAGCATCGATAGTGAAAGAATGAATTATAGCTCTAAAACTGATGAAAAATGGCTAATACTTCTGACATAAGAAACGGGTTGTGCATCGATTACAATCATGACATTTACAGCATTGTTGAGTTCCAACACGTTAAGCCTGGTAAGGGGAATGCTTTTGTCCGCACAAAATTGAAGAGCCTTACTACCGGCCGTGTTATCGACAATACTTTTCCGGCTGGTCATAAGATACAAGAAGTTCGGGTTGAGCGCAGGAAATTTCAATTTCTTTACAATGATGACATGGGCTACCACTTCATGGATACGGATACCTACGAACAGACATCTTTGGAAGAGAAAATGATCGACAACCCCGGGTTGCTAAAGGAAGGAACCATCGTAGATGTTTTGTTTCATGCTGCCAAAGAAATACCTTTGACATTGGAAATGCCTCAATACATCACCCTGGAAATAACCTATACCGAGCCTGGTCTGAAAGGAGACACAGCAACAAATACCTTAAAACCCGCAAAGGTGGAAACCGGTGCAGAAGTGAGAGTACCACTCTTTATCAACGAAGGAGATAAAATCAAAGTGGACACGCGTACTGGGAGCTACATGGAGCGGGTCAAACAATAGATTTATGAAATTTACGGAAATAAAGGAATTAATAGCCCTGGTTAAGGAGTCCAATCTTGCAGAATTTAAGATGAAGGACAAGGATTTCGAATTATCCATTCGCACCGATAAATTTGAAAAGAATAAAGGTGTAGCGCCAGTCCTTCAATCACACCAACCTATCTTGCCTATTTCTCCTGTACAACAACCTTTTTTGCCGCAGAACTCTTCCTCTTCAGCCAATAAATCTGTACCTGTATCGGAAGCCCCGGAGGTCGTAGTCGAGGCGCCTGAAGAAGGAAGTGCGACGGAATACCTAGAGATTAAGTCGCCAATTGTTGGGACATTCTACCGTTCTCCTTCTCCTGAAAAGGGGGCTTACGTGAAGGTTGGAGACACCGTCGAAGTAGGAATGGTCGTGTGTATCGTCGAGGCGATGAAGCTTTTCAATGAAATCGAGTCTGAAATCGCTGGTAAGGTTGTGAAGATCTTAATTGAGGATGCACAGCCGGTCGAATATGATCAACCATTGTTTCTGGTTGACCCTAAGGGGTGATCAATTCCAATTATCAAGCAAGTAACCTATGTTCAATAAAATACTGATTGCGAATAGGGGAGAAATTGCATTACGCATCATCAGAACCTGTCGTGAAATGGGAATTCAAACGGTAGCAGTCTATTCGACAGCCGACCGGGACAGTCTCCACGTTCGCTTTGCCGACGAAGCGGTGTGTATTGGGCCACCTTCCTCCGCAGAATCCTATCTCAGTGTGCCCCAAATCATGGCAGCGGTAGAGATTACAAATGCGGATGCAGTGCATCCTGGCTACGGTTTCCTGGCGGAGAATGCCGATTTTGCAGAAGTATGCCTGGAATACGATATAAAGTTTATCGGCCCAACCCCGGAGCAAATCCGGAAAATGGGAGACAAAATTACGGCTAAGGAAACGATGATAAAGGCCGGAGTCCCGGTTATTCCGGGATCTGAAGGTTTGATTAAAGACCTCAAGCAGGGTTTGAAAACGGCAGCCGATATAGGGTATCCTGTTATTTTGAAAGCAACTGCTGGCGGTGGTGGTAAAGGCATGCGAGTAGTGTGGCAGGAAGAGGATTTTGAGGCCAACTGGAATATGGCTAGGAATGAAGCGATGGCATCCTTTGCCAATGACGGCATCTATATTGAAAAGTTCATCGAAGAACCTCGACACATTGAATTTCAAATTGCCGGTGATCAAAATGGAACAGTGGTCCACCTCTCCGAAAGAGACTGTTCGATCCAACGTCGTCACCAAAAATTGTTGGAAGAATGTCCATCTCCTTTTATGACCGATGAACTTCGGGAAAAAATGGGAGAGGCAGCAGTGCAAGCCGGCAAAGCCATTAACTATGAAGGTGTCGGTACCGTCGAGTTCCTGGTAGATAAGCACCGCAATTTCTACTTTATGGAAATGAATACTCGGATCCAGGTAGAGCACCCCGTAACGGAAGAAGTGATTGATCACGATCTGATCAAAGAGCAGATAAAAATTGCGGCAGGAGAAATGATCAGCGGCGATAATTTCTACCCCAATGCACACGCCATCGAATGTCGGATCAATGCCGAAGACCCATTCAATGGTTTTCGACCCAGCCCTGGGGTGATTTCCTCTTTTCACAGTTCGAAAGGTCACGGAGTGAGGGTAGATACGCACGTTTATGCCGGTTATACGATATCTCCTTATTACGATTCCATGATCGCCAAGATCATCTGCCGTGCCCGAACTCGCGAAGAATGCATCACTAAAATGGAGCGTGCCCTGGATGAATTCATCATCGAAGGCGTCAAAACTACTGTTCCGTTCCATCAGCGACTAATGAAAGACGAAAACTTCAGAAAAGGTAATTTTCATACGGGCTTCATCAACGAATTCGATCTAGAAAAATAGAGCAACGATGCAGAGTTTCTGGAGGTTGCTGAGGTACATTCGAAACTACCGCTTAAATGTTGTCTTGAATATCCTGAGTAATGTGCTCACGGCCTTCTTTACAGTCGTGAGTTTGCCACTAATGATCCCCTTTTTGAATATCCTTTTTGATCAAACCGGAGGAAACCCTGAAAAGATAGATTTTGCCTGGAATGCTTCTTCCATTCAGGGATACTTTCAATATCATTTTAGTGAGTTTGTGGCCGAAAATGGCAAAGAAACCGGTTTGCTTTACGTTTGTGGACTAATCTTGGTCTCTTTCTTTTTTAAGAATCTGTTCCGTTATCTGTCCCTGTTCTTCATGGCGCCAGTGAGAAACGGCATCATTAGGGATCTTAGGGAGCAGTTGTTCGATAAATTGCTCAGCCTGCCACTGGCCTATTTTTCCAACGAAAAGAAAGGAGATCTCATTTCCCGGATCACGGCAGATGTCCAGGAAGTAGAATGGAGTATTCTTAATGTGTTGGAGGCCGTCTTCAGAGAACCGTTAATCATCCTGGGTTCTCTAGGAATTATGTTATTGATTAGTCCTTCTCTGACTTTCTTCGTATTTCTGTTAATTATCTTTACTGCCCTCGTCATTGGAGGAATTGGAAAAACCCTCCGCAAGCCTTCCGGCGTGGTGCAAACGAAGCTCGGTGAAATTGTTTCCATTACGGAGGAGGCCTTGTCTGGTTTGCGGGTTATCAAAGGGTTTAATGCGGAGAATTACCAAAGAGATAAATTCGGTGTGGTAAATAATGAATACCGTTGGGCACTGACGAGGCTGCTTTGGCGGAAAGATCTGGCTTCGCCTCTTTCGGAGTTTCTGGGCATTGCGGTGGTGGCAGTATTGTTGTGGTACGGCTCTCGACAAGTATTTTCTCAGAATATGGATGCGGCAACTTTTTTGTCATTCATTATGGCCTTCTACTACGTAATAGACCCATCAAAATCTCTTACGCGAGCGCTCTACAACATTCAAAAGGGAATTGCGGCCATGATGCGAGTCGAGACCATCCTCGATGCGGAAAATGCCATTAAAGAAGTCGATGCTCCCCAAGTGTTGACCACTTTCGATAATCGAATAGAGTATAGAGATGTTACTTTTCATTATCAGAAAAGTCAATCGGCGGCCGTGAATCGGATTAATTTGACGATCGAAAAGGGGAAGTCAGTTGCCTTGGTAGGGGCTTCCGGAGCGGGCAAGTCTACTCTTGCCGACTTGCTCCCCCGCTTCTACGACGTTACGCAGGGAAGTGTATGCATCGATGGGATCGACATTCGAAGGTTTAGCTTGCAAAGTTTGCGTTCGTTGATCGGTATTGTGACACAGGAAGCAATCTTGTTTAATGATACCATTTATAACAATATTGTCTTCGGCCTCAAGGGATACACTACTGAAGAGGTGGAAACTGCTGCCAAAATAGCCAATGCTCACGACTTTATTCTTCAAACAGAACATGGCTACCAGACCCAAATTGGCGATCGGGGCAATAAATTAAGTGGTGGTCAGCGACAAAGATTGACCATTGCTCGTGCTATTCTCAAGAATCCTCCGATATTGATTTTAGATGAAGCAACTTCTGCTTTGGATTCCGAATCCGAAAAATTAGTGCAAGAAGCGCTGTTGCAATTGATGAAAAATCGAACATCGATCATCATTGCCCATCGACTTTCCACCATTCAGCATGCTGATGAGATTCTGGTAATGGATAGTGGGAAGATCGTCGAAAGAGGGAACCACGAGCAACTACTGGCGCTGGATGGTGGATACAAAAAATTGGTCGCCTTGCAAAATATATAAATTTTACTACTTTTGTAAAAGTGATTTCTTAGCTGCAAGAATATGACAATACCCCTTCTAGATTGCTGCTAGTCAAGCACTAAAACTAAATCTCCACCAGTAACCGTTTTCTCCAATTGTTTTTTACGTTTTATCTGACATCTACGGCTTATAGAATTGGCTGTGCAACCTTCTGTGCTAAAATGAATTCTTTAAGCAGTGGATAGCCATTGTTGTGATTGTAGGATGTATTATTTAAATTGAAAGAATCTCAAATTTGATATCATGATGTACCGCTACGCTTTAGTTATCGCCCTTTTAGGAGTGATCTTCAACAGGGAAACTACCGCGCAGATAACAATTACCAGTGCGCAGTTTCCCGAGGCGGGAGATACTCTGGTCGTTGCCTCTGATAATTTGCCGGAAAGTAGTGCTGTTCCAAGAGGAGGTGAAAACCAAGAGTGGATGCTGGGAAATCTGCAAGCTCCATTTGCCACCAGAGTACTTTTTAAGAATGCAGCCGAAGGAGCTGGTGCAGCTTCGTTTCCGGAGGCAGATCTAGTAGCAGAGTTAGCAGAAGGCCTCGAAGGCTATTACAAAATAGAAGATGGAGCTTTTATCTACTTGGGTTCTTATGGAGAAGATCCGCTCGAATTTGGGTTGGAATTAGCAGTCAATTTTGGAGAAGGACTTATTGAACGTAAAGCACCACTGAAATTTGGTGACGAATTTGAATCGTCTTCCTCCGCAGAAGTCCGTTTCTCCGCGGATGATTTGCCTCAGGAGGTGCTCGACGAACTCCCCGTTGTTCCGGATTCCCTAAAAATAATCATCGAAACAACCAGAAGTGTTAAAGTAGACGGTTGGGGGACAATGTTCATACCAGGTGGTAGCTACGATGTTTTGCGGGAAAAAAGAACCGAATCACGAGAAGTTAAGCTGGAGGCAAGAATTGGTTTTCTTCCGTGGTTCGATATCACTGATCTAATTCCAGAAAATGATTTTTTGGGCAATCTCGATGCAGTGAGTTACCATTTCATGAATGATGTTGAAAAAGAGCCTATTGCTGAATTTTATTTGAATGGAGATGAATCTGAATTGCTGCGCGTTTTGTATAAAGGTGCTGATTTTATCACCAATGTCAAAGGCATCAATCATTTAAAGCCGGGCGTTTACGCTTTCCCGAATCCGGCAATCGTGAATGTGAGGTTCGAGTTTACCAATTTACCGGCTGGAGACTACGATCTTCGCATTTATAATATTCTCGCTAATGAAGTATGGGCCGAGCGTTATTACATTAGTGGATCCAAAACCGTTAAAGCCGATATATCGAACTTAAGAAAAGGAACTTATTTGTATAGCTTAATTGATTCGAAAGGTAAAACACTGGGCACTAGAAGGTTGGTTGTACTTCGTCCATAGTGTGTTCACCAGCTCACGCCGGCTCCTCCTCCTCCTGATGAACCACCACCCCACGAACCACCACCACCGCCGCCGCCACTGCCTGATGACGATCGGGTTTTCATGGGAATGGTTATGTATTTGGAATACTGATAAGAACAATTTTTACATTCATACTTTTCTTCTTTTTTTCCGGAGCTATGATAGGTCGCGGCTCTAATGGTAACGGAGCGTGCATGAAAATAGGTGGTAAACCGACACTTGGGACAGGGGGAATATTTCGTAAAAGGTTTTTTGTAGCGAAGGATTAGAATGTCATCTTCTTCTTCCGTTACCCAGACGTCGTAATCGACCGAACCAATTTCCTCTTCGGTAATCTGTCCTTGGCTCAAATAGTAATCTTCCTCACTCTCTTTTAGTTTACGCATGAGTTGGCCATTGGCTTTACTATAGCGTGGATGATTGCGAAGCTGTTTTAAAAGACCTTTTAGTAGGAAGTACGCCACTAAGTAAAGTAGTGGAAAAATGAAGATGAATACCAATAATTTCCATTTCCTGATCGACATGTACTTATCATAGAGGTCCTGTTTACTTCGAAGGATGTAAAAGACCCTGGTTGCGAGGATCAAATGGAAAAGTAAATTGATCAGAAAGTAAATCTCCAATCCCAGTGGAAGGCCGGGAATGATTCCATTACTTCCTCTGTGAGCTGCTCTGGACTGCCGGTCAGATCGGATATCAGCGGCGGCTTCTGGGTTTTCCAGGATGGTTTTGATCCTAGAAACGGCAGCGATCAGGCCTTGACCATACTGTTCTTGTTTGAAGTACGGCACCAGCTCCTGCATACCGATTCGGTAGCATTGAACATCGGTTAAAACCGCTTCCATTCCGTATCCGGTTTCGAATTCGGTCCGCCGTTGATCCATGACCGACAGAATTAAGAGTCCATTGTCGGTATCGGCATATCCGATACCCCAGTGCGCAAACAATCGGGTGGCAAAGTCTTTTGGGTTTTCGTTGCCAATGGATTTTAGTAGGACAACAGCGATCTGAGCAGTTGTGTTCTCTTCCGTCTCCTTGATTAAATTGTTAAGTTTGACTACTTCCAGGGCGGACAAGTATACGTCCGGGTCACTTACGTACCCTCCCCCCATCAACTTTGGGTCCGGAACCGATTCAATTGTGTGAAAATCCGATTGTGCACCCAACTTAAGCAGCATCAGACATAAACAGCAAGTAATGATCGACTTCGGGCATTTGCGCATATGGTCATTTTTCAGATGGCCCCTAATTTAAGAAAATTGACGGTCTCTTTCCATGAGTTTTGCGACCCCCTCCTTCAGTCTTTGCAAACAACGTTCAACATGCTTGCGATGAGAGCGAAAGCTCAGTACTGCCATTCTGATCCAGAATACATCTTCGATTTTAGTGGAAGAAGCGAAAACCTTTCCGTCTACCTGTAGAAATTTCACCAGTTTTTCATTGAAAATATTCGCACTACCCTTCGATGGCACATAACGGTAAATCATGATCGATAACTCGGGGAATGGGCCGACTTCGAAACCGATTTTTTGTACTTCTTCGTAGAAATACCGGCACAGCAATACCTTCTCTTCCAAAGTTGCGCGGAATGGATTTAAACCATAAAGGTGGAGTGGCAACCACATCCGCAAAGCTCGAAAATGCTTTGTCAATTCCGGTGAAAGGTCAGCAGGAGATAACTCGTCAAAATCGCCCAGCGCATCCTGCATGTAGTTGGCTCGATAATGATGACTTTGGTATAAGGCTGCAACATCCTTGACCAATATGGCGCCCAACCCATAAGACAGAAAAAAGCCTTTGTGCGGATCAATTGCAACGGAATCCGACAATTCTATGCCCCTGAACTGAGGATGTAAGTCATTGACCAGCATGAAAAAACCGCCGTAGGCCGCATCGATGTGGAACCAAAGGTCATACTGCTGAGCAATGGTACCCATTGCTGCTAATGGATCTATCGCTCCAACATCTGTGGTCCCCGCAGAACCGACCAGTAGAAAAGGGTTTAAACCCTGTGATACGTCGCTTGCAATTTGTTGCTGTAATTGTATCGTGTCCATTTTAAACGACGCATCCATGTCGATGTACCGTATAATGGCTTCACCCAGTCCGGCGATCCGCAACGCTTTTTGGACACAATGGTGAATTTGTCGGGTTAGATAGATTACCGAATGTTTCACCATTTCAGCCTTAATGTTTTTTTGATCCCGTGCCGTAGTGATGGCTATTAGGTTGGCGATTGATCCACCAGAGGTTAAATTGCCCAGCGCAGTGGCAGGGTAGCCGATCATCTGACACATCCAACGGAGTAATTTGTTTTCCATGCGTACCGCACCCGGACTGGCGAAAAAAATACCAGCGTATTCATTCAACACCGCCGCGATATAATCGCCTAGGGCGGTAGGGAATATGCCACCTCCTGGGACATAACCAAAATGGAAGCCAGAAGCTGCATTTAGCGAAATATTTACCAAATGTTCTTGGATAACCTGAAGAATTTCGCTCAATTCTTTCGGTGTTTCAGTGAAGGGGTAATCCTTAATACCCTCGCCTTTGTTTTCCGCGGTAACGTATGGAGGCATGTCCTCCAATTGGTCATAAAATTCGTCAGCAAAAAGCTGGGTTTCCTGGTTCCATTGTTGTCTTAGCAATGGTGCTGGTTCCAAAAAGCTCGCTTGATGCTCGAGCGCTCGAATTCTCGTCAATAAATCCTGATTCATTAAAGTAGTTTTTTAAACTTCTACCACTGAGTCCTCTACGATGACAAAAACCTGATCCTCTTTGGAAGGCCGAACCACAGCCATGCCGGTAAACAATCCGAAAGCCGGCAATACGGCTTGTTTGGTGCCAAACCAAAAACAAGGTAGTCGCAAACTTTGGCGACTATTACCGCGCAACCGCACGCAGGGGTGAACATGACCAGCGATGTTGTATTGTTTCGTAGAAAGTTCGTTCAATGGGAAATGAGAGAGTTGAAATGGGCCGATCTCCAAAATAGGGTCGTGGACAATGATGTTGTTATCGAGGTAAAAGTCCTTTTCTAATATATCGTGGTTGCCAATGACCAGCTCAAAGGAAATGTGACTAAACTGTTTTACAAGATCTGTGAATTCATCGCAAATATGATTGTAAGCACTGTGGAATAGGTCTCCCAAAAATAATACTCTGGCCGGTGAAAAATCAATCAATAAACTAATCAGGCGATCCCAATTGGCGTCTGTCACTCCCATAGGTACCGGAATGCCTTGTTTTCTGAAATGAGCTGCTTTGCCGAGATGTAGATCAGCAATTAACAAACACGACATTTCTTCCCAGAATACTGCCTTCAATGGATGGAGCAGAAAGGTTTGGTTTTTAATTCGGACATTCGTTACTTGCATGAGTTGAGAAACACTTTGTGGTCAAAAGTAAGCAACCAAAACCTAATTCTGATGGCTTTTAAGATGATCGAACAATTGGATGAAAACCACCTGCCGCAAATATTTGAACTCTATCAAAATGAGTGGTGGACAAAAACACGGTCTAAAGAGGATATCTCTTCCCTACTGCGCAATACGACTTTTGTTTTCGGACTGATCGATGAGTCGAACGATAATTTGGTTGGCTTTACTAGAGTTCTTTCCGACCTTTTGTTTAAGGCGATCATTTTTGATGTCATTGTAAAACCCGATTATCGAGGACATCACCTCGGAGCTAAACTGATCCAGCATGTTATAAATCATCCGCAGATCCGGGACATTGAGAGCATTGAGCTGTATTGTCTGGAAGGTCTGAGACTCTTTTATGAACAATTTGGATTTGAATCGGTCAATGCCAAATTCCACTTTATGCGCCTTAAGCGCTGATCAATTTCGATAGTCAAGGGGTGGCTTCCGATTGCCTAGTAGTGCCTCGTACACAAAGCCTGGACCACCACGCTTTTCACTGAGTTCTTTTTTGGCCATTTCGGCTAAATCCGGTTGTTTGAAAAGATCGATTGCGGTCAGTGTTAATGTTTTTGCCGCTACCATCATGCCCTTCGTTCCAATAGAGGTGCCTCCTGCCGCGACGGCTTGCCAACTATGAGCAGAAGTACCCGGTACCCAGGTAGCCGTGCGCAGACCAGCTGTCGGTACGACCCAGCTCACATCTCCCACGTCGGTTGATCCCCCTTGGCCCTTCATGATGACCCGATAGGGTTCGATGACGTTAGAGGTATTGATATCTGCCTTGGAGAAAGCGTACGATTTGACGATTTCCTGGGCAAATTTACGCTCTTCTTCATTGTACTCCACACCACCTACTAGCTTGAGGTTGGCATACATTTTCTCTGCAAGTGTTTCATTTGGCATGAGATTATAGAGACCGTGAATGACTTCGTATTCCATTTTCGTCCCAGTGCCCTGAGCTGCTCCCTCGGCTGCCTGAACGACCCTTTCAAACAGTTCCTTCACCATTGGAGCTTCCGGATGCCGGACGTAATAAAAAACCTCGGCAAAGGCAGGAACAACATTTGGCGCCTCTCCTCCTCTGGTGATCACATAATGTATCCGGGTCTCCATTGGTACATGCTCTCTCATCAAGTTAACCATATAGTTCATGGCCTCCACACCATCCAAAGCTGATCGACCATTCTGGGGTGATCCGGCCGCATGGGAAGCGATTCCACGGAAGCGAAATTTAGCGGATTTATTAGCAAGAGAAGAGGCCGCACTGGCGCTATTCCCACTTCCTGGGTGCCAATGTAGGGCAGCGTCAACATCGTCGAACAATCCTTCCCGGACCATGTAAACCTTACCTGCACCACCTTCTTCGGCGGGCGTGCCATAGAAGCGAATGGTGCCGCTAGTACCGGAAGATTCCAACCAGTTTTTGACACTGATCGCTGCAGCGGCCGAGCCTGCTCCGAAGAGATGGTGACCGCAGGCATGACCAGCCTTAACATCTTCCCGTTCCTGGCGATATGGTACTGCTGCTTGTGAAACGCCGGGCAATGCATCAAATTCTCCCAGGATGGCAATTACCGGCTTGCCGGAACCATAGGAGGCAACGAAGGCGGTAGGGATTTCAGCTACGCCAGTCTGGACAGTAAATCCTTCGGATTGAAGTTTCTCCAAAAGAATCTTAGAGCTTTTATATTCCTGATAACCAAGTTCTGCTAAATTCCAGATGTCTTTGGCAATCTTGCCGAATTCCTCCGTGCGAGCGTCGAGTTTCTCCAGAATTTGAATTCGTTCTTTCGTCAATTCCTGACTGCTCAAAATGGTAGCGGTGAATAGCATTGTGAGGATTAGCGGTATAAAGTATCTTTTCATCTTAAGTCATTAAGTGAGCTAATTTGTGCATTTACTTAAACTCCACAAATTACTAAAGTTAGGGCAAAGTCTTACGGACTTCCCTTTGCAAATAAAAATAGGTGACGCTGGCCGCCAGGACATCTGCAATCGGAAAGGAAAACCAAATGCCGTCAATGCCAAAAAAAAGAGGTAAAACCAAGATCAATGGAATCAAGAAAAACCCTTGTTTGGTCATGGTCAATAACAGTGCAGGCAATGCTTTGCCAATGGCCTGGAAATAAGCGGAACCAATGAGTTGGATGGTAATGAGGGGCGTTGCCAGAAAGGTTTTCCTCAAGGCCGGTGCGCTCAAAGCCAACAGCTCCGGGTCGGTCGTAAAGATGCCCGTAAGTTGTTTCGCAAAAATGATGATCAAAAGAAAAATACCAAAAGCAATAGCGGTCCCGGAGCGGATTGACAGATTAATCACTTCCTTCACACGATCCCACTTTTGGGCGCCATAATTGAAGCCCGCAATTGGAAGGAATCCTTGTGTAATACCAATGACTGGAAAATTGGTCAACATCATCATTCGGTTGATAATGCCGTAAACCGACACGCTGATCTCACCGCCGTATCGAATCATGGCGTTATTTAGAACGATCGAGAGCAAACTGATGGTCCCTTGGCGTGCTAGACTTACACCACCTATGGCAAAGATTTCACGGACAATGTGACCGCGTAAACGGAGATTTTGGGGGATGATGCGAAATTCTGATTTTCCAAAGAGGAAATACCAGATGCTGAACATCGCACTTCCGATATAGGAGAGTGTAGTAGCCCAAGCGGCCCCATCGATGCCCATATCCAACACTACAATGAAGATAGGGTCCAGTATGATATTGGCAATGGCTGGTACCAAGAGGACAATCATCGCAATTTTGGGCCTACCTTCTGCGCGCATCACATTATTAGACATCATGGCCCAAGCTAGAAATGGGATGCCAAACAAAATAATTTGAAAGTAATGACGAGCTGGTTCCAAGATGCGTCCACGTCCGCCGAAAAGCATTAGAATTTGGTCTTGATAAAATGAGCCTAACCAGACTGTTGCGACCGAAATTCCAATGGTCAGCGTAATCATATTGCCAAAGGAGAGGTAGGCTTTTTCTCGATCACCAGCACCTAAACCTCTGGAAATAATTGAAGAGCCCCCAACTCCAATTGCACCACCAATCGAGGCGATCAGAAAAGTAATCGGCATTACTACCGTTATAGCTGCAATGCCCATCGCTCCAATCCAACGGCCCACGAAAATGGTGTCGACGATGCCGTAAATTGACATGATTAGAAATCCTACAGAAGCCGGGACAGCTTGCTTAATCAGCAATTTCCCAATTGGTAACTGCCCTAATTCATCGGACTGGCTCATATTGCTCTTTGATTTCCTTCCAGCGGAAGCAGGTGGTGATATGATCATTTACCATTCCGATGGCTTGCATGAAGGCATAGCAAATGGTTGGGCCAACAAATTTGAAACCCCGTTTTTTCAGATGTTTACTCATTTGCTGGCTTTCGTTTGTGACTGCCGGCACTTCTTTTAGAGATGGCCAGGCATTTTGTAAAGGAACCCCATCGGTAAATTGCCAGATAAAATCGTTAAAGCCGCCAAATTCTTCTTGTACCGCCAAAAAGGCCTTTGCGTTGGTCACAGCTGCATTTATCTTCAGTTTGTTTCTAATGATTCCGGGATCGGAGAGCAGCTGTTGTATTTTTTTATCCCGATATGCTGCTACCTTTTCGACCTCAAAGTAGTCGAACACCTTTCGGTAGTGGTCTCTTTTTTTTAGAATCGTAATCCAATTGAGACCGGCCTGTGCTCCCTCAAGAATCAACATTTCGAATAGTTTTTGATCGTCGTGAACCGGAATGCCCCATTCATGGTCGTGGTAGTCGATGTAAATTTCCTGGCCGTGGCACCAGCCGCATCTGTCTTTTTGGTTAGGCATAGAGACTTATCATGTTAGAACTAGGAATATGTTTAAATTTTGTTTTCGCAGCCGAAAATGTTCAGTTTGGGGTTCTCATAAAGCCAAATTTTTGGTGCATAGCAGCGCTATGGTCTAAAAATT
>JANQRV010000204.1 GCA_028284395.1 Saprospiraceae bacterium
TTTTTTTTCCTCCGCTATCCGATCTTCAGTAATGTAATCCAGGGAGTAGTGAGCCTTCAAGCCCTCGGGTAATGCAATTGAACTCGTCACTGGTTCAGAAAAGCTGGCGGGGACCTCCTTTTGGGCCTTCCAGGCCTTCTCTCCGTATGCCACTACCTTTGAAAGCTGGCTTTTCACCAAACCGTGAATGTAATTTCGATATTGGGACACGGTGGTATCCGGTAGCGGAAGAGAAGGTTCGGCTACTTCGACATTGTATTCTACCCGCCCTTTTTCCGGTACGTTATTGAAAAAACTGAAAACTTCGTAAAACTCTTTTTGTGAAATTGGATCGAATTTATGATCGTGGCACTGCGCACATTCGACGGTCAATCCGAGAAAGGCAGTAGAAACGGTACGAACGCGGTCCAGCACGTATTCCACCCGGTATTCTTCATCCACAACTCCCACTTCCTGGGTGATCTTATGATTCCGATTGAACCCCGTTGCCAACACTTGTTCATAGGTCGGATTCGGTAATAGGTCGCCCGCTAGTTGCCAGGTCACAAATTCATCGTACGGCATATTATTATTGAAGGCCTTGATCACCCATTCCCGCCATGGCCACATACTCCGCTCGATATCATCCTGATAGCCATGGGAGTCGGCGTATCGGGCCAGGTCTAACCAGTCCATGGCCAAACGTTCACCGAAGCTATTTTGCGACAAAAAACGATCCACCAGCCGTTCGTAAGCCTCTGCTGATGCATCCATCTTAAAATTGTCGATCTCTTCGAGTGAGGGTGGAATGCCTCTTAGGTCAAACGACAAGCGGCGAATCAATTTCTCTTTGGAGGCTTCTGCCGACGGAGTGTATCCTTCCTGTTCCAAACGGTTCAGCACGAAATGGTCCACTTCATTGACGAGCCACTGCGCGTCTTTAACTCCGGGCAATTCGTTTTTCGTGGGCGGCAAGAATGCCCAATGGGATTTCCAAACTGCCCCTTGTTCAATCCACCGGCTCAAAATGGCGATCTCCGACTTGGAAAGCTTGAGGTTTGATGATGGTGGCGGCATAACCTCGGAAGGGTCTTCGGAAGTAATCCGATGATACAATTGGCTTGCCTTTAAGTTTCCCGGTACAATGGCGTAGCGCTTGCTTATGCTATCCAGCACTGCAAAAGCAAACGATTCCAAATCCAGGCGCAGCCCTGCTTCTCGGGTTTTCTCGTCGGGCCCGTGGCAGCTAAAGCAGCGGTCGGACAATATCGGGCGTACGTGAAAGTTAAAATCGATCTTATCCGGGACGCGATTCTTTGCAACAGCCTTCGCATCGTTGAATTTTCCACAATGAATTAACAGAAATAGTAATAAGAGTACCAAGAAATATCGGTAAAGGGTCCTCATCAAAATATGGTTTTGAGTCACCAGAAGGTTTCGTAACTTTAAAATATGAAAAATCAACTTAAGCACCTATTGCTTCCCGCAGTTTGCTGGTTGGCGACTTCTTGTGCTAACGAACTGCCCGAAGAGGTAGCGATCGCCTATCAGAAGTTGCCGGCAAAAATTGATTTCAATTTCCAAGTGCGGCCCATACTTTCCGACCGCTGCTTTAGCTGCCACGGGCCCGATGAAAAGGCTAGAAAAGCCAATCTACGACTGGATACCGAACAGGGAGCTTTTGCAGCTCTGAAGACTCCGGGTACGTTTGCTTTTATTCCACGTAAACCATACGCCAGTGAGGCTATCCATCGTATCCTCACCGAAGATGAGCAAATCGTGATGCCGCCTCCCGAATCAAAAATAAGTTTAACCGCCACCGAAAAAGCCATTCTCATCAAATGGCTCGAGCAAGGAGCGGAATGGAAGGGACATTGGGCCTTCGACCCACCAAAGAAATCCGATCTACCTTCCACGGATGAAGTGGAATCCTACAATCCAATCGATCATTTTATCGGGTTAAAGCTAGACCAACACCAACTTGATTTTTCTACGCCTGCAGACAAAAACACGCTGATCAGACGTGTAACGCTCGACTTGACGGGCCTTCCTCCTACGCCAGAAGAAGTAGAGGCATTTTTGCTGGATAAAAGCCCTGAGGCATTTGAAAAAGTAGTGGACCGACTGCTCTCCTCCCCAAATTTTGGAGAACGGTGGGCCTGGGATTGGCTGGATGCTGCCCGTTATGCGGATACCAATGGATTTCAGGGAGATCCCGAGCGAAAAATGTGGCCTTGGCGGGAATGGGTGATCAAGGCCTTCAATAACAACATGCCCTACGATCAGTTCACGATTGAGCAGCTTGCGGGAGACCTTTTACCCAGCCCCACTACTGATCAGGTATTGGCCACTGCCTTCAATCGAAACCATATGTACAATGGAGAAGGGGGCAGGATCCCGGAAGAAACCAGAGTGGAAAACGTTTTCGACCGTCTGGAAACAACCGGTACCATCTGGCTGGGGCTCACCTTCAATTGTGCCCGCTGTCACGATCACAAGTTCGATCCCATCACCCAACGGGAATACTACCAGTTGTACGACTATTTCAATCAGACTTCCGAAAAAGGCCTTAACGGAGGGGGCGCAATCCCTCCCTTTCTCGATTTAAGCCCGGAAAAAGATCAAAAGGAGTTGAGCGAACTGCAGTCTTTTGTCGACCAATTGGGAGAAAAAATACAGGTGTTCGAGGATAAATTCTTTCCTCGGGAAACGGGCATGCCGGCAGAATCGACAGCTGCGGCCGACCTGGATGGCGACAATCTGTACGCCTTGACCTTTGCGCCAAAAGACCGAAGTTCTTACTTGTACAGTTTGTTGTACAAGTTTTACCAAAATAAAGCCCCAAAATATGCAGATTTGCTCCTGCAAATGAGGGAGGCCATGAGTAAAAGGAATCGCAAAGCCGGCCAAAACCTGTTGGTAATGGTTATGGATGAGGTCGAAACGCCTCGCACCACTTTTGTGCTCGAAAAGGGAACCTACGACCAACCCCGGGAACCCGTGGGCCGTGGTGTTCCCGAAATATTACCGGGTCTGATTGATCAGCCCGCTAACAATCGACTCGCACTTGCCAAATGGCTGGTAGCAAAAGACCATCCACTGACCGCTAGAGTAACCGTCAATCGATTCTGGCAGGCATTTTTTGGTCGTGGCCTCGTCAAGACCCCTGACGATTTTGGCATCCAGGGAGATCAACCCAGTCATCCGGAATTATTGGACTGGTTGGCCGTCGATTTTGTCCAGCATGACTGGGACATAAAGGCACTATGTAAACTGATCGTACAGAGCCGAACTTATCAACAATCCTCCAAGCTGATGGAACACCACTTAGAAAAGGATCCGGAGAACAAATGGTTGAGCCGGGGGCCTCGTTACCGTTTGCCATCATGGATGATACGGGATCAGGCCCTGGCCATCAGCGGGCTTTTATACGATACAATCGGAGGCGCATCCGTAAAGCCTTATCAGCCGGCTGGCATCTGGGAAGAAGCTACTTTTGGAAAGAAAAGATACGTGCAAGACCAGGGCAACGATTTATATCGGCGAACGCTCTATACCTTCTGGCGCCGAATTGTTGGCCCAACTATGCTTTTTGACAACGCTCCCCGCCAGGTCTGCTCCGTCAAGCCACTTTTGACCAATGCTCCGCAGCATGCCCTGATCACCCTGAACGACATCACCTACCTCGAAGCAGCAAGGGTAATGGCCGAAAGGGTCTTGACGGCTAAAGATAACGAGCATGAACGGCTGCAATTTGCGTTTAAAATCGCAACTGCAAGGGCACCCAAGACCGAAGAGTTGAGGGTCCTGAAATCAAAACTGAAACAATTTAACCTGGACTTTGGGGCAGATCCGGCATCCGCAACCGCTTTTTTACAAGTGGGTGAATTTCCCCAACGTTCTGACCTGGATGCAAAGGAACACGCTGCCTACACAGCTCTTTGCTCGATGATTTTGAATCTTGATGAAGTAATATCTAAACAATAGTGGCATGAATCCGATAGAAAATTTAAATGCTTCGATTACTCGCCGACATTTCTTCCATAAATCGGCGTTGGGCATTGGGACCTTCGCTCTTGGATCGCTGTTAGAACCCACCTCAGTTGGCGTTGGGCGCACTACCCTTCCCCACTTTGCGCCAAAAGCCAAAAGAGTCATCTATTTGTTTCAAAACGGAGCTCCGTCTCATGTCGACCTGTTTGACTACAAGCCGAAACTAAGGGAATGGCACGGTCGGCAAATACCGGAGCGTTTGATCGCCGGGAAAAGATTCAGCACCATGACCGGCAAACAGGTAAACCGACCCGTGCTGGGAGAGATTACCAACTTCAAGCAGCACGGGCAAAGCGGGGCCTGGGTCTCGGACTTTATGCCCCGTACCGCCGAAATAGCGGACGAGCTGTGCTTCATCAAATCAATGTATACCGAACAAGTCAACCACGCCCCGGCCATCACCTTCTTCCTAACCGGCGCAGAGATGGCCGGGCGCCCGAGCATGGGTTCCTGGCTCACCTATGGACTGGGAAACATGTCGGAAGATCTGCCTGGTTTTGTAGTCATGACCTCCCGGGATAAAGAACGTAGCTGCGGTCAGATATTTTATGACTTTTATTGGGGAAGCGGATTCCTTCCCAGTAAATTTCAGGGGGTAAAATTCCGCGGCGGCGGCGACCCGGTATTGTATTTGAGCGACCCGCAAGGCATGAGCCGTAAAATGCGCCGGGAGCTACTGGATGGTTTAGAAGCTTTAAACCAACAAAACTTGAAAGAGTACGGCGACCCGGAGATTACCACGAGAATCGCACAGTACGAGATGGCTTACAAAATGCAAATGAGCGTACCTGAACTGACGGATTTGTCCAGTGAACCAACATACATATTGGACATGTACGGGCCCGATGTGTTGCGACCGGGCAGCTTCGCCTACAATTGCCTTATGGCTCGTCGACTCATTGAACGAGGTACGCGTTTTGTACAATGTATGCACGCCGGCTGGGATCAGCACAAAAACATCAATCACCAACTTAAGATTCAATGCCAAGATACCGACGCTCCTAGTGCGGCTTTAGTAAAAGACCTGAAACAACGCGGACTCCTGGAAGATACATTGGTCATCTGGGGTGGAGAATTTGGCCGTACCCCTTTCCTGCAAGGTCGAATTCAGGACTTCAAGGTCTGGGGAAGGGATCACCACCCCTATGTCTTTTCACTCTGGATGGCAGGCGGAGGCGTCAAACCTGGCTTCTCTTTTGGCGCTTCCGACGAATTCGGTTTCAACCCACAGCAAGACCCGGTCCATGTTCACGACTTTCAGGCAACCATCATGCACTTATTGGGGATCGACCACGAGCGTTTCACCTTTAAACATCAGGGTCGGCGTTATCGATTGACCGACGTACACGGACACGTCGTCCACGACGTCATTGCTTAATTGTTCGCTGGACTAGGCGCATCCCTAACCTTAGGTATGTTTTGCGAGAGCTGTTCCCGAATTATAGGTATTGCTTTCTCCATTTCAATACATTATCTTCGCATTGTCAACTTTATTTAGAATTAGTCTAGTTAAATCCAAAGGCATCTTAGCCCTTAAATAGTTGACTCTAAAGTTGGAAATAGTAAAGATGAATTATAGAATTGAAATAGTGATGCTGCAGGTCCCCAAAAAAATTGGGGCCTGCAGGGTCTTTTTTCACAGTTGGTATCTGGCAATGTAGGGCGATTCATCTCCTCCGATATAGAGCATCTGATTTTGCTCCTTGACCGCACCTGCCTCCATCACCACCTCTCCGGTTGGATCAAACAATGCTCTAATAATTGTTCCGGTTTCAGAAATTTCTAGGATCATTCCGAATCGGTCGGCCTTGGGCTGCATGAAAGAAGGGAGTCCATATACCAGCTTTTTGACTCCCTTCTTTGGGTGGATGGCATCCAACTGATCACTCCGCTTAGTAGTAAAGCCCAACCAGAAATTGCCGTTTTCCCGAATACTAAGGTTATTGGGGAAGCCCGGAAGATTATCCATAAAGACTTCCCATTCCCCGGCAATATCGCCTTTTAGCCAATAGCGCAAAATCCGATACTTTGAAGTCTCAGAGATCAATAGGAAGGATTCATCTTGGGCAAGGGTCAAACCATTGGCAAAGTAATTGGCCGGCGAAAGGGTTTGGGTCACTCCCGTAGCGGGATCGTAGCAATACACGCCACCCGAGGGTTTCATCTCCAGAATCAATCTATTGATGTAACGGGTAGAAGTCGTTTGAGTAGAAGATAAATTGGCAAAGTAAATCTTGCCATCCCCACCGATGTCCAAGCCCGATCCCATTAAGATGGGTCGATCCTGTCCATCCTTGGCCACCAGCACTTTCAATTGTTTGTTCGAATCGACCTTTACCAACCCCAGCCCATTGACGAGTGCAATCAGTTGTCCCTGAGTATCAAATTGTATACCGGTCACCCAGCCATTCGTTTCCAAAAAAGTGCTGACTTGACCCTGCTGATCGATTTTCAAGATCGCACCTTCGGAAAAGTCAGACTTTCCATGGACACCACAGAAGACATTACCTTGTCCATCAAATGCAAATTCCTCCGGCCCATACCAGCCGGCGAGATCTATCTTGCTCGCTTTCGTCAAAGCCCGGTTGGTGGTCAACGCACCTTCAAATGCCGGCTTCACCGGTGGATGCCAGGCTTCCGGTTGAATGGCACAGCTTTCGATCAGGAGAAAAGTGAATGCTGTACCCAAAATTACCGGCAGTATACTCCAATGTTTCTTGACTAATTTCATTGCTTCGAATTTTATTGAACAATGCAACAAAATTATTCTACATTGGAAGGCCATTCATTTACATATGTAAAGGAATCTCATCCGGCTGAAGCCAGCTTATTTCTGACTCTGCTTAGCTGCGTCGGGCTAATGCCCAGATAGGATGCGATGTGATACTGAGGTATCTCGTTTTCAATACCGGGAAATTCCTCCCTCAGGATGAGATAGCGCTTTTCGGCATCGAGCAACGCCATTTCAAGCTCTTTTTTCTCCTTTTCCAAGAAGTAGTACTCGGCGATCTTTCGTCCCAATCTTTCCAGTTCGTGATATCGCTCAAAAAGTGCTTCGATCCTGCGGAAAGGGGCCTTCCAAACCCGGCAATCCGTTAACGCCTGTTGAGCAATCCTGTTTTGCTTTCCAGTCAAAAGAGAAGTATATGCACCGATTAAGGAAGGTCCGACAAAGAACTGCTTATTGTATTCCTTTCCCCGATCATTGACAAAGTACGCCCGGACAATTCCCGACTCCAGAAACCCAACATTTTGGGCATATTGCCCCTCGCGTACAAAACACTCGTTCGCCTCGAGGAAACCGGGCTCAAAGGTCTCGTAGACCAGACGACTTGCTTCTTTACCAATCGGGCTGATCTGGTTTAAATATGCGACCAATTTTTCCATGTGAACAATATAAGATATTAGTAGTACTTTGTCACTTTAGAATGCAAAGGCCAAAGGTCTCCAAATACTTTAACCGGGGCATCGCCTCAGGGTTGGCAAGTGAGGATGGGTTCAGGCGGGTCACCCAATCTATAGAGGTTACCAAAGGTGTATTGGGATCAACATCACAGGATCATAGCATCTTTACAACAAAAGAATAACTCACGACATGAAAAATCAACAAACAAGGGCCTTAACCATCTTCTGCTGCCTTTCCTTTCTGTATTCAGTTTCATGGTCGCAAACACAGCCACCTAACGTGCTGGTTATTATGGCCGACGACCTGGGTTATTCAGACCTGGGATGTTACGGCGGTGAGATCAAGACCCCAAATTTGGACGCGCTCGCTACCAACGGTCTGCGTTTCAGCCAATTTTACAATACGGGCCGTTGTTGGCCCACTCGGGCAGCGCTATTAACGGGATACTACCCCCAACAGGTGAGACGCGACAAGATGCCGGGAATTCCAGATGGAGGCGGAGGTGGTAAGCGCCCCGATTGGGCACCCCTCCTACCGCAGCTGCTTCAGCCTGCCGGTTATCGATCGTATCATTCGGGAAAATGGCACATCGACGGCAAACCAATCGAAAATGGTTTTGATCGTTCCTACTTACTTTTGGATCAAGGGCGTTTTTTCAATCCACAAAGGCACTTCCTGGATGATGAA
>JANQRV010000205.1 GCA_028284395.1 Saprospiraceae bacterium
AAACTTAGAATTGCGACGATTAGTAAATTTTGAGTTCTCATTATTTTATTTTTTTCTTTGTTGAATGATTTTGTTGGTTACATCTTACTGTCAATCGGCGAGCAAAAAATGTCCCTCAAAGTTGTTTTTCTTAACATTTTCTTAACTTTTTATATGTTTTGCCAACATTTCCGCTTAGCATATTTCCTCTTCTTAATCAATGCCTTATGGGGTTGTCACCCTCAAACTTCAAACTCAAAAAAAATTACAATTGCCACGGCTGCCAATATGCAATTTGCGATGAAGGCCCTCACCGAACAGTTTTCCCAAACCACGGGAATCGGTTGCGATATGGTCATCAGCTCATCAGGAAAGTTAACTGCGCAGATCAAAGAAGGGGCTCCTTATGACATTTTTGTGGCAGCGAATATGAAATATCCAGAGGAAGTGTTTAAAAGTGGGCTTGCGGTCGAAAAACCTATTGTTTATGCTCACGGAAAGCTGGTACTTTGGACCATGGTTGACCAGCTCGAGCCTTCTTTGATTTCTCTGGACACGCCTGTCATTCGACACATTGCACTGGCTAACCCCCGAACCGCTCCTTATGGGGCAGCAGCCCTGGCGGTCATCAAGCAACTCCGTTCAAAGGAGGTATTAGAACCAAAATTGGTTTACGGCGAAAGCATTGCACAAACCAATCAATTCATCGTAACGGAGGCAGCTGAAGTAGGATTTACAGCTATGTCCGTAGTACGCTCTCCCCAGATGAACGGCAAAGGCCAATGGACAGAGGTTGATCCAACGACATACGATCTTATCGAGCAAGGAGTTGCATTGTTGAAACACAGCGAAAAGACAAATGCTTCAGCTGAAAAATTCTATCGATTTCTTTTATCAGAAGAAGCCAAAAGCATTTTGATGAATTTTGGATATTCCGTGGCTCCATGATACCAATTAGCCGGGCAGTGAAAAAAACGTGGTTGCGGGAATTATTTCTGTTGCTGATCCGTTGAGTCGAGTATAATGAAAAGAAAACACATCTCCTCTTAGAAGCTGTTTAACAGGTTCATTTTTCACTCCATGTAAGTGGAGCCGTTCACTTTACCAACATGGGTAAAGACGGCATCTTCCATTTTTCAATTCAAACATTGGTTTTAATGAATACTCCAAAAGAACAAACTCCTATCGTACAGTTGAGCCCGTCCCAACAAAAAGCCTTCGATCGGGTTGTCGATTACTCCACTAAGAGTCCAGTGGTGACCCTGAGTGTACAAGGTAGCCTGGGCCGAACCACAATCCTGCGTAAGCTCGAAGCCGAATTGGCAGGTAAATACATCGGCCTGGCCGAAATTTTTGAACACATGAAGGCCTTGCACCCACTTCAATTGGAAGAAGGTTTAGAAAAGACCTTACGCGAGACCATTGCAAACCACGACTATGTACTTGTAGACGATTTCTTCATCATCAATAGTCAGCTGAGCGGACAATGTGGAGAACCGGCACGTCCCAGCGTTTTTAATTTTGCATTGGATTCCCTATTTCAAATGTTGATCCGGAGCGGTAAACACCTCATCATTGGCGATTCCAGTCCTTATGTGGGAGAACCTCTGGAATCAAATAGCTTGGTAGTTCGGTTGCCGAGTTTGAATGTAGCGGATCTGAAACACTTGATCCAAAGCATGTACCCCTTCAAAACGAACCGTTTGGATTATACAAAAATCCACCGTTTCGTTCCTCAGCTCAGTGCCAAACAGATTCAGGTAGCCGCCCACACAATGACACCGGCCGATGTAGAAAATACGGAAGCCTTTCTGACCTTCCTCGAAAACCATACGCTGTATAGCAATGTCAATCGAGAAGAGGTGGCAAAAGTAAGTCTGGAAGACCTTTACGGCATTGAGGAAGTAAAAAAACAATTGGAAATCAACGTTGTCATTCCATTCGAACGTGATGATCTCGTTAAGGAGTTGGGGTTACGCCCCAAGAGAGGGGTCCTGTTGTACGGCCCTCCGGGTACCGGTAAAACTACGATTGGCCGGGCATTGGCCCACCGCCTTGGCAGTAAATTCTTTCTGATCGACGGTACGGTCATTAGTGGTACCAATCAGTTTTATCACATGATCAACGGCATCTTCCAAAAGGCGAAAGCCAATGCACCGAGCATTCTCTTCATAGATGACTGTGATCTGCTTTTCGAGGACCAGAAAGAGACGGGCTTGTATCGCTACCTGTTAACGATGCTCGACGGATTGGAATCAAAGAGCAATGAACAAGTTACCATCATGTTGACAGCAATGAATATCGGTAGTCTGCCGCCGGCTTTAATTCGCAGCGGGAGAGTAGAACTTTGGTTGGAGACAAAACTACCAGAGTTAGACGCCAGAATGGCCATCATTAAAAACAAGCTGACGGGCCGGGTATTGAACCTCAGTCAAGATGAGATCCTAGCCTTTGCCCATTTGACGGAGGGATTGACCGGCTCTGACCTTTCTAGGGTCATCACTGATGCGCGCAACCTGCATGGATACGATGTTGCCAAAGGCCATACTCCACAAGCTTCCATCAAATACTTTGAAGGAGCCATACACCAATTAAAAGATCATCGGGCACAATTGGAAAGTGCACCCGCCTTTACCGCAGCCCATCGACCGAGCTCACACAAAAGCATTTATTAACATCGTGGAAGGCCTGGCAAAAGTCAGGCCTTCAAAGTAATGTCCTCTTCTCGGAGTCGGAATATTTTCTTATATTTAGGAATAGGGCAGATGTAAATCCCTCACAAATAAACAGATGAACTTTGTTTAGCGCAGACCATTTTCTAATAATATAGTTTTAAGTTACATACACAACAGGAACCCATATGCGTGCCAGATCATTCAGCTGTCCCTCCATTTCTGTGTTCAAAGAAACCTTGGAGGCATGTTTTGCGGATGGCTTTTCTCCTAATTTGGCCATTGTAATGACTTCAACCGGCCATGACATTACCTCCCTAGGGAAAATCTGCAGACAGCATCAAATTGACCTCGTAGGATGTACTACGGCCGGAGAAATTGTAGATGCACAATTACTCGAAGGCTCCATTGCTTTACTATTATTGGAAGTTGACCCATCTCATTATCAAATCTCCTACTTTGAACACCATGAACGGGAAGTCTACGAAGGTGCTTTGAAAATGGGACAAACCATAAAAGATCAATTTGCCAATCCGGCATTGCTCATTTTCTCTGCGGGACTAAGGGTTGATGCCGAACTATTGATCAAGGGAATACAGGAAGGGATCGGGAAACCCGTACCCATGTATGGTGGACTGGCGGGGGATGATCTGCAAATGCTTCAGACTACCGCGTTTACTCAAGATGACGTCACTCAAAATGGCGTCGTTGGACTGGTCTTCAACGGCGACAAAATCAAAGTGAGCGGTAAAGCCATCAGTGGATGGGAACCGGTTGGTGGTGTCAACACCATTACCAAAGCAGTTGGCAATGTTGTCTACAGCATCAATGACGAAAGAGCCTACGATGTTTTCGTACGGTATTTTGGTTTTTCTGACCAGGCACTATCTAAAAGTGACCAATTGATCACTTTGCAAACGAATTATCCATTCCAATTCCTGAGAGCAAACGATGAAGTTGTTCTTCGCTCTCCCATGGTTGTAGATAAAGAGGAAGGGACCATTGTCCTGACATCGAGCGTCCGGGCCGGTGACCAGTTTCGGTTTTCTTACTCACCTGGATTCGAAATCATTGCACAAACCGTCCATGAATTTGAGCAACTACACCAGGACCATCCGAAAGCAGACGCTCTCATTCTATTTTCCTGTAAAGGCAGACATGGGGCCTTCGGGCCACTGCTGAAGAAAGAAATCGAGGGAATTTTCCACCATTGGCAACGACCATTGATCGGTTTTCTTTCTTACGGCGAAATTGGAAACATGGCAACCAATGTCTGTGAGTTTCATAATGAGACTTGTTCTCTTGCGCTGCTAAAAGCACTTTGAATGGAAGATTCGATCTTCAAAACGCTTATTGATAAAATTCAATCACTCCGTTCCATTGAGGCAAGCGATCAGAAGGATTTGCTGCAAGAAGTTAAAGGGATCGAAAGACATTGGGAAGAAGGACAATTCATGCTGAAAAGACTCCAAAAGGATAAATCTATTGTAATCAACATCTTGAATGCCACCATTAGCGACCTGGAGAAGAGCAAAAAACAAGTCGAAGAAAAGTCCAGGCGCCTAACCGAAAATTTGCGGGAACTGGAACGGTCTTATGAAGAATTAGAACAGTTTTCATACATCGCCTCTCACGATTTAAAAAGTCCGCTACGAACCATTTCCAACTTTGCTCAATTGCTGCAACGCAGATATCAAAACCAACTTGACCAAGAGGCCGAGGAATACATCAGCTTCATCGTATCCGGAACCATGCAAATGCACAGCATCATACAAGACCTATTGGCGTACGCCCAGGTTGGCCACCATGGGGAGACCGCCGAATTTGTAAACCTGAACGAAATCTTGGAAACGGTCAAGAATACCCTGAAACTAGACATTGAAGAAAGTGATGCACAAATCGTTTCAGCGTCACTTCCCACACTATTCGGTGTCCGGACCTATCTGGTCCAACTCCTTCAAAACTTGATTGGGAACGCCATTAAATTTCGCTCAGAAAAACCGCCATTAATTCAAATCGATTCCCGGCCACTCAACAAGGATGGCTGGGAATTTAGGATTAGCGACAATGGGATTGGACTTCCGGCGTCCTATCAGGGTAAAGTGTTTTTTCCTTTTCAACGCGTTGGTGACCAGCAAAAAAAAGGGACGGGCATTGGTTTGGCAGTTTGCAAAAAAATAGTGGAGATACACAACGGGAAAATTTCTTATCAAGAAATCCCGAAAGGTGGTACTTGCTTTATATTTAGTTTAGCACTTCCCGAAAATGATGATGAG
>JANQRV010000207.1 GCA_028284395.1 Saprospiraceae bacterium
TGACCGATCAGTCGGGCAGGAAGGATCGCCCGGAGCCTAATAGCCGGAGCTATTAAGGCGAGGACGAGACATGAGCGAGCGATCTTTCTAGTGAATGTCTGGCAGACATTCAAGCGAGTGAACCGCTTGCGGACGGGGTGCCTAGTGCAAAAAGATATTTTCATAGCGCAGATTGTCATTTTTGAAAAAGACTATTCAACCATGAAAAAAAAGATTCAAATATTGCTGGAAGACGAAGACCTTATTCTTGTCAATAAACCCGCCCAAATATTGACAATTCCCGACCGTTATGACCCGGATATCCCAAATATCCGCGATCATCTCCGGTCTACCGGGAAAGAGGTTTTTGTGGTACACCGGTTGGATAAAGGAACCAGTGGCGTCATTTGTTTTGCCAAGCATGCCGATGCCCATAAGAATCTATCCGGTCAATTCGAAGATCGGACGGTCGAAAAGGTATATTGGGCGATCTTGGAAGGAAACCTTAGAGAGACGGAAGGAAGCATTAAATGGCCGATTGTCAGAGATAAGCGCATCGCGGGTAAAATGGCCATTGGGGCCAAAGGAAAAGAGGCGGTAACTCATTATAAAGTGACGGCTCAGTATCACCATTTTGCATTCGTAGAAATCCGGATTGAAACTGGTCGAACACACCAGATCCGCGTACACTGTAGTGCCCTGGGGCATCCGGTTCTTGCCGATCATATGTACGGTAAGCGAGCCTCATTTTTTCTCTCGGAAATTAAGGGTAAGCGGTATCGCAAAGGAAAGGAAGAGGTCGAGCGTCCGCTATTGGAACGACCTGCTCTCCACTCCAGATCCCTGCAATTGCACCACCCAAAGACAGGGGCGCCTCTTGTCGTCGAAGCGCCCTTGCCTAAAGATGTGAAGGCCGTTCTTTACCAATTGGATAAGATGCGTCTTCTCTAGAAATTAATGACCGAACTGGTCATAATTTGCAGGTGGTTTCGATGTTCGACGCTGATGTATCCCGATGCTACCGACAAGCGACCAAACAATACGCCTTCACTGCCACTGAGGTCGATCAATACGCCATCGTCTCTTACGAAGCAGGCTCGTTGCTCAATGATCTTGGTGGGGTCGATGGGGTGTCTTATACTCACCAAAACCCAATCTACCGCATTGGCGGGCACTGCTGACACACATTCTGTTCCACAATAATTCCAAGGACTTCCTCCATATGGATGAGCAAGCGGTGTAATATTGTTGTCGGTTAGATCTGTGTTCAAAGAAGTACCGTTGTAAGGTCCCTGCAGTAGAACTTTGGCGTATACGATGGCCTTCGTTTTGCCGTATAAGTTACCAATTCGATTGAATACCCAATAGGATACTTCTTCGTTGTTATGGCCCGTTTCTCCGTCGGTACACGTTTCTTCTTCTACAAAGGTTTCCACTCCGCTGCTGGTCAGGTTTCGATGACGCAATCCCGCAACGTCCGATCCATAAAAACTGCTCAGACGTCCGATGAACAGAGGGTCGGCATAACACTGGTCAAAATCAATGTCGGCCCAGTTTTCGTCTACCACGGGGTCGGTCTTACCCGATTCGAAGGAGAAGTTTCCATTGTAAGTACTGGGTTCCAAGGCAATCCATGCTACTTCTTCATTGGCGTGAACCGTATTGTTGCCGTTTCCTTCCTGAAGCCTTACTCTGAATTGGGAATTATCGCTGGTGGCGTGATCCGTTCTGGTAACGACCCTTTCGGATTCATTGACGGTAATACACTGAGTGAAAACGATCGGATCGTTGACGAAAGTTTTCGAGTACGAAACGGTTTTCCAGTCATGATTCACATCAAAAGCTCTACCGGCCATGATCGTCGAACCGTCCAATAACGTATGAATGCCTTCTTCGACAACAACGTAATCAACGTTTTCAAAATCGTGGTTTTGGACTGCTGCGCATTCCCATTCCTCGAGGCGAATGTCAAAACTGGTCGGAGTTACATTGCGAACCCTTACGGTCACATCCTCAGAATCGTTATAGCTGGGAATCGAGGGGATGACAATCGGGTTATTATAGGTGTTGTTTAGGGAAATGGTCTGCCAGTTGTAGTTGACGGAAGCCCGACCGGCTTCTCCAATAGTTTCATACTCATCCATACACCAGGAAGATTCCACCGAAAGTTCCGCAGCGGAAGCCCAGGCTCCACCATTGACTTCGCTCAACGCAACAAGCCGGACGAACCGTGCTAGTTGGGCGGAAAAACTCGCCGTTTTTTCATTTTGGTTGTTTGGCCAGGTGCCCGTACTTACCGGACTGCCCCAGTTGGCACCATCGAGACTTACATATACTTCGTAATTAGCAATTGTACCATTGGGGCCACTATTTTGTCGCGGTAAATACTTCAATGCACTGACCATAAATACGTTGCCGAGGTCGAATTGTATTTCGTGAGGATGAAAATCGAGTTGATTGCCATATTGAGTATGCCACATCGTTCCTTCGTCACCATCGAAGGCATTGGTACCTTGTCCGGACTCGGCATTGGTTTCCTCGCTGGAAACCAGTTTGATGGTATAACGACATTGAGGCAATGGATCCACGATGATGTTATCTCCGTAGCAATCACTCTGGTTGACGGAGACTGACCCTCCGGAGGTGGGCAGCAGCATAAATTGTTGGTGAAATGCCGCATCGTCGGGAACAAAGGATACCAATGCGGCGCCATCGCTCGTAGCAGCTCCTGCTATCCCTAAATTAAGTCCATTATACGCACTTTTGATGTTGTAAAAACCAGTTTCTGCCAGCTCGAAATACCAGAGCTGGTTTTGTTTGCCATTCCAATCCTTTTGCACCAGTTGAATCCCCTCGCCGGACAAGAAATTCTCCAGAGCCAGCACTTTGTTACTGACTTTGTTGATAAAAACATATTTGCCCTGTCCAAGGTCTTGGATGTACCAATCTTGTTGATCAGAATTATCGGCGGCCTCCTGGAGAATATTGGCATTGTTATAGGTATAACCATTGTTGACAGTCAGTAATTTGTCACTGTTTCTGGCTTTCAATTGATACCAACCTTCAAGCACCGAAGTCGGAGGGTTGGCGTCGAGATCATTGATCCAATTTGCAACGAGGGAGATGTATTCCTGATGAAGGATGCTTCTGGCTAGTGGCGGCATAGCATCGTTTCCAAGGCTGTTATCCCTATTGTGCAAAACGGATTGATTGGCATTCTGAGGTACAATTACTAAGCCTCCTTGCGGTGATCCATCACTGATGACAGTCGTATTGATCATCATTTGTTCGTGTAGGGGTGTCAATGCTCGTGCATCGAAAACAGCATTCACCCCATTGGGCTGATGACAAAAAGCACAGTTGGCATCGAGGTAAGATCGCACCTTGAACTCGGCACTAGTGGTAGCATCGGCGAGATCGGCCGACTGGGGATACTGTTTGTAATCACCGATGTCCCGGTCAAACATTCCAAGATGATTCCAGGTGTACAGCTGATTGGCGGCCAGACCACTGCTGGGATAGGTATAGGTCATGTTGAGCTGGCGAGTGTTTACGCCCAGGGCATAACTGGCAGCTCCATTGTGGCAGGTCAGGCACTGTTGCCGGCTGGGGAAGGTCCATGTTTGGGTGTAAGTCCCACCGCCGATCTGGGTGATCTCTATATCCCGAGTATCTTCATCCAGTAATAAAGTAGCTTCCGTTCCCTGCTCGTTCCAGCGATAGGTGACTCCATAACCTCCACCGTCTTTGTCAAATATGAAAAAACGGGTCTCCAATCTGGTGGTAGAAGAGGGGTTGTTTTCATCGAGTGGTAGCTCAAAATGTTTTACCAGTACGGTACCCGGAGGGAACTTCCACTTTTGTTCGCTATCGAAGACAATGCGTTCTTCCGGCGTACTGTGATCACCATCATTGGGAAGAGCGATCCAACGTTCTTTGAGGGCGCGATCCGACCACAGCGGACTATTGACTGTATACGGAACCATTCCGGGAGTCGGCGTCAAATTAGCCATATCGGTAAAAGCGCCAATATCCGAAAGCAAGCTTGGTGGTTCCGGAGTTGCTCCTTCGGATTCTCTTACGAGCTTATGAATTTTCCCCCCGTCGAGTCCGTTGCCAAAAAGATCCAGAATTAAAATGGATCCATCCGAAAGTTGAGCAAAGGAAGAAATGCCATCTTTGGAGCCGGTTCCTTCAACCGGTACATTCAACAGGAAGGTTTCTTCCCAATTGCCGTTTACATCCTCAAGCGTCCACACATTTTGAACGGTATGATCTCCAAAAATATATTTGCCGTTTAATTCCGGATAGTTACTACCCCGGTAAACAAATCCCCCGATCACGCAGGTACCGAAACTTCTTGGATAGTCAAAAACGGGAGCCATGTCGGTTCCGATTAACGGATTGGGTTTTGACTTTTGCCCATTGATGAGCCCCTCTTTGTACGGCCATTGCATGTTGTAACCCTCCTGATTGGAGAGAATGGTATTTCGGTTGACCCGGCTGATCTCTTCCCGGCTTCCCTGGCCAATATCGCCAATCCATATGTCTCCGGTCACGGCATCATACGTCATTCTGTGCGGACTGCGAAGTCCAACGCTAAAAAATTCTTCCAATAGACCTCCATTTGGATCTAACCATGGATTGTCATTGGGGATGTAATATTCTTGGGTGTAACTATCTACCCATTGAGAACCACTTGGTAGTGAAGCCTGGTTTTGGGGTTGCCTGCGAATTGGATGACTGATGGACCCGCCCTGTTTGTCGACATCGATTCGGAAAATGCCGCTAAATAACCATTTGTCAATTTGTTGCGTGACATTGTAGGAGTCGTTGGCGGCACCCTCATCACCTACGGCAATGTAAAGAAAACTGTCCGGACCGAAAAACATGTCACCGCCATTGTGCCAGTCGTGTCGATCGAACTGTTGCATCAAGACCAGTTCGGAGGATGGGTTGATGGTCGTGGCTCCGTCGGCCAGATTAAAACGGGAAAGTCGCATGTAGCCGTCATCGGCTTCCGATCCGGCATTCGGCGTATATCTATACCATATGTAGAAGTACTCGCTATTTGGGGAGCCGCTTTGTCCAAATTCGGGATGCAAGACAATACCTACCAGTCCACTGTCACCAGATAAGATCGTATAGTCAGAAATATCGAGTGCCAGAGACTTACTCATGACCGTTGAGCTGTTGTCAAAAACCCATATGAAACCGGGTTTACCAATAACCATCAGTCTGCCGTCTGGTAATTCCACCAGGTCCACAGGGTCGGTAAAGGTAAGGTTTGGGAAGGCATTCTCGATGCTGTAAGTGACGTTGGTCCCTCCCATACTGTTGGGAGCTACATCCGGAAATTTGCCATTGAAATAGGGAGCAATTGGAGTCGGACTATCCACACCGGGACCCACTAGCGCAGGGAAAGAGGAAATCAGCAGAAATAAGCTACCCAGAAGGACTGGTACCAACCAGGTCTTCTTAGCACCGTAAGAGTGTTTGCTTAGTTTTAACATAGGATTCAATTTGGTCGTCAAGTGTTTTGTTTGTAATTGCCCAATTGAAAATTGACAAGACCCATAGAGATGACCTTGGCTCAGTGCTCCATGGGACCTGAATCGGCAATGATTAAATGCAAAAAATGTGTTGGTATTAAAATAGCTGGAATAAAGCTTGGCAGTCGGTTTTAAAAGGGAGATAACAAGTGGAGGGATGGCGTTGGAATCGGGATTAAAACCGAGCCTCAAATATATAAAAAGTAAATGTAACAGCGAAATGTAAGCTCTAATTTAGATTTGGTCTGGTCTAACACATGGAATCCGCCATTTGAATTGTAAGCTCACGAAAAGCAAAACTAGTTTTTCATTATAGTGTTTAAACCAATTCGTATAAAATCCGTTATTTCTGCCGGATATCATCCCAACGTGTATATATTTGCAAATTGTTAGGCTTACGTACCTAGTTTTAAATAATTGCTATGACACAAATCAGTAGTACGCAATCCATTGTTGATCAGGAAAGGTGGGGGCAGAAGTTCGAACAGCATTCGGAGCACTACAAATCCGCGTTACCATATCCACACGCACAGTTCGATGATTTTCTGGAAGTGTGGGCAGCGGAAAAAGCAATGGCTTCATTTCCCGGAGTGAAGGATTCTGGGTGGATCCACTATATTCACATCAACGAAAAGAAGCACGGCCTCAATAAATTGGACCTCATTCCAACTTTTCTTCAGGAAGTGATCAAAACGCTGAATAGTGACGAATTCGTCGCGGCAATCAGCAAATTGACGGGAATCGAAGGCTTAAAGGCCGACCCTTCATTAGAAGGAGGAGGTCTGCATCAGAGCAAACGCGATGGATTCCTAAATATTCATGCTGATTTTACGGTACATCCCCATAAACGGAATTGGCGACGGCGAGTAAACCTCTTGGTGTACCTCAATGAAGACTGGAAGCCAGAATACAAAGGCGATCTTGAACTGTGGTCAAGGGATATGAAAGAATGTGTCGAGAAGATTAGTCCGATCTTCAACCGATGTGTGATTTTCAATACCGATGAAGATTCCTACCACGGTTTACCGGAGCCAATTAAATGCCCGGAAGACATGACCCGGAAATCGATTGCGCTCTACTATTTTACTGAAGAGAAAGCCCCGCCAAGAAAGAAAGCTACCAATTACCGGTCTCGTCCCGGAGATGGACTGAAGAGTATCTTGATCTACCTCGACAAACAATTGGTAAACATATATAACTCTGTCAAAGGACTGTTGGGCATTAATGATGATTTCATCAGTAAGGTACTTAACATGTTCAATCGGAAGAAGTGAGTCGTTCTCAGATGAAGTACAAGTATTCATTGATCATCGCAAGCATTGGAGCCCTGTTTTACATTCCGTTTCTGGGGGGAGTCCACCTTTTCGATTGGGATGAGATTAATTTCGCGGAGATTAGCCGGGAAATGCTTTTGTTGAAGGATTATTTGAGGATCTATGTAAATTTTCTTCCGTTCTGGGAAAAACCTCCTTTCTACTTCTGGATGCAGGTGTTGGCAATGAAAACCTTTGGGGTCAATGAGTTTGCCGCTCGCCTTCCCAATGCAATAGCAGGTGTCGTGACCTTGGTTTTCCTGTATAACGCCGGACGCTGGTTGTTCAATCACCGTTTTGGCCTGGTTTGGGCGGGTGTTTACTTCGGGACGATTCTTCCATTTTTATACTTCAAGTCGGGAATTATTGACCCTATTTTCAACTTGTTTATCTTTCTGGGGCTATTTTACTTTATCCTCTTTTATTGGAAGAAAGAAGGGCATCGTCCTACAGATTTGAAGTATCGTCCGATCTTCTATCTTTTTTGGGCGGGTTTTTTTGTAGGGATGGGCGTACTGACTAAGGGACAGGTTGCCTACCTGATTCCCCTATTGACTTTCTTTGTTTATTGGGTTTATCAAAGGTTTCGTCTCTATATCAGCGTACCGCAGTTTCTATTCTTTACTTTGGCAACTTCTTTGGTGACATTGACCTGGTACGGACTGGAGACCTTGTACCATGGCACTTGGTTCATCGAAGAGTTTAACAAATATCAATATCGGCTTTTCAGCACACCTGATGCCGGACACAAAGGTTTTTTTGGCTATCACTTCGCCGTATTGTTAGTGGGCTGTTTTCCGGCTTCGATTTTTTTAATCCGATCCTTTTTCCGGATGCCTTCCAGCGGGCAGTTCTGGGAACAAGACTTTACGATGTGGATGAAAATGCTGTTTTGGGTGGTTTTGATCTTGTTTTCAATTGTGAAGTCCAAAATTGTGCACTATTCCTCCATGTGTTATTTTCCCTTAACTTTCTTGGCTTCTTTAGTGGTGATTAAGATTATAGACCGGGAGATTGAATTCAGCCGTTGGATGAAGTTTGGTCTGTGGACGATCGGCCTTTTGTTTGTAGTGGCGACAATCGCCATGCCCTTTATCGGCAAAAACCCAGAATTGATCGTGCCCTTATTTGACGATCCTTTTGCGGTGGCAAATCTAGAGGCCGACGTCAATTGGACCGGATGGGAGATTGTGCCGGGGCTTTTTCTTCTAGTGGTGTTAATCGCCACCACCATACTGGCCGTCAGGCGTAAGAATATTCGTAGCTTTTCGATACTGTTTGGAGGTACCGCCCTATTCGTTTTTTTGACCCTGATCTTTTTTATCAAACGCATCGAAGGGTATTCCCAAAGAGCAGCTATTGAGTTTTACGAAAGTAGATCTACGGAGGATTGTTACATTATATCCCATGGCTACAAAACCTATGGCCATCTTTTTTATGCTAATAAGCAGATTGTTACCGACGAACGAAGCTACGATAAAAATTGGCTGTTGAGAGGGGAAGTGGACAAACCCGTTTACTTCGTCTGCAAAATTCATCGCGCCGATGAACTTCGGTCGGAACCTAGCCTGGAGGAAATCGGTAGTAAGAATGGATTTGTCTTTTTTCGAAGAAAAGAATAATTTATGTATTGGTGGATCCCAATATTGATGGTGATTTATTTGACTTTATACCTGGTAGTACCTAAAGGCATACTGCTACACGAAGTCCTACAAATCCCATTTTATTGGATGCGACATATCATGACTCCGAAAGGACCTATGAAAGAAAGACGGGTCAATTATGGAGAGCATCGACATCAGTATTACCTCTTCTTTGAACCAAGGGAAACTGAAGAGACTAAGAATACCATCATCATCTACTTTCACGGGGGCTGTTGGCGATTTGGCCGCCCCTGGAATTTTAGAGTGAATGCAAGCTTTTTTGTAAAAAGGGGATATCGGGTAGTGCTTCCTTCTCATCGACGCCCACCTCGGTTTAAGTACGATCAAATCAAAACGGACATTGACAACATGTTGATCAGTGTTTGTCAATTGGCCCAGGAAGAGAAAATGGATAACTTCAATATCCTTCTCGGAGGGATGTCGTCTGGAGGCCACTTGGCTACGATGATGCTCTACGATCATCAGGTCTTGAGGTCGATTGGCTTATCGGAAAAAGTTTATAGTGGTCTCTTCATTTGTGCCACTCCTTTGAATCTCAACTTACTGCGAGATCATTTTGTTTTGCGCGACTTTGCCGGTCCCAGAGCCGGAGAACTATTCCAGATAGCCAACCCAATGAATTACGTAACACAAAAAGTGAAAGTGCCAATCCTGTGTTTTCACGGGAAAAAAGACGGTATGGTCCCTTTTGAGTCAATCTTGCCGTTTATCAAAGAGTTGGAAGGCAGTGAAGTTGAGCTTACTTTCCATCCGATCGAAGATGGCAATCACATGAGTGCGACGCAATGGGTCTATTACGGCGGTGAAGAACGCAAACTATTGGATGACTGGCTCAAAAATTTAGGCAACCCTTTGTCTTAAGGTTTCTACTTCTTCGATGGTCTTGGGGATGCGCTCCCCGAGGATTCTAGTTCCTGAATTTGTTACTAAAACGTTGTCTTCAATACGAATCCCTCCGAAGTTTCGATAGGATTCCAGTTTACCGTAGTCGATGAACTCCGTAAACTTGTTTTCGCTGCGCCACAAGTCGATTAACTCTGGAATGAAATAGATGCCGGGTTCGACCGTCATTACGTGCCCTTCCTTGAGTTCCTTTGCCATTCTCAGTGATTTCAATCCAAATTGCCGACTCCTTTCCAACCCCGGACGATAGCCGACAATTTGTTCGCCCAAATCTTCCATATCGTGGACATCCAGTCCGATCTGATGTCCCAATCCGCAGGGGAAAAACATGGCGTATGCACCCTGCGCGACCGCTTCGTCCACATCGCCGTGCATTAAGCCGAGCTCTTGCAGACCCTGTACTTTTATTTTGGCAGCTAATAAGTGGAGGTCGAGAAATTTGACATCCGGCTTCATGGCTGCAGTACAGCGTTCGAGGGCATCCAGAACAATGGAATAGATTTCTTTTTGCTTGGTTGTGAAAGTTTTGTCAACGGGTATGGTCCTGGTAATATCTCCACAATAATTCATACTGGTTTCGGCACCATAATCCCCTAAAATCAGTTGCCCGGGCCTGAATGTGTTGCCGTGATAATGATTGTGTAAGGTCTGCCCATTGACCGTTAAGATTCCAGGATAAGCCATGTCGCCTCCACCTGCAATGGCGATTCCTTCACAAATGCCCAGCAATTCGTACTCTTTCATACCAACTTTTGCCGTTTTCATGGCGGCAACATGCATGGACCGGGATATGTTAACGGCTTTTTCCAACTCGGCGATCTCCTCATTGCTTTTGAAGGATCTTTGTTGAACAACCGCCTTGGTAAATGTTGGTGATACTCGTTGAGGTATTTCTTGCAACGGGATATTGAGCTGCTGGTGAAGGAAGATGATGTTTTCTGGGCGATAAGGCGGAAGGAAATGAATTTGACGCCCTTGTGTAATGGCTTTTGTCAAAAGGTTTTTTAATTCTGCCAGCGATCCTGTCTTGTCCACCCCAACTCTTTCACCCAAAGATTTGACGGCCGGCTGTGCGCCCATCCAAACGATGTCATCGATCGTGAAATCATCCCCATAAAGTACGGACTGATCTTCATCCAAGTCGATGACAGCCAGTAGATTGGGTTTGCTCCATCCAAAGTAATAGAGGAAAGTACTATCTTGACGGTACCGGTAAGTATTGTCTTTATAATTACGAGGGCTTTCGCGGTTGCCCATAAACAGTAACAGGCCAGAAGAAATTTTGCGTTTCAAAAATTCACGCCGTTCTTGATAGGTTTTGCGGTCAAACATGGAACTTGTTTTTATCAACTTTTATCGCCTCTCTTCTTGATTTCGTCACGGATTTTCGCAGCTTTTTCATAATCCTCGGTCTTTAGTGCTTCTTCCAATAATTTTTCGAGTTCCTCCAGGGTGCGATCTTCCAAGTTTTTATGCTCGGGCAGGCTAATCTCGGTGGTATCTTCGGATTCTTCCAATACAATACCCGCCTCGTCCATAATGCTGGCATTGGCAAATATTGGACAACTGAAACGGACCGCCAACGCAATGGCATCAGAGGTTCTGGAATCTATTCCCATTACTTGGTCTTCATTGCTGACACAGAAAAGCGTGGCAAAGAAGATACCTTCTTTCAACTCAGAAATTAATACCTCCTTTAGTTCGATGTTGAATTCCATTAGTGTTTGCTGAAACAGATCGTGGGTCAGAGGGCGGTTTGTTTCTACTTGCTCGAGGGCCATCACAATGGCTTGAGCCTCGAAAGCACCAATCAGGATCGGGAGTCTTCGATTGCCAACTTCTTCTTTGAGAATGATGACGTAACTATTCGGATGGACATCACTTCTGACCAGCGCGGCTATATTTAGCTTAATTTTTTGCATTCATTCAACATTCATCCGCCTCCATCTCCACCAGATCATTGGGGAGGGGAGGGACAGTAATTAACATAATAGATTCAACGACTTTCCTCGACGAAAGTTTTAACCCCATTAATAAACCGATCGAGATCCTTGGTTGTGGTATATACGTTAGGGGTGATGCGGACACCATGGATGTTTTCCCAGTTGATACCAACACAATGTATTTGAAAATTGCGGTGTAAATATCGAGCAACATCTTGAGGCTGATGACCTTTGACGACCAATAATCCGATCGCACAACCAAAAGCGGGGTCCAATGAGGTATGAACTTCAACCCCTTCCAGTTTGGTCACTCTTTCTGCCCAGTAATTCTTTAGATATTGAAGGCGCTTTTCTTTGCGTTCGGCACCGATCATGTGGTGAAAATCAATGGCTTGTCCGATGGCCTGCTCAATCGCGAACGAGCGGGTACCAAGGTTTTCAAATTTTCGTATGTCATCGCTTTCTGGATCGTTTGCAGCAAATAGTGGATACAGACCCTTAATCTTTTCTTTTTTGACGTATAGTAACCCGCTTCCGAAAGGAGCGCAAAGCCATTTATGAAGACTGGTTCCAAAATAATCGCAATCCAGATCCGGTATCTTATAGTCGAGGTGTGCGAAGGTATGGGCCGCGTCAACCAGCACTTCAATACCTCTTTTCCGGGCAGCGGCGGCGATTTCCCTTACGGGTAAAATCTGACCATTCCAATTGATCATATGGGTTATGTGGACAACCTTTGTCTTTGGGGTGAAAGCCTCCGTAAATTTTTTCACGATTGCTTGACGGTCTTCAATGGGAAAATCAAATGACAGCCATTTTAATACAATTCCATCCCGATGAGCTCTTTGTTTCCACGCATTGATCATATTTGGATAATCCTGCTTGGTGAGGACGATTTCATCTCCTGCTTTGAGTCGAAGTCCAAATATGACTGTTTCCAGGGCTTCCGAGGAATTGCGGTTGATGGCCAACTCGTCCTTGGAGCATCCTGCCAACGTCGCCAATTTTTCACGCAAGCCCTCTCGGCCCTCATTCAGTGTGCGCCACATATAGTAGGAGGGGGCTTCGTTGCTCAACCTGTTGTATCTTTCTACCGCATCTTGTACCGGTTTCGGTTGTGGAGAAACTCCTCCGTTGTTTAGGTTAACGATGTTTGGAGAAACCGTATAAGCCATTTTTACCTGATACCAGAAAGTTTCATCGGTAATGCTGTCAGAAAGAGTTTTCTGATCTTGGAGAGCAAGAGAAGCAAGAAATTTCTTGCCGGGTAAACTATCAAAATAGGGGACGACTGCACCGATGCTAAACGCACCGGACAGCTGCGTAATGAAATTTCTCCGATTGAAGGCCATAATTTAGCTTTTTTGCAGCGAGGCGAACCAGAGCACGTTGCTAGAAGATTAGAGCTGCCTCCTTCTTAATTGCCTGAACTGCTTTCTCAGGACCGGAGGAATTTCTTTCATTGTAAAATTTGATAAGCCCTTGCGTCAATTTAGATGCATCTGAATGAGGTGGAATCTTTTCGTACACAATGCTGATGCTGTTGAAAACATCGTCTTTGGCCAGTTTAATGATTTCCCAGAGTGGATCTGATACATAGACTTGTTGAGTTACATTGTATTCAAATTCATTCTGTACCGCTAGCATCAGCGATAGCTTTAGTTGTGCCGCGTTCATTCCTTCTGCTGGGAAATGATAGAGGAGGTTAGGCAGACTGATGCGTTCGCAAAACAAGGTCAGTCTTTCATATGCCTGCATTCTAACTGGTACCGAAGCGCCAATTCGGTTTTGTTTGTAATCGAGAAGGCGCATGCGATATTGGCCGTCGAGGTACTGTTTCAGTAGATTGTAAACTGTGATGAAAACAATCAGGGCTGGGATAGAAAGTTTGAGTATTTCGAGGAGAAGTGACAACCAAGTCGACATGGAATATTTCGGTTAATTTCAGCAGTTAACTAATGTGCTCGATATTCATTCAAAACTGTATGATTGGGGGTGGCCACAGAGCCGTCTGCCAATCCTAGTGATTCGAACAAAAATATATACGTTAACGGACAAATTGTAATTTTATTCCAATAATTTATTTGTTTACAATTGTAAGAACGAGATACTGTAGAACTTTTAATTTATCAGAAATGTTGTTTGTTTTGATGTTAAATGTTCTAAATTTGTTGTCGACTAACGGCACGATAGACAGATGGCCGACGGAAAAGTCGTCGAGTCTTGAACTTGAAGTCAAAAGTTAAACCGTTATTTAAAGTGAGAAACTTATGATGCCTATTACATTGACCACCGGGGCAATCAAGGAATTAGAAAGAATTCGCACAGAGCAAAATATCCCTTCTGAGCACGGACTGCGCATCGGCGTAAAAGGAGGAGGGTGTTCGGGCTTTTCATACATTCTGGGCTTTGATGAAGAGAAAGAGAATGATGAAAAGTATACGATCAATGGTATGAAAGTTATAATGCAGAAGGCACATGCCCTTTATCTTCTGGGTATGGAAATCGATTGGGTCGAGGGCTTAAACAATCGAGGCTTTTCCTTTAATAATCCGAATGCAAAAGAAACTTGTGGCTGTGGTACCTCTTTTTCTGCCTAGATAACCAACCGTCTTTCCTTTTCTAATATTGCTATCTTTGAGCATTAGATTATCTTAAAGACCATACATAAACATTTTAATCACAAAGCGATGAAAGAACACTTACTTTCTATCTTAGTCTTTTTATTAGCTTTTCAACTATCTGCCCAAACCGTTATTTTTTCGGAAGAATTCGACGGGGGAATTCCCGATACCTGGGAAATTGGTCCTGGCGATCCCGTCGGAGCTGTCTGGCAGTGGCGAGCAACTGGAGAAGCAGACAGTGCTCTGGTAAATGGTGAAATGCGTCCGGCCCTGTTTTGGGGAACGCTACCGGCCATTGCGTCTCCGACAGTAGCCAATGGCGTCGCGATGTACAACTCCGATGTGTACGATAATGGTGGTGTGGATATTGCAGCCGGGCCCTTTCCCGGTGTTCAAGCTGGTTCGCTCACTTCCCCTTCGGTCGATTGTAGCGAATTTGCTGCCGTAGCGCTTAAATTCAACCAGTTTGCAAGAGCTAACGCCAATACAGTGTCTACACTCTTGGAAGTTAGTAACGATGGTGGATCCACCTGGACTAATTTTGATATCAACGCCGATGTCATTTCCAATGATTTAACTCCCGTTGATGACATCATTGTTTTAGACATTTCGGAAGTTGCCGGTAGTCAACCGGATGTAAAGGTTCGTTTCACCTGGAATGGTCGTTATTACTATTGGTTGATTGATGATGTACAATTGATTGAAACACCTAGTAATAACCTGGCAATTGGTGACTTTTTCTTTCCACCGGCAAGTTTCGCTCAACCGGAAAGTCAGATTGATATCGATACCATGAGTTTCTTTGCAGAAATTTCCAATTTAGGCCGCAATGCGATCACCAATGTTGTTTTGAAGGCGACGGTCTTGGATTCCGTGGATATGGTCGTTTATGAGGATAGTACTGTGCTGGAATCTTTTCCCGCTTTATACGATGATTCACTGGTTGTTATTCCAGACATTTTTGTTCCGGATTCGCTCGCCATTGGTCCCTACGCTTTAACTTATGAATTGTATTCTTTGGACTCTCTCGATGATTTTGACCCGTCGGACAATATGGAAGGAGAAGTTTTCTTAGTGACGAACAATCTCTTTTCAAAAGATGACGGTATTGGCCTCGGTGGGGTTCGCCCGGCCAGTGGAACGGACTTTGAAGTTGGTAATTTCTATCGTATGAGCTCCAATGCCGGTGACGGCTTCCGAGCGACAAAAGCCATCTTTGCCGCCGACAAAAACGAAGCAGAAGACGGGCCCATCGGGGGAGAAGCCGTGACTATTTTCCTCTACAAGGTCAATGACGATGTGGCTCCAGACTTTTCGAATTTCGAACGGGGAGATGATTCCAGCTTGGAAACTGTCGGCTTTGCTTCTTATACCTTTACCGATGAAGATATTGATTTCAGTTTCATCGAAGTGGACCTCTTGGATGCATTTACTACTGAGCCCGGAGTGATACTGGAAGCTGGTGCCAGGTATTTTATCACGGCGAAATATGAAGGTTCATCAAATACCATTTTCCACGCTTCTGATTCAGACATCGATTACTTCCAAATATCCACTGTCGCGAAAACCGACCGCTGGAGTTTGGGAGGTTTTGGCGCTTCCGAAGCAGCGGTCCTCAGAATGGAAATTGAGTCGACTACAGTAGATGTAGCAGAAAATTCATTACCCGAGTCCGCTATGACCATTTTTCCGAACCCGACTGATGATCAATTGACAGCCCAATTCAGCTTCGAAAGACAGACCGATGCTTTGGTTCTGATCGCCGACATGACCGGTAGAATCCTTTGGATGAGAGATGTCGAAGGTATACAAGAAACGACCCTGGATTTTGATGTCAGTAATTATGCTGCCGGGACCTACTTTATTCGAATTCAAACACCGGATGGAGCTTCTACTGAGAAGTTTGTGGTTACCGAGTAGGTGTTAATGTGTTTGGCGTTTAGGGTTAATGAGTCATAGTCGTCGGGTATGTGTTCCCAGGGAGCAAATGTTTTAATTCGCGACAATGGTGCCGGTAATTGACCCTAAACGCCTTAACTAGAGCGAATATGAATCCAAACTTAGATCCAACCAACCAGCAGTTCTCGGAAGAAGAACAAACCATTGAACGTTCTCTTCGCCCTAAAGCCCTGGGCGATTTTAGCGGTCAACCAAAGATCGTGGAGAACCTCAAGGTGTTCATTGCTGCTGCAAAGCAAAGAGGGGAAGCGCTAGACCACGTTTTGCTACATGGACCACCCGGCCTTGGTAAGACGACTCTTTCTCATATCATCGCCAATGAATTGGAGACCAATATGAAAATGTCGTCGGGACCGGTGATTGAAAAACCCGGAGATTTAGCGGGCTTATTGACAAACCTGGAAGAGGGAGATGTGTTATTCATCGACGAAATTCACCGACTCAATACCGTTGTAGAGGAGTATTTGTATTCGGCGATGGAAGATTATACCATCGACATCATGATCGATACTGGTCCCAATGCAAGGAGTATCCAGATTGCGCTCAACCCCTTTACATTGGTAGGAGCGACTACGAGAATGGGCCTCCTGACTGCGCCGATGCGCGCCCGGTTCGGAATCAATTGCCATTTAGATTATTACGATGCGGAAGTCCTTGAAACGATTATCAATCGTTCGGCCGGAATTTTAGGCGTGCCGATCACTAGTTCGGGGGCCAAAGAGATTGCTTCCCGAAGCAGAGGAACACCCAGGATTGCCAATGCCCTGTTGCGAAGGATCCGTGATTTTGCACAGATCAAAGGCAATGGCACCATCGATGAGGAAATTGCCAATTACGGATTGGCTGCCCTGAATGTGGATGAAAATGGTCTGGATGAAATGGATAATAAAATATTGTCGACCATCATTCATAAATTTAAAGGCGGTCCGGTCGGTATTACGACCATTGCTACGGCAGTAGGAGAGGAGCCCGGGACCATCGAGGAAGTCCATGAGCCCTTCCTCATTATGGAGGGATTCATACAACGAACGCCGAGGGGCCGGGAGGCCACTCCCAAGTCTTACCAACATTTAGGGGTCGTGCCACCGCAATTGGGCGGCACTTTGTTTGATACCTGATTAACTGCTAACCAACGATAATTCCGTTCTCACTACAAAAACTTCGGCTTTGACTACGGTTGCCCATGATTCGTTCGTCGAATGGGCTTATCATTGTACTAAATCAAACGGAGCAAAAGTCCCGATTTAGGCCTCCAACTCAAACCAAATGAAAACACAATTGCTACTTTTACCGATCTTTATTTGCACTGCCGCATGGGTGGTGGCTCAGAACAAAAGGCCCGTTACCTGTACCATTTTGGATGTGACGACCCATGTTTCCAACGACTTAATTAAGCGGCTTGATCCCCAAAGCGCCAATTTCCAAACCTCCAAAGAGCATCGCCAATGCTTTGATCGACTGCAGCGCGGACTGACTTGGACTGCGGTTCATGCTGTTTGCCGCAATTGGAAGAATCAATTTCCGTACCAGCTCAATGATGTCGAAACCTTGAACGATTGCCTTCGCTACAATCGATTTGGGTTGCCGGATCCCATAGTCCCGAAGAAGTCGCTTAAAAAGGTACTGGCCAAAGATGATACCAGTACTGCCTTTCTGCTCATTCAAGTCAATTGCCAAATCGAAGAGGACGCCATCACCATTGCGCGATTGATCAAGCAAGTAAAACCCAAAGTTGAGATCTCCATCAAAGCAATAGATCGCAACGGGAAGACAATTGAAAAAGGGGTGGCCAGATCGGTCTATGAAGAATTCATTCGGGCAGAGGAATTTGAGCCCGAGGGATTCGAAAATACAAGTTTGGCGCACATCGACGAATTACAGAGGATGCTTGATTCGTTGATTGGCCGAACCGCGATTCGGGCTATGAAAAATATGACCTTAGAACTCTGATAAATTTATTAACCCAAATATTTAAACCATGAGAACATCATCTCTTTTTATCTTTCTACTATTTGTTGTAAACTACGTCGGTGCCCAAGAATTCACGGCCTCAAAAAACACCTTGCTTGAACTGAACGCCTACGTTGCCAGTGATGTGATCGATAAACTGGATTCCTACAACCCGATTTCAGAAAGAGAAAAGGAAAAGCTAAAAGAGAGCAAAAACTACCTGGATGCCAAGGTGACCCAACTTTTCCTGGATGCCGTTTACACAGAGTTGGCACAAAGCAGAAATATTCCCCTGGAGTCTAAAGATGCCATCCGGGATTTTGTTACTTATGGAAACGACGGACTTCCCAATGTCTTGATCCCCAAATCTGTCATTAAAAAACTAAACAAGAAAGGCTACGAAACGGATTACTATTTTTCTTTTAGTATGAACATTGACATTCCGACTCTCGCCAAGACCAATAAATTCTCAGGGAGGGTTAAACCCGAATTTCGTTGTACCATCAAGGTGTTTGATGAAAATCGGACCGTCGTTAAGAAATCAGAATTTAAACAAAAAAGTAAAGAACCACTGTTAGCCCGAGACTTTCCAAAGCGCAAGTTCGACAAACTGGAAAAAGATTACATCGACCTGTTGGTAGAACAGATGGAGCCCCTGATGGGAGCAGCGATCAAACAAACCGTCAAACAGATCTAATTCTCAATAAAGGGGGCAGTAAGTCAGGGCCCCCTTCTTTTCTCATTTTAGAAAGACATCGTTTAATCGCTCCACGTCCGCTTCTGAACAAAGCAGGATCATCGTGTCGTTCTTACCAATGAGTGTGTCCGGAGGGGGATTCGGAATCAAACCTTTAACGTCATCTTTTACAGCAATGACCGTAGCGCCAGTGACATTCCTGATTCGAAGCTGTTTAAGCGTCTTGTCTCTAAACTCGGGCCTCAATTGATCGTAGCTCATAGACTCGAGCCGGTATTTTTCTCGGTGCTTTTCCTGATTCGTCAGGAGGTCCAAAAACTCTATGACGGCTGGCTTTGTAATCATTTGAGCCATGAACATCCCTCCGATGTGATCGGGCAAAATGACATGATCGGCGCCAGCACGATACAATTTCCGCTCGGTTTCTTTTTCCGAGGCCCGGGCAATGATGGTAATGTCTGGCTTTAGTTCTCTTGCGGTTAAGGTGATAAAGACGTTGGCTGCATCGGAGGGCGTGGTTATGATGATAACTCTTGCTCTTTCGATCCCGGCTAATTTCAAATTATTGTCAATGGTTGCATCTGCTATCAGCATCTGGAAGTCCAACTTTGAAGACACGCTTTGACGAATTTCCGGATTTCGCTCCACTACGACGAATTCTCGACCTTCTCTAAGGAGCTCTTCACAGGCTTGACTTCCATTCCTGCCGTAGCCACAAACGATGACATGGTCCTTTAGTTTGCTAATTTCTCGATCAGTCATATAATTTCGTAATACAGATTTCAATTTACCTTCAAATAGATAAGTAGTCAGGACAGAAGCTACGTAGGCAAAAATAGCGAGATTGACAATGATGTAAAAGGAGGTGAATACACGACCCGAACTTGATAGTTCATGGACTTCCGTGAATCCCACTGTCGAGATGGTGATGACTGCCATATAGAAAGCGTCTGCCAATTGGTAATCCTCAATGACCATAAAACCAACTACTCCCACTGCCAGAGATAGATGCAGCAGGACGACCGCAACGACAAACTTGTTGAGTTGTTCTTTCATGGTCAGAATTGCCATTTAATTTGTGCACCGACTTGGCTACGACTCGGTCCATCAATTGCCTCAAGACCACTTCCGATGGTTGATCGATTGTGCCAATACGTTTGAGCAAATCTGCATTCCAGTGTCAGATTGCGTATGCCTCGATATCGCAGATTTAAGTAAAATCGGGTCCCCTGGTTGTAATATGCCGGGATGGAAAATGAATAGAGTAAATCGTTTTCATAGTGGTAGAATCTAATATCATATCCATCGGTGTCAAAAATAGCAAATCGAGCGGTAAAATGTAGCGGAAAGCTGATCGGCTTAAAAAGAATATCTTGTAAAGCGACAAATCCTCGCTGTTGCTCTTCGCTCCCATCCTTGAAAAAACCGAAATCGATGCGACTTCTGATCTCTAGGGATTTTGTCAGTTGATTGGCAATGTGAAGACGGGTTTGGAACAGTGTCGTGGGGGAGAGAACATTCAGTTTTCTATCGTCGATCTGGGCATTTCTATATTTGTGTTCCTCTCTTACCTCGAGATATATCCGGTAGGTGCGTTTCTTAGAATGAGTCAGGCGAGCCCGGTATTCATAACCGGTGTGGGGAGCATCGGCATTAAACCGGACCCAAGGGTGCTTCCAGGCATCGAAATAGGCTTGAAGTGTCCAGTTGCTGAATGGTCGGATCGTCAAACCAAAGTAAAGACCATTTTCATTTCGAGCATTTGCTGTTTCGGCGAAAGCGTTGGCGTTCAGTGCTTGATAATCTTTTGGAAAGTGGCGGTGTAATACGGAGACATCGACGTTGCGGTCCATACTGATCAAAACACCATTTAGAAAAGCGATCCGGCCATTATCGCTCACAGCGGTCTCTCCAAAGAAGTTGAAATTTTGCACTAGAAGAGCATAATCTAAGCTCAGGTTTAAAAGCGATCTGCCCCGAAAATAGAATTGGTTATAGGGTTGAATCACCCTGGTAAGGGTCCGGTCGAATTGATTGTACAGGACATTGGCGGCAAGATGTCCGTTTGCCCCTTTATATTTAGCGCTTCCACCGACGGTGAATTGATGGATAACGTTTTCATTGGCAATCTCACTTGTCGTGCGGTGAAAGCCGTCTCGATCCAGAGAAGTAAATTCTCGAACGATGTCGTCCTGTTCGGTCGTATCCGGTAGGGTAAGATTGCCATCTCTTTTTTTGGAAGAGACAAACAGAGAAAGATCAAAATCTCCAAAAGTAATCGTCGTGGCAGCTCCTCTCAAAAAGGAAGCTTCATTTACCGAAGTGTAGGGCCGAACGACTCTACCGGTTCTTTTAATCAACATTGGACGGGAAGATTTTCCTCCTCCAAAACCGGAAAAAAGCAGCAACCCTTGTCCCAGACTAATGGCGTAATCCCCCAGTGCGATCGCCTTGATGCGATGGTTGTAATTGCGCAGGTAAAAATGAGCTGAATAGAAATCAAAACCATTGGTGTTGTTTTCTCTGAAGAAGGCTTCTCCTCGATCTTTTTCTGCTGTAAAGCCATAACTCAAGCGGTTACCGTACGAATGTCGATATCTGACGTAGAGTTGATTAGGATCGCCGATGTACCGTGCTGCCGTCTGGCCAGGTTCCAAAGGAGTATACCCTTTTTGCTTTTGAAGTATTCTGGTCCACCGCATGAAGAGCTCATTTTTACCCTCGGTAAGCATTCGAGGGATTGGAACGTAATAGTCTTCGGCTTTTTTGTTGATGCTGACAAAGGGCAATATCCTGCGAATAGTCTCCAGATCGAAACCGGGAATGGCCTGCAACTCATAAAGACTGATCAGGTTTCCGTGCTTCCGCCGGTGGCTGATTAAGTTATTGATCTGCACGTCGTTGAGCATCATCAGATCCTGGAGGGCGCTCTCATTTGCATTGTTGAGATCGAGCGGGTTTTTGATGAAGTCTTCCAGTTCTTCGAAGACCGTATTAAAGTTGAATCCGTCGTCCTGGCCTGTATTTTGTAGGAAATCTTCGACGATTTCCCGATTGATGTCGAGCGCTCGGTCGAGGGAATCGATCTGACAAGAAGCAGCGTATGGTCTTGTAAAAATGAACAATGCAAAGACAAAAGTCTTAAGCTGTTTTATAGGATATGTCGGCCATTTTGGCAATGAACAATGATTTGTTGATTTTCATTTCGGACGGTAAAGTTCTCAAACTTTTGCCTCTTCTTTAGAAAGGTGTCTCTCAAGCCACAATGGGATGTCCAGATAGAGCGCTGCTTTTTGTTCGATCGGCTGATCAAGTAGCCCCAAGATCTGAGGTTGAAATTTTTTGAAGGTGGCCAATTGATCGGACTTGGCAGTTTTAGCCAAGGTCTTCAACAAATTGAGCGTTACTTTCGGCAGAATACCCTGAAATTTTGATTTCCCCAATGATCGGCTGGTTGAAGGGATCAAATAATCACTCATGAAATCGTACTCTTCTAGTTCAAAGTGGCAAATAAGCTGTAAAAGACGGGCATTGGTGTGCAAATCATCTTTCAATAAATCCATCTTATGGTGAATGATTTCATTGAGGTATTTCAACGTTTTGTCATAATTGCCAATACAGAAGTTAATGCAGGCAAATTTGTAATAGAACAACAAGATTCGCTGGACATCAATGTGTGATTCGAATTCCGGTAATTTTTCTTCAATTTGCTGAATGAGCATCGGGCCATCCTGGTAGTGCTTGGTAAGAAAAATGAGGTTTAATCGCGATAGATTTAAATAGACGAAAGAAATAGCCTTGGAATTCATGTTGAGACTCTCCTGCATTTCATCGCAAAATTCCTCGAAGCGCATGATTGCCTTTTGAAACACCCAGAGGTCCTTTTCAAAATAGGCAAATGTCATTTGATAATAGAGTCCTCTGAAAAACAGGTCGGGGTCCTTTTTCCCCATTTGCGTTTCCACCTCGAAAAGATTCACCCACTGAGTGGAGTGAAACAGGCATTTCTCAAATTCCAGCAAGATATAGTTGTACCATAGATAAGCCTGAAATAGATTGATCTTTTCGAAAAACGTAAGATTGAATTCCAGCAAGTCGCCGGATACATTGGCATTAAAGTACTCTTTGAATACGCTGGCTTCCTTTTCGTTGTTGATGTGCCCGAACTTGATGTACCAGCCCTGAATTTTTATGTTGAGATTGGAGAGTTTACTGGTCATTTTTGCGATGCTGCTGCGGCGAGAAGATTCCTGTAGGAGGCTCTCCATTTTATCTTTGACAGTCCGGCTTCTGGTAATGTGTCGTGCTTCTATGAATTTTTGGAACTCTAGAATTTCCAGGTGTAGCAAATCCTGATGATTATCGAATGCGAGTTTGCTGATCCGGTCCAGTATCTTTAGACTTTGCATGTACAACCCCTTTCCATAAAGAATCCGGGCAAAATCCAACTGCTCCCGAATTTGAATATCGATGTTGTTTTCCTTGTTGATCAGCCGGAGGCTGATCAGTATTTGCTTGTACAAGTGGCGTTTGAGGTTGGGCAGGTGTTTTTTCTCTATGCCTTTTAGACGTTTCAATATTTGGTCTTCATCGTAGCCCGAAACCTTACAGAGTACATCGAATAACTGGAGAAACTTAGTGTCATTTCCAGTTTGAAAACGGTTTACATAGAGCTTGAAATTTCGTTTTTCGGACTTCGTAAGGGATTTGACGAGTAAAAAAAGTTGATCCTTTTGCGGATTGAACATAACAGTGAAGAGGTGTTTTGTTTTTGACAATCAGTACTTTATGATCAATTAGTGCTTTTTGAACTTCACAAAAGTAATAAAAATTGATTGAGTCCTTTTGGTGATTGCAACTACTTTTGAAATAACAAATCCGGATAGAAGTCTAGAATTAGGGCCGGCCAACTATCAGGATGGAAACATTATCAAAGGTAAAACAAACGAAAAATGAAAAAAATTGAGGCGATCATTCGGACTTCCATGTTCGACAAAGTAAGAGAAGCCTTAGCAAAAATCGACGTGAAGTTCTTTACACTTATTGAAGTTAAAGGATATGGACTGCAGAAAGGAGAGAAGATGGTTTACCGCGGCAGTTCCTACGGATCAGATTACATCGGTCGATTGAGATTAGACATCTTTGCAACTGACGAGAAAGCTAAGGATATTGTCAAGACTATAATGTCATCTGCTGCTACTGGCAAAGTAGGAGACGGTAAAATCTCCGTCAATGACGTGGCAGAATTGTACAGGATCAGAAATGGTGAAGAAGGAGAATCAGCTTTATAACAACACTATTCTCGCTTGATCTATTATTTATAGATCTCTTTCCATCGGTATCCTCCCTAGATCTCGCCAAGTTCAACCAATTATAAATTTTTACTATTCACTAAATCTATCTCGGTTCAGATAGAATCGGTACTCATGGGTAGATTTTCATTGCAAACATCTAAAAGCAAGAACAATGAGTGATTCTTTATTTACAGCTAACAATGTCTGGATGCTGGTTGCAACAGTGCTAGTTTTCATTATGCACTTGGGGTTTGCCGCTTTAGAATCCGGATTCGTACAAAAGAAAAATGTTGTTAACATTTTATTTAAAAATACAATGATCATTTCAATTGGTCTTTTGACTTATTGTTTGGTCGGTTTCAATTTGATGTATCCTGGGGTGAATGAAGGAGGTTTTTTCGGCTTCGCAGGTTTTGGGTTGTCAAATCCGGAAGGTGCTGCAGGACTCATAGAATACGCTGATGGTGGGTACACCTACTGGACAGATTTCATCTTCCAGGCAATGTTTGCTGCCACTGCTGCCACCATTGTTTCTGGAGCAGTTGCGGAGCGTATCAAACTGGGTTCCTTTTTGATCTTTACAACTCTTTTCGTAGCTATTAGTTATCCGATCACCGGTATGTGGAAGTGGGGTGCAGGTTGGTTAGATGCCATGGGCTTCTACGACTTTGCAGGTTCAACACTAGTTCACTCTGTTGGTGGCTGGGGTGCATTGGCCGCTATTATCCTATTGGGAGCAAGAAAAGGTAAATACACAGCAGATGGTATCAAACCAATTCCGGGGCACAGCATGCCGCTGGCGGCCGTAGGTGTATTTCTGCTGTGGTTCGGCTGGTATGGTTTCAACGGAGGATCTGTGCTTTCCGCTGATCCAGGATTGGTTTCCCTGGTTTTTGTAACGACTACCCTGGCAGCAGCTGCCGGTGCGGTTGGTGCTTTCATTGCCTCTTACGGTTTGTTCAAGTCACATGATCTATCAATGGTATTGAACGGTGTATTAGGCGGTTTGGTAGGTATTACTGCCGGTGCTGATTTGATGACGCCAACCGATGCGATCATTATCGGATTTATTGCCGGTATCATTATTCCTTTCTCGGTTGTCATGTTCGACAGATTGAAATTGGACGACCCCGTAGGTGCAACTTCCGTCCACCTTGTATGTGGTATTTGGGGAACACTGGCAGTGGGAATCTTCGGATCAAGTGCTGGGGGAGGCCAACTAGTGACTCAGCTAATCGGTATTCTAGCAATCGGTGCGTTTACATTCATTTTTGCTTTCGCTCTGATGTATCTGCTGAAAGCAACAATCGGTATCCGTGTCTCTGAAGAAGAAGAAATTCAAGGTCTGGATATCGCAGAACACGATATGCACGCTTATGAGATCCCGTTCGAAGGTGCGGTGGATTTCAGTTTACAAAAATGATTCATAACTATATAATGTTTAAGGTATCGTTCGCAATTTTTACCTAGATCGACCGAGTGAAGCAAGAGAAAATGTGAGGCCCATTGCGAATGATACTTTGTTAAGCAAGGTTCTATTTACCAGAAAAATTAATGGCTCCCGACCGAAGGTGAAGCAGAGGTCAAGGAGCCAGGAAAACGGTAAACCGTTTGCTAAAAGTTATCCATTGAAATAAATCTTAGAAATAACTTAAAGTCGCGTTGGGTTGAGCTATACCCGAGTTAGGTATAGGGCTATGACCACAAAAGTAGACTAATTTCTGAAGATTCAAAAGATTTAAGAGGATTACTTAGATAGCGAACTGGTGCCATGTGCTAACAACTAAACCGGACGCGAAACCAGTTCTTTCGCATCACTTTACTAAAATTCTCTAAATCTGTTAGAAATGAATAAATTAAATTATATATTCGCATTGCTTATATTATTTGCAAATTTTACCTTGGTTCAAGCCCAGGAGGCTGAAGAATCTTCTGAGGAGTCTTCAGCTGAATTAAGTCTTTCGGGAACCGTTGACGTATATTACAGAGCAAACTTGTCCGCGAAGAATAATCCGGCAGTGAGCTACCCGGTTCCTGGTACTTCCTTTGCGAATGGAAATGGATTCTCCTTAGGTATGTTCAACTTGGTTGGTGCATATGAAGGCAAAAAGGCGGGTATTGTTGGTGACCTCGTATTTGGTCCCAGAGGTGCTGATGCTGTTTTCGGTTCAATGCCCTCCGCCAACATCGTTAACCAGCTATACGCATATTGGAATGTAAGCGAGTCTGTTACCCTGACTATGGGTAATTTCAATACTTTCTTGGGCTACGAGGTGATTTCACCGGCTTCAAACTTTAATTATTCGACTTCCTACATGTTTTCTTACGGTCCTTTTTCTCACACTGGTTTGAAAGCGGATTTTGGACTGAGCGATCAGTTGAGCCTGATGTTGGGAATATTCAACCCGACCGATATGACCGAATCGAATGTATTGAATACCTACACTCTTGGTGCGCAGCTGGGATACTCTGGTGATGCATCCAGTGTATATCTAAATTTGCTCTACGGTGACCAGGATGGAAGCCTGGACGAAGATGTTGCATCGGATGGAGATGCTTCTAGTGGTTCTACTTTCCAAGTGGATTTGACTGCTGGCTTCGACTTGAGTGAAACATTTTATTTAGGACTGAATGCAACTTACAATACGACTGCCGTTGGTGAAGAGGTGAAGGGAACGAGCATCGGTGATGCAAGTGGAGATGCATCTGATTTTTATGGCGTTGCTGCTTACCTCCAATTGGCTACTTCTGACGCTTTTAAAATTGGTGTTCGTGGAGAGTTTTTTGGAGAAGCTAACGGCGGAGCGGGTGCGATCGGTGCTTATGATGCCGAGGGAGATGCCACCATCGTGGCACTAACGCTTTCGGCGAATGCCAGTATTGGAAACCTGACTTTGATCCCGGAAATCCGTTTGGATAGTGGTTCTGAAGATGCAACTTTCTTAAACTCTTCATTGGATCCATCGAAGTCGCTTTCATCTTTCCTACTGGCAGCTGTTTACAGCTTCTAAAGGAAAGGCGGACGGAGATTCGCAGCAGCAACCGTGTTATTGATAAAAGGATAAATAGCAAATTTTCAATCATTTATCATAACAAGTATTTAAAAACAAATTAACAAATGGCAAAATTAAAGTTAGAGTATATCTGGCTAGATGGATATACACCAACCCAATCTTTAAGAAGCAAAACTAAAGTTCTTGATAGTTCTAAGTTTAGCGGTAAACTGGAAGAATGTCCCATGTGGTCTTTTGACGGTAGTTCGACAGAACAGGCTCCCGGTGGATCTTCCGACTGCTTGCTGAAGCCCGTTGCATTGTTTGAAGACGCGGGACGCAAAAACGGCTACCTTGTTATGTGTGAGGTATTGAGTGCTGACGGTTCTCCACACCCATCAAATGGTCGTGCGACCATCGACGATGATGACGGTGATTTCTGGTTCGGATTCGAACAGGAATACACCCTATGGGTAGATGGCGCACCACTTGGTTTCCCGAACGGAGCCGGTTCTTATCCTGCCCCTCAGGGACCATACTATTGCTCAGTAGGTGCTTCGAATGCTTTCGGTAGAGAGATCATTGAAGAGCATCTTGATATATGTCTGGAATCTGGCCTGAACGTAGAAGGCATCAACGCTGAGGTAATGGCTGGCCAATGGGAGTTCCAAATCTTTGCAAAAGGTGCGAAGAGAGCCGGTGACGAAATCTGGGTCGCTCGCTACCTGATGGAGAGAGTAGGTGAAAAATATGGCGTAAGCATCAACTGGCATTGTAAGCCCGTAAAGGGCGACTGGAATGGTTCCGGTATGCACGCTAACTTCTCTAATACTACTTTGAGAACTGCCGGAAGTAAGGCAGTATTCGAAGAAATCTGCGAAAAATTCTCTGGTACGATCCAAGAATGTATCGCCGTGTACGGTGCAGACAATGATCAGCGTTTGACTGGTTTGCACGAAACACAATCCATTGACAAGTTCTCTTATGGTGTTTCGGATCGCGGAGCTTCTATCCGTATCCCGATCGCCGCTGTACAGAATGGATGGAGTGGCTATTTGGAAGACAGAAGACCTGCTTCCAATGCCGATCCATACAAAGTAGCGGCTGCTATCATCAAGACCGTTAAAGGTTAAGATACCGATAGCAACAACGACTCATCAATAAGTGAATTCCAGCAATGGACACAATTTTGAATTAAGGCACTTGTTGTGATTGAGCTATATTATTGGGATTGCCGGACTCCATGTCCGGCAATCTTTTTTTGATTCATTAAATTTGGGGATTACAGCCAAATTTGATGTTATGTTCTTCAAGTATTTTATACTTTCCTTCGTTTCAGTCTTATTCCTTTCTCTGGTCCCTTCTTCCAATACGGTTCACGAATTCGATGTACTGGTGTTTTCTAAAACAGCTGGCCTTCGTCACGATGCCATTCGCGAAATCAGCACCAAACACGGAAGCTACCGAAGACACAAAATTGTTTACCGATGACCTACTCTCCAAATATGAGGTGGTCGTCTTTTGAAGAAGTTGCCATTAGCACAAGGGCCGCAGGCAATCAGTCTGGATTGGGTGGGCATGCCGGGCGTTTACTTTCTTGAATTGGCCGGAGCACAAGGAAGAATCGTTCGCAAAGTACTTAGATATTGATTTAATCGAAACAAGTTCTATTTTTGTGGCGAAATAATCACCATTCCCGGAATACCGTCGACACAAGACCACACACCCAATATCGTTAACGTGAACCGCACATCTTTAATCGTGTGAGGCGTATCATACATCACATAAAATGAGATCCCGACTAAATACCTTTTATACGATCTGCTTTCTGTACGTCCTAATGGATATTTACACCTATTTCGGACTGCGTTCCCTATTCAAGACAAGATTTTCCCGAAATATATTCACCCTTATCTACATCCTACTCAGTCTTTTCATTTATTACAGTTTCCTCCGTTTTTATCTGGCCTTTACCGGTGGCGGTTTCTTTAGTTCCAGCTCGGCAAACATCTATATGGGGATCATGTTGACTGCCATTATTTCTAAGTTAGCCTTTGTGGTCTTCATGCTTCCTCAGGATCTCTGGCGCTACCTGGCGGGTTTCTGGCGGGTGCTTCAGAAAATGGTGATGCCACCAAATGACCAGAAGAGATCAACTGCTTTATTGCCAAAAAGGCGACGGTTCCTGACATTGGCCGCAACCGGTTTGGCGAGCATTCCATTTTCGTTAATGGTCTACGGAATTACCAAGGGAAAATACGCTTACACCATCAACAAGGTGAAGTTGGCCTTCAAGGACTTACCAAAATCTTTCGAAGGTTTCAAAATCGTACAGATCTCAGATATACATGCCGGAAGCTTAGATAGCAAGAGCGGTGTGAAAAAGGGAGTTAGAATGATCAATGAGCAAGATCCAGATCTGATCGTATTTACCGGAGACCTGGTTAATTCGGATAAGAATGAAGTGGATCCCTACATCGATATTTTTGGAGCTTTGGAAGCCACAGCAGGTAAGTTTTGCACTTTGGGAAACCACGACTACTATGGTGTTCCGGATGATCCTGCGAAAGAAGAAGATTATTGGAAGGACTTCCGCAGCAAGTATCGGCGAATGGGCTTCCGGTTGATGAATAACGAAAATGCTTTTATTGAAAGAAATGGAGAACGCATTTGCCTGCTGGGAGTAGAAAACTGGGGCAGAGGTAGATGGTTTCCCAAATACGGCGATATTGACAAGGCGTTGGAATCCACTGCGCCCGAGGAATTTTGCATACTCCTTTCTCATGATCCTACTCACTGGGATGAAAAAGTCTTGAACCATCCCAAACACATCCATTTGACGATGAGCGGACATACCCACGGCTTCCAATTTGGGGTCAACATGCCGGGCTTTAAATGGAGCCCTGCTCAATATCGCTACGAACATTGGATGGGCTTGTACGAAGAAGCCGGTCAGTACCTTTACGTCAATCGGGGATTTGGTTTTCTAGCTTTTCCGGGGCGGATTGGCATGTGGCCTGAAATCACCGTTATTGAGCTTAGTCGAGAAGCCTAGGCTCTTTGATGTTTTGGACTTTCGTAAAGGTTATTCTGGTTTTTTGAACGAATGGAATCGATTGGTATACGCAAAGTAACGTCGGCACCATTGTCGTTTTGAATCATTAATTGCGCTTTCAGCTTTTTACTAAAGGATTGAATGATTCTATAGCCCATCGAACCAGCCTGGTCAATTTGAAAATCCGGCGGCATTCCCTTGCCGTTGTCTTTAACCTGCAACGATAATACCTTCTTTGACTTACGCAAAGAAATTTGAAGACGGCCTTTTTTGTCTCCGTCGAATGCGTATTTCAAAGCATTGCTGATCAGTTCGTTGAGTACAAGTCCAAGTGGAATAATGGCGTCTACATCTAATTCCAGGTCATCGATTTCTTTTTGTACGTCGATCACATCAGCTGTGAATTTGTAAGATGATATAAGGCTATCGGTCAATTTTTCAATGTAGTCTTTCACCTTTACGCCCACTAAATTGCTGTCCTGGTAGAGATTTTGATGTATCAATGCCATTGATTTTACGCGGTTCCTACCTTCGGATATGGCGGCAAGTGCGGATTCATCTTTAATTTGATGAGATTGTAGACTGAGTAGGGAAGAGATGATTTGTAAGTTGTTTTTCACTCGATGATGAATTTCTCGCAGCAACGTTTCTTTTTGATCGAGAGCTTCCGCAATAACTTGATTTTTACGGTTCAATTCCTTGTTGGCGCGAATGCGGTTTCTCACTAGTAGCGATGCCAACAACAATAGGAAGCCAAGTGTACAAGCCAGGGCGATAAGCAATTTTTGTGACCGTTTTTTTTGCTTTAATAGCCTATTTTGTTGAAGGATTTCCTCTTCTTTGCGTTCGGTATCAAACCGGATACGCATTTCCTGTTCCAGGTCCATGCGCTTTTGGTCGTTTATAGAGTCTTTCATTGCAGCATACTGTTGGAGAAACTCATAAGATTTTTCATACTCACCGATGGAGGCATAAGCCTGGGCTATGGCCTCTTTGTACGCCGCTTTTAAGTCGATTTGATCCGTTTGGCCGATGATCGAATAGCCCTTCAAGAGATGGTCCAGCGCACTTTGGGAGCGGCCTTCCATCTGGTCTAATTGCCCTTTGAACAAATGGTATCTACTGATGTCAAAGTCGTCCAGCAGATCTTGATGCTGTAACACGACGTTTTCCATAATGACCCGTGCTTTTCGAAAATCCCCAAGATCCATATAAGCCATTCCGATGGCAAGATCTACAGATGCCGCTTCTGCCGTATCGCCAACCTCAGTATACAAACCCTTGGCTTTCTGTAAATTTCGAATCGCCAGTTCCTTTTTGTCGATTTTTCCGTATGCCACTCCTATGTTCAAATAGGTCTTGGCAAGGAGGCTGGTATCTTTCAATTGCTGTTGAATACCGATTGCTTCGCGGTAAACTTTGATGGCAGCTCCTTCTGCGTTCATTTTGCGGTGCGCGACTCCGAGGTTGATCAGGATTTCTGACCTTAGTTGTAGGGATCCCATTTCTTCAGCTCGAATAAGTGCGTCCATGAAGACCTGTATGGCTTTTCCGTATTCGCTGGCAAAAATATAGGCGGCCCCCATGTTGATTTGTTGATCAATGACCTTTTGGCAAACACCAAGTTCTTCATAAGTTTCTAGGGAAATCGAATAGTAGTGAATCGAACTGTCTAAAATACTGTATACACCATCGTAAATGTAGCCTAGCCAACTGGAGGTGATGGCCAGTCCTTTTTTTGATTCCAACCGTTCTGCTATCCTATATCCCTTTTGAATATAGTATAGAGAGGAGTCCGGGTGATCGTAAAATAAAGCGTCACACAATGCTTCATAATTGTTGATCTTCTGTTCTGAATCTACCATTGACTCAGTAGCCAAAATCAGACTGTCAAGCGATGAATTTCCGAAGGATGTAAATGGTATTACGAGACAAAACAAGAAAGCCTTCATGACCTGATAAAAGCCTTCGTTCCTGGTCTTCGTCATGTTAGTATAATTGTAGGAATAAAATCGGCAGCTACTATGACGGCTTTAAGTGGAACCGACCGGTTAGCTACTATTCTTGTGTTTCAATTGTTAATCTGTTTTCCGTTGTTGTGTGGGAGTCACGCTGGTGGGGTACCCTTTTTCGCTCGGTTAAGTCTAAATGATGAATTCAGATTTTTCAATGTTGTGATTCCCTTCAAATAGCTGGGGTGTAAAAAGAAAAATGCAAAAATCAGGCCATTAACTTGAAGGTCAATGGACAAAAGCTGAATGTACTTCATTATATTTGTTTGTAGCCAATGACCGTATGGATTGGCTAATGGAAATTTTACAGTGTAACATCTACCCCCCATCGTATGCTAAAGAAACCCTTCGTTGCAGGTATACCTGCAATTGGAATAGCTCCGGCTATTACCTTCGTTGTCATTCTTTTGACCTCGGCCTGTTCTTCTCCACCGGAACGCAGTGTAGATCCTTTCATTGGTACGGATGCTGACGGTAGAACTTTTCCGGGAGCAACAGTGCCCTTCGGCATGATCCAGTTGAGCCCAAGCAACGATTATCAAAAAGGGCATAGATTTTCCGGTTACCACTACCAAGACAAGATCATTAAGGGCTTTGCTCACACTCACTTAAGTGGGGCCAATGGGGCTGCGTTAGGAGATATTCTCTTGATGCCGACGGTCGGTGAAGTCGATGTCCGACATGGTACCGACGAAGATGTTATGAAGAGCTATCGATCCGAATTCCGACACCGAACCGAAAGGGCGGCGGAAGGTTATTACAAAGTCGCTCTTGACCGATATGATATCGATGTCGAGCTAACTGCCACAGAACGGGTCGGCTTGCACCGTTATACATTTCCGGATACGACCCAAGCCAATATCATCATAGATCCAACTCATCATATTAACGAGGAAGTACTGGAGACCCGGATCAACCTGGTTTCGAATCAGGAAATCAGAGGATTCAAATACTCGAAGGGTCGATCGGGAAGGCGTTATGTTTTTTTTGTCGCTACCTTTTCGGAGCCATTCTCCCGTTCGGACATCCTTATTCGAGATTCCATTCCCGCGCTGACCAGTGATGAAAGTGGGAAAAATGTAAAGGCTTTTGTAACCTTTGATGCTAAAAAAAGCCGGCCCATTGAGGTGAAGGTAGCCCTCTCCTTTGTGAGCTATAGGGGAGCCCTTAAAAACCTGGAAGCGGAAGCTGAGGCCAAGACTTTTGATGAAGTGCGGGAGGAAGCTCGACAAAAATGGGCGAACGTTCTCGATCAAATAGAAGTGGAGAGTTCAGATAAGGCGCGTAAGCTATTTTATACCAGTCTTTATCGAGCTTCGATGGGGCCGAATGTCTTTTCGGATGTGGATGGTAGGTATCGCATCGAAGGCAAGGTTTTTCGATCGAAGAACCAACTTCAGTACACCAATTATTCTACTTGGAATACCTTCCGGGCTTTGCATCCTCTTTTCAACCTGACCATGCCGCAAAGAAATGCAGATATTGTAAATTCGATGGTTTCCCGTTACTCCCAAGCAAAAGTAGGATTGCCCAATTATGAAATTTCCGGTAGTCAAAGTAATGCCCGGGTTGGCGACAACGCCGTCCCGATCATCGCGGATGCCATCATCAAGGACCTACCGGGCATCGATCAAAAAAACGCCTTAAAGGCAATGATCCATGCAGCCAATAACGATCGCCGCAGCCGTACCATCTATGGTTACAATGGACTAAACTACTACACAACCATTGGTTATGTTCCCGCCCAGTTCAATTATTCGGTATCTAAAGCTATGGAATATGCCTATCACGATTGGTGTATTTACAAAGCCGCTTCCAAAATGGGAAAAGATCGAGTGGCCAATGAATTCTGGCAACGATCTAAGACCTTTGTCAACTATTTTAATGAAAACAAAGCTTACTTTTGGCCCAAAACAGTAGAAGGAAAATGGGTAGATATCGAAATGGCCGATTGGGAAAAGTTGTTCGAGCACTACATCTCCGGTAACATCTGGGGGTATTCTGCCTTTATGCCTCATGCAATTAAAAACCTGGAATACTTGTTGGGAGGACGAGAAGATTTCATTGCATGGCTGGACGATATCTTTCAAGTGCGTCCCGACGATGAAGCGGGTTATATCGGCAGGTATGGACACGGACACGGACCTTCCCTTCAAATGCCTTATCTCTACGTCTTTGCCGCACAACCTTGGAAAACACAAAGCCTGGTTCGTCAAATCATGAACGACTTCTACGATGATTCACCGGCCGGGCTGATCAGCAGTGATGACTACGGTCAGTTATCGGCATGGTACGTATTTAATAGCCTGGGCTTTTATCCGGTTTGCCCTGGTGACAATAAGTACATTTTCGGATCGCCTTCCGTTAAGAAGGCAGTCCTGCACCTGGCCGACAGTGTTCAATTTGTGATCCTGGCGGAAAACAATTCTAATCAAAACCGCTTTGTGCAGTCTGTCTCTTTGAATGGCGAAATACTGAATCGTGCTTACCTATATCATGATGAAATTCTTGCCGGCGGCGAATTGATATTCGAGATGGGCCCATCGCCCAATACTACCTGGGCTACTGATGAGGCATTGCTACCGGATGCCAAGGCTGCCGACAAACATCACAATGAGAAAGGACCCTTGAATTTTTCGACCCTACCACCTTACGAACGGCTGGGCAAGACCATCTTTTTTGGCAAACAGCATATTCAACTGCAATCCCAAACACCCGACAGCGATATCCGATACAATCTCAGCGGAAAGCGCCCTACCCGGAAAGACACCGAATATCAAAAACCCATCGAAATTGACAGAACCACGGTGCTTAAGGCTGTTGCTTATTCTGACAGTCTGCCCAGAAGCCCAATTTATCGCAAGCAATATTTTCACAGCGTAACGGCCAGGAAAAGAACGCCGATTAGAGTGCTGGAAAATATTAATGCCCCGGCATATGGAGCTGAACGAAGCGTTCGGCAGCTTTTTGACTTGCAACTGGCCGAAAAGTATGCGGCTGACATCGCGTGGATGGGCTGGGAAGGAAATGACCTCGATGTATTGCTGGACCTGAGAAAGAAGGAGAAAATTAAATCGGTCACCTTCCGGTATCTGGTCGATACTGATGAGGCCATCTTTCCTCCCCGGTCCGTGACCATCAAAGGTAGTATCGACCAGGAAAACTTTGTACGCCTGGGCAGCCGATTTGACAAGCAACCGAAAGGTGATATGGATCGCGAAATCCGAACGGTAACCGTAACTATAAAACCACGTCAAAGCAGATACCTTCATATCGTTATTAAGAATGCCGGGGATTTACCAGCCTGGCATTCAGACCGTGGGAATCCAGCAAAGTTGTTCATCGATGAAGTCATGATCGACGTTTACCAATAGTGAAAAACAAGTGCAGGGTCCAAATTACCCCAACCCGGGAGCGTACACCCGGTGAAGATTGATCTGCACGCGATCGGGGCGTTAGGATTTTCTAGTTTCGTTTTTTTCATTATATTTGTAAGCTAAGTAGGCTCAATTACATTTGTTATTGTGGCGCTATCACATCAGAACAATATTAAGGCTATTGACCCGCTTGATCAATAAGCGAGCGACTTTAAGGAAATTATTCCCCAAAGATTACAAAAGACAATTATTTTCCCATGCATTTGATCTCTAGCGATTCACAGCAGTGAAATAGAGTATTGTGCAAACCCCTCGGCTTTGCAATAATTGTCAACCTTCTTCATGAATAAAGTGCATTGATTATGATGGATTTATCTAAGCTATCTGGTAAACTGTCGTTGAACAACTTGGTATCCATTATCCAACGTTCGGGAGGGTATTTGTTGGTGGTTCTTTTTAATGTTGGCGATCAGAAAAGCAGGAAAAAAACGCTGCCACTTTCAAAAAAGTTGTGGGGTAAGTTCCCTAACTTAAATATTGTCGGAGTGCATGTCCAAGAGGGAGAAAAGGACTATTTGCCGGGGCAGATCCTTTCGGTAGTGAAAGAGAATGAAATCCCATACGAAATCTATATGGATGGAGAGACCGAAAAGAAAAAAAAGAGCTGGTCGATCATCCCCCAATGGATACTTTTTGATCGTCACGGTCAACAGGTTCGTTCATTTTCGATCGAAAACGAGCCTGATCTCAAAGAAATTGAGGATTACTTAAATGACCTCAACCTACCCTCCGAGTAGTTTCCAACAGATTGCGGCTTTTTTTTCTTAAGTGCTGATGGGTAAGTGTATTACTCATCTTAACTTTTTTTAATGCACATTATGACTATTTAACTACTCAATTGACTTATTTAACTTATTTTAAATATCCATGGCAGGGTCTTCGCACTATTTTTGGTGAATCATTGATATATTCGTCTCGATGATGTAGCCTAAATTCCGTAACTCAAAACGACCAACAACGATGTACAAAAAACCATTTCATCCATTCATTATCACAATCTTAGCTACTTTTTTATTGTTTTCTGCCTGTTCTTCTCCACAGAAATTAGTGGAACAAGGAAATTATGACGATGTAATCGCTAAAACGATCAACAAACTAGCCGGCAAAAAGAAAAAACGCACCGAACATGTATTGGCATTACAAAATGCTTTTCAAAGAGCTACTCAAGCCGATATGAGATTGGCGGCTCGTATTAAAGCCGAACAAAGGAGTAACGGCTGGGAAAAAGTATACGATGTTTATCGTGGTATCCGGAAAAGACAAGAGCGTATTGAACCACTTTTACCGCTAATTGACGAAAGGGGGGTGGAGGCAGAATTCCAATTTGTTCGGATAGAGGGATTAGAGTCTGAAGCCCGCCAAAAAGCAGCAGAATCCCTATACCGGAATGCAAGTACGTTGTTAGTCGCAGCCCGTAAGGGAGACAAAGCTGCCGCTCGGGAGGCTGCCACAAAATTAGAGCGGATTGATCGGTATGATCGCAATTATAAAGATAGTCGGTCCTTAATCCAGGAAGCCCTGAATTTGGGACGCACCTATATTCTCTTCAAGATGGTCAACAATGCGCCGACGATCTTACCCGAAGCTTTTGAAAGGGAACTATTGGCCATAGGTACCTACGACCTGGAGAGTCAGTGGAAATCTTATCACGTCCAACCTCAGTCCGGTATTCATTACGATTATGAGGTCGTTATCAATTTAACCGAGATAGAAGTTAGCCCGGAAATCATTAAAGAGCGTCAATACGATGATACCAAAGAAATTGAAGATGGCTTTGAGTATGTTCTGGATGAAAACGGTAACGTGATGAAAGATACTTCTGGTAATGACATTAAGATCGTCCGTAACGTTACCATCAAAGCTACCGTTCTTGAAGCCTTTCAAAACAAGGCAGCTCGTGTTGGCGGCCGACTGGAGATTTTCGACAGAAATACGAGAAGCCTGTTGGAGAGCCAGCGCTTCGACGGTGAAGCCGTTTTTGAGCATTATTCTTCAACTTTCCAGGGGGACGAAAGAGCCTTGAGTGACCAGAGCAAAAAATACTGTGGTAATGCTCCACAACCTTTTCCTCCCGACGAATTGTTGCTGCTTGACGCTGCCGACCATCTAAAACCCATCATCAAAAGGAAGATTGCCAATACCAGAATTCTTCTCTAGCCGACTTAGCGCTAATTTCAGTGATGGGCAAATAGAGACTATCAAATCTATTTTATAGCTTTATTTCAGAATTCCCGCTCGTTTTGGTAATCATTGGTTGCCCAGACCAGCGGGAATCGTGTATTTCTCATCAAAATTGGTCAGATATGAAAACGCTCCTCTTGAACAGCTTCTCGATTTTATTGCTGTTCGGTACCCTTTGTTTGAATGCTCAAGAAGACGATAAATTTTTATTGGATAATGCAATGGAACTGGAAGAAGGCCGATACGAAGACATAAAAGGCAGTCCCTATCTTTTTTCCGAATTCATCAAGGCAAACATTATTGACTTGGAAAACAAGGAGTATAAAGGAATTCCGCTGAACTTCAATGGGCATACCGGGAATTTTGAAATCAAAAGAGGGGATAAGTACATCAATCTAGATGAAAAACTGTATAGGCAAATCACGATCGAATCGGAAGGCAAAGAGATGGAGTTTTTTCGTGGGATTGATCCGTCGGCGCCAAACCGATTTGTACAGGTACTGTATACGGGTAAACGGCTGAAAATCATCCGCAATTTCAAAGTCAATATCCAAGAGCGCAAAATAGAAGCGCCCAACAAAACGATGTTTATTAAGAGATTTATTCCAATTGAACTGTATTACATTGCAGATACCGGTCAGTTGCAGTTTGTTAAGCTGTCGAAAAAAGGCGTCGCAAAAGTCTTGGGAAAAGGTGTGGAACAATATGCCAAGAAAATGAAAATTGACCTGGGAACCGAAGAGGGCTTGATCGCTGGTTTAAAGTATTATGAGAAGACCATGGTGGAATAGGGGAGAAGAGGATTCGGGATTGTAAATTATCGGGTTCACGTATTTAGATTTAGATGTTGGACTAGTTTGTCAACGGCCCGGGCGCGATGACTAATCTTGTTTTTTTCGGTTAATCCCATTTCGGCGAAGGTTCGGTTTTCTTGTTCCGGTATAAATATCGGGTCATACCCGAAACCTTCCGAGCCTTTTGGAGAGAAGGCGATGTGACCTTCTACGATTCCTTCGAATGTGTACTCTTTTCCACCTTGGATGAGGGCAATAACAGTTTTGAACCGTGCTTTGCGGTTGCTCCGACCTTCCAGTTTTTTCAGGACTTTTGTCATATTGGCTGCTGCACTCCTTTCCGGTCCGGCGTAACGTGCTGAAAAGACACCTGGTTCTCCATTTAGCGCTTCAATCTCCAACCCAGTATCTTCAGAGAAGCAATCTACTTGGTAGTGCTGCACGACGTAGCGGGCTTTTTGCAATGCATTTCCTTCGATGGTGGGACTGGTTTCGGGAATGTCTTCTATACAGCCAATGTCCTGCAGACTCTTAATGTTGTAGCTTTCTCCCAAATACTTCTTGATCTCCCTTACTTTATGGGCATTGCCTGTCGCAAATATCAGTGTTTCCATGCACGTTTCCGATTTCTAAGTGAGCTACAAAGCTAGAACAATTTCGACATATTTTCCGGCTACGTCGATGATAGTGGTAAACCACCAATTTTGGATTTGGAGGGAATCCAGGATTCTTCCTATTGTCATTTGTTCCATCTTTGCGTAGATGAAAACCCTATGACAATGAAAACAGTATCACAGCAAAGTCTGTACGTATTCCTAGTCTCTTTCTGTTGGCTTCTGATGCCTAATACTTCGTGCCATGCCAGTTGCATCTCTGGATGGGCCGTTCAATTTTACAGCGGACAAGATTTAAAAGGTAATCAATATTGTTATCGCACGGGTAACCGTACCGCTGCGTTCGCCGTTCCTCCTAAATCACTTAAGGTCAAATCTGGTTATCAGGTCCAGTTGTTCTATCGTGGACATAATTTCCAGACCGTCGTTGGCGGTACGTCCACCAACTTGAATGCTAAGTTCGATCGCTTTTACGCTGCACCGATACCGCCTGAATCAACTTCGTGGACAGATCCATGTCTGGTCAATTTGTTTCCGCAAACGACATACCGTGGTAGTAGTCAATGTATTCGGGGCCGGGGCTACTATTTTTACAATAAACTGTCTTTTAAGCCGCAATCTATGCTCTTGATGGATGGTGCGTACATCGTCTTTTATCTCGACGAAAAAATTGTCAAGAGAGCCTATCAGAAAATCGAGCGGATTAGTTTTCAGTACGATCGCTTTGCGGTCGGTACTTCACCGCGACCGCGCCGGCCTAAACGATGGCGAAATGACTGAAGGTCTCCCCGGGAGGAAATGCGCCGGAAAGTTATTCAAAAAGCTGTTTCATCGCTTTCCATAAAAGTCCGGCCTTCTGTTTTTCACCTCTTTGCCGTTCCTGGTAAATGAGGTCTAACTCATCGGCAATAAGGTATTGCTTATCAGATATTTTGATTGGTCTGTACTTCGAAGCATCGAAGTGCAGACCTAGTTTTTGCAGTGAAACACCAAAAATGAGTGCTTTCGTATAGGGAAATTCGCTATTAAATTCGGCCAAACTTATCGATTCAGTTGGAGAAAGATTAATAGTAATTGTATCTTGTTGCAATTCAAAATTTACAGCTTTGACAATCTTTGCAAGAAAGTCAAGCAGCGCTTCTTGGTTCTCTTCCGTTGCACTGTAAACAATCAATAGCCCTTTGGCATTTTCTCCGGTCCTGCTCGATTGAGATTGCCGGGCATTTGTAAAGGGGTAAACCTTGAATTCTTCGAAATAGGGATTCAAAATATATTTTTTTATTTTACTATGTAATATGGGAACCCTGAACCGGGAAATACTGTTCTAAACGAAAGTAACATATCTAAAATACCTTTTTATGAGCGCAAGAATCTCCATCACCAGAACAAGCAATTCGCGGCTTCCTGATCTGGATTTTGATAACATCCCTTTCGGAGCTGCTTTTTCCGATCACATGTTCATCGCCGAATATAACGGAAATAAATGGGAAAATGCCCGGATCGTACCCTTCGGCAACATCTCTGTTCATCCTGCTTGTTTTGCGCTCCATTACGGCCAAGCCATCTTTGAAGGTATGAAGGCCTCCAAAAGTCACGATGGAAAGCCAATGCTTTTCCGGCCCGAAATGCACGCAAAGCGGATCAATGCATCGGCTCAGCGGATGTGTATGCCAGACTTTCCGGAGGACCTCTTTGTCGAAGCCCTGCATTTGTTGGTTGGCCTGGATCATGCCTGGATTCCACCTCAGGAAGGAAGTGCTCTTTACATTCGTCCATTCATGTTTGCCTGTGATGAATATTTCGGTGTTCGGCCTGGCGATAAATATCTTTTTATGATTTATACTGGTCCCGTAGGACCATATTATTCAAAGCCCGTACGCCTTCGCGCAGAATTGGAGTACGTCAGAGCCGTACCAGGGGGGACTGGCGAGGCCAAAGCTGCTGGAAACTACGGCGGAGCAATCCTTGCGACCGAAAAGGCAAAGGCAGCTGGATTTGATCAAGTTATGTGGATGGATGGCCACGAATTTCGATATGTCCAGGAGGTGGGCACCATGAATATTTTTTTCGTCATTGATGGCAAGGTCGTTACGCCAAAAACCGATGGCAGCATCTTGAAAGGAATTACGCGCAACAGCATTATGACCATTCTTCGCGAAAGAGGTTATGAAGTGGAAGAAAAATTGGTCGATATTCATGAGCTGATTGCTGCATCCGAGGCTGGCAAATTACAGGAAGCTTTTGGAGCGGGAACAGCAGCGGTCATTGCGCCCATTTCAGAAATCGTTTATAAGGATAAAGTAATGAAGCTTCCTCCAGTCGAAGCTTTCAAGATAGCGGGATTAGCCAAAGCAGAAATCAACGGCCTGCGTTCTGGAAGAGTAGTTGATGAACGCGGCTGGGTAGTGCCTGTCCAAGCCTTGGAACCAGCCGGTGTATAGATGCAGGAAGGGGGAGGTTTTATTCCGACCAAAAATCGGAATCTAAAGGAATGATTTCTCTTTTACCCAGTCCGATGGGTATGACAGCCCCTACGCCTAAGGATGGCTGACCGAATGGGCTGACATCGAACTCCGGACGGAATCTTACGCTTATATCTTCGTCGGTATCAAAATTCTGCAAATGGGCATCCACGTAAGCTTCTACGGCCTGTAATGCATGTACCGCTACTAAACCGATGTAGGAAAGCTGTCGGTTTTTGTCAAATTGGTCCCTTAAATTTCGCAATGAACTTTCATTATCAATTCCCGTTCCCGAAAACTCATGATCTTCATTGGCTCTAAATGCAGTCAAAGCATCCCTCAGGCGTCGAAATTGTCGGGTATTATAATCAATGGCAAAGACGACACCACCTACTCCTCCATAAACAAAAGGTAGCTTCCACCAGCGCCCATTGTATAACTGGCCGGCACCAGGTATGGCTAAGGAAAGGATGAGCGCTTTTTTGGGGACAATGACTCTTTCTTTGCGCTTTTTCTTTTTTGTGTCCACGGTATCGATGCTGACGGGGTTGGGGTCCATCATTTCTCGTTGCGGTATTTTTTCGGATACGTTTAGTGTATCTTGTCCCGAAATTACGAGATGCCCAAGAAGAGAAAACAGTATGGTGAGAAAAAGATGTTTCATATCAAGTTCAACGAACCCTCTTGTCCAATCGTTGCCCCGTTCAACTTTCATTAGGCATTTTGGTCTTTTATTGACTTTTAATCTTCAATCCGATCCAGTAGTGCGTTTAATTGATCAACACTATTGAATGGAATCACTATCTGTCCCTTGCCTTCTCCCCTTAATTTCAAGGCCACTTTTTTGGCACCGAAGAACTCCCGAAAGGTCTGTTCAACCTGTTTGTAGTCGTCAGATAGCTCACGAGGTTTATCTTTGCGGGGGGCGGGATCGTTAAATTGACTGACTAAGCGTTCGAGCGCCCTTACTGAAAGGGCTTCGTCAACGGTTTGCTTTAGAAATACACCTTGCATGGCAAAATCTTTAACTCCTGCCAAGGCACGGGCGTGACCCATAGTGATTTCTTTATTTTTTACGGCGGTCTGAATGGTGGGTGGCAGATCCAACAATCGCAAGTAATTGGTGACAGTAGTTCTCTTTTTTCCAACGCGATTGGACAACTTCTGATCGGTTAGCCGGCATTCCTCTTTCAATCGCTGATAGGTGAGTGCGATTTCAATGGCATTGAGATCTTCTCGTTGAATATTTTCGATCAGCGCCATCTCCAGCATTTCCTGGTCGTTGGCAATGCGAATGTAGGCAGGGATGGTTTTCAGACCTGCCATTTTAGAAGCGCGCCACCTTCGCTCACCGGAAATCAATTGAAATTCCTTTGGACTGAGTCTCCTGACTGTGATTGGCTGGATTAACCCGTGTATTTGAATAGAGTCGGATAGCTCTTGCAAGGCGTCTTCATCAAAGTAGTTTCGGGGTTGATTGGGATTGACTTCGATGGCCTCCGATGGGATCATGGCAATCGTATTGGATAATTCTTTGACAACTTCCTGCGGATTTTCGGCAATTTTCTCATCTATCTCACGATTGAAAATCGCGCCGATGCCGGCACCCAATTTATCTCTGGTGACACTCCTTTTTACTGGTTTCTTAGCTATCTTTTTTGCCATTGAATGGAAATATTAAAACTCAGATCTCATACTTGTTGGTATACTCCGGTATGACCATGCTCGATGTGATCTTATCCTTGTTGTTTTGGAGAAACTCTTTGGCTAAATTTAGGAAGTTGATGCTACCTCTACTGCTGGCATTGATCATGACGACCGGTTTGTGAATATTAGGGGCTTCTCCAATCTTGGAATTCCGGTGAATGATGGTGTCAAAAACTTCGTTGTTAAAGATTTTTCTAACCTCCCCTACAACGACGTTGGCCAGGCGCAATCGTTGGTCATACATGGAGAGTAAAATACCCTCGATTTCCAATTTAGGATTGAGTTGTTTTTTTACCAGATCGATCGTATTCTGGAGTTTGGCAAGCCCTTCAAGGGCGAAGAATTCGCATTGGACTGGAATGAGCACGGAATCGGAAGCAGAAAGCGCGTTGACTGTAATTAATCCTAGAGATGGCAGGCAATCTATGAATACGTAATCGTAATATTTTTTGATTTGTTCGGTGATATTCTTCATGACAAACTCCCGGTGGAAGCGGCTGACCAATTCCAGCTCTGCACCTACCAAATCGATGTGAGAAGGCATGATATGAAGATTGGGCGTTTCTGTCTCGTAGATAGCTTCAGTTGGATCCAGATCATTAATCAAGCAATCGTAAATCGTGCAATCCACATCTTCCGGCATTACCCCGATTCCAGAGGAGGCATTTGCCTGTGGGTCGGCGTCAATTAACAACACTTTTTTTTCCAATATAGCCAGACTGGCAGCAAGATTAATGGCCGTAGTCGTTTTTCCTACTCCTCCTTTTTGGTTGGCTATTGATACAACTTTTCCCATAACTTTAGCTATATATATCGTGTAAAATAAGTCAATTACCTCTTTTAATCAAATGGAGAACACACTTTATAATTCGATTGTTTGGCCAATATCCATCAGAATGAGTTCTTTTCCCTTATCCGCAAAGGCCTTTTTAGCAGCATCGTGATCGATTTGGATATAACCGAAAGTATCGTAATGACAACCAATGATTTTATCACATTCAATAAAGTCGCTGGCAATAACGGCATCTTCGTAGCCCATCGTGAAATTATCACCAATGGGCAAGATAGCGAAATCCAACTTTGGGCAGGTCATGGGGATCAGTTTCATGTCGAGGGTTAAAGCTGTATCTCCAGCAAAGTAAAAGCATTTTTCTTCATTCGAAATCACAAAACCCAAAGGGTTTCCACCGTACGTGCCATCTGGCAGGACACTGGAATGGACGGCGTTGACACACTTGACCGTGCCAAAATCAAACGTTTTCTTTCCCCCGTGATTCATTGGAAACCCCTTGAGGCCTTTCCCACCGTACCAGGTAACAATCTCAAAACTGGAAATGATCGTGGCTTCACTATTCTGGGCAATGGTCTCTACATCTACGACATGATCCTGAGGGCCGTGAGAAACCAAGATGTAATCTGCTTTTAAGGTAGCTACATCAATGTCCTTTGCCATTTCATTTGCTGAGATGAATGGATCAAATATCAAGGACTTGCTACCTTCAATTTGGAAAGAAGCATGCCCATAGTAAGTGATTTGCATACCGGTGGGTTTATTTGAGCGCCAAGATAGCAGGTTTTCCTCAAATAAATAAATGATGGTGGATAAATGATCGTTGCCTTTGGGCCTCTAAAATGCCGGGATGATGTAGGGTAATCTCATCTGAGGACCACTGGCATTCTTGATTTCCTTCAAGTGCTCGTAGGCAGGATACCATTCGCCAAATTCCTCCTTTAAAAAGTGTTCGGCGGTAAAACCCATGTTCTCATCGGTCAGGTCCTCCAGGAGACGTTGGATCGGGTCTTTAATTTTGGGATATTCCACCAGGCGGTAGTCATCAATATCGGCCAATTCCGCAGCCTTCGCGATGGCATCGGAGAGCAATCCAATTTCATCCACCAAGCCAATTTCTTTGGCTTTTGTTCCGGTCCACACGCGGCCCTGAGCAATTTCATTGACCTCTTTTACGGAAAGTCCACGTCCGTCACTAACGCGTTTAAGGAAGGTGGCGTAAAGTGAGTCGGTCCGGCGTTGCATGATTAATCGCTCTGCTTCCGAAAGATCAAAGAACGGAGTCAGTCCAACCGCATTCTTACCGGTTTTGACCGTATCATAATGGATGCCGATTTTATCGTTGAACAACTCCGAAGCGTTCGGAAACATACTAAAAACACCAATCGACCCCGTCAGGGTATTGGTTTCTGCATAGATTTGATCAGCCGGACAAGCGATGTAGTATCCGCCTGAAGCGGCTACATCACCCATCGATACAATGATGGGGATGCTATTTTCTTCTTTAAGTTGCGTGAGCGCATTCCAGATGTTTTCGGAAGACATCGCACTTCCTCCCCCCGAGTTAACGCGCAAGACAATGGCATCCACCTTATCGTCTCTGCGGAGCTTGTTGATGATCTTAGTGTATTTGTCATCACCGATCATTCCATAATCGCCTTCACCGTCGACGACGTTGCCTTCTGCGTAGATGACCGCTATCTTGTTATTCTCTTGATAGTTCACCTGTGGAGTGTAGCTGCCATTGTAACTCTTGAGAGAGATGAAGTTGATCTTAGCATTCTTTTTCAATCCAATACGTTCGCGGATGGCATCTTCTACCATATTTTCATAACCGACTACATCGACCATTTTGGCATTAAGAGCGTTTTGCGGATCGGCACCAACGTATTCGTCGGCAAGGCGATGAAGTTCAGAAACCGGAATCTCCCTGGCTTCGCTTATATCCGTAAGCAGGTTTTTGTATCTTTCGTCGATGTATTCTCTCATCTGCAGTCTCGCTTCATCGGATAAATTATTCCGACGATAGGGCTCCGTAGCACTTTTGAATTTGCCGGCGTAAAACACTTCCATCTTTACCCCGAGCTTGTCCAGCATATCCTTATAAAATGGAATGGCGGCGCCATACCCTTTAAAGTCTACCAATCCGATCGGATTGACGTAAATCTCATCTGCTGCCGTAGAGAGATAATAGGCCCCTTGCGTATAATACTTGGCGTAGGAATAAATGAATTTTCCCTCTGACTTGAAATCCAATAGTGCATCGCGCAAGGCCTGTGAAGATGAAAAACCCAGTGGCAACCACGTATTGTCAATGTAGATTCCCTTGATGTTGTCGTCTTTTTTCGCATGCTTGATGGTAGCAATGATTTCGTGAAGACCCAACACCTTAGTGTTTTTTAGATCAAAGGTTGATACCGTTACATTATTGGTTTTATCCGGGACCACAGCGTCCAATTTCAGTCGGAGTACTGAGTTTTGCTTTACCTTAACCGTATTGGTAGCTAGACTAGTAGCCATCTTACCGAAAACCACCAGAGATAAGAAAAAAATGACGATAATGGCAATGAAGAAGCCAAGGCAAGAAGCAAATATTGATTTGATGAATTGTCCCATTTTACTGGTATCTTGATTTTTTGAAGCACTTTGATGCCTGTTATCAAGCATCATTCGAGCTAATAATTGAAATCTTAAAAGTAAATCTTCAAAACGACTTCGAAGATAAAAACATTTTTCTCGGTGACACCCTTTTTTGGATGAAATGCCCTCCTGGCCTGAAGTACGTCATCATTTATCAAATTAATTGTGAATAAAGAGTAGACGAAAGAGATTTAATTGTGTTCTCGTAGACCCAGTTTTTTTTCTGAAAAAATGTTTCAAAATAGACCCCTCTATTTCACTAATTTTACTTCATTCAAATAGTTGTGCTTTATTTATTTGCTTTTTTTGTAAAATTAAGATGTCACAGAATGAAGATATCGAGTTGGTTGAATCCTCCAATCCAGTTTCTTCTCCCGTATCTTGATTATGGAAATAAAAACAAAAACTTAAACACTCCCCCTTTCTTCTCTTCTTCGCTTCGGCATTGTGCTTTCCGCCGGATGATTTCTCTCGTTGACAATTTGTTGTTATAATGTAGTAATTTGGTGTGGCAAAGGTATCAAAGCCTTTGGATGCAATTCATTTTTTCCTTTGAAGGAATCATTAATTTTTTCTGAACTGATGAACGGATATGTTTCCATCGGACATACCAAAAAGGCCAGAGGATTCAAAGGTGCCCTCAGGGTTGCTCTGCACGAACCATACTTGGAAGACTTCTTCGCTACCGAGGTCGTATTCTTGAAATTGAACGAGCAATTGCTTCCGTTTTTCATAAAGGAGATTGTGGAGGAGGGGGACTTGGTCGTGTGTTTTGAAGAAGTTGACACCAAAGAAAGTGCGCAAAAGTTGACGGGCAAGGAACTTTTTCTGGCGGAGAAGGATATTCGCTCCGCAACCGGACAGGGGTCGTCTGCCAAGCTTAAGGAGGAGCAATTTATCGGATTTACCATTTTCGACAAGACTTACGGAGAAGTCGGCACCATAGAAGAGATTGTAGCATTACCCCAACAGGCAATGGCCATCGTCAGATACAATCGCAAAGAGATTTTGATTCCACTTAGTGATGCGTTTATTGAGGAAATTGAGAAATCCAACCGGATCTTATCGATGGATTTACCGGAGGGATTATTGAATTTGTAAGTCAGCTTAACTCAGTATTCCAAGCCAACTACAACCATCGAACCCACTCGTGAGTTTTGGGGAGGAATTGGACTGGCGATGCAACAGGTAGAGCCCAGAAGAAAAATGGCAATCTCTTCTCCAACCTCAACTTCTGTACCAATCTTCATTCCGTCGCTCATTACAATTGTCCGCACTGCCGGGCCCCCCACGATCGACAGATACCAAGTCTCTCCCGATGGTGTCGAAAGATCCACATTGACCCTTTCATTTGTTAATGCGGGGTAAGATGGATTCTTTTTGTAAAACCAGGGTCTAAGTAATTGAAGACTTCCCGGGATGTGCTCAATACGAGTGATTCGTCCCTTTACCGGTGCGTGAATGCGGTGGTAATGTTGGTTGTGGAGAAAGACATTGGAGAAATAATAGTTCTTTGGAATGTCCGGACCTCCCGCACCAAATACTTGTCTCAAGGCTTGCTTCTGACCTTTAACGGTGACTTCCGGGAGCTTGTCTATCTTGCCTTTTTCACAGAGTATTCCTTCGCAGGGCCAAACCGAGGGACCGTTGAGGGTTGGCGGTTCTTTAAACCGACGAGTAAAAAAATCCTGAAATGATCGGTAGTGCTTATTGCCGGCATTGGACACGAATTTGTCCAGATAACTGGGATCGCTGTAGCTCAATCGGCAATACAAAGGGATTAGATGTCTGGACCACGACGTATCGTAGATCTTCGTGTAGAGGGTGGACATCCATTTCTGTAAAAGGCCTGGAATAGCGTTCCAGGCCTTAAACATCAACCAATTGACGGTTGAAATGCTTTTCGGTAGATGGTTCATCTTTCCTGCAATTTAGTTCATCTAGCTAAACTTGCAATTTTAACCAAAAAAATCAAAAGATGATGACCAACAGATGCTAATCAATTGTTAAAATATCATCTAATTACAGTCATTTTCTTGGTCGCTTTAAATTCCTCCGCTTCGATCGTATAATAGAGTAAAGAAGTGGCCGGTAACTCCTCGCCCATCAGTACTATTTCGTGATATCCGGCAGCAAAAAGCCCCTTCCTCATTATAATAACCCTCCCAGAGAGATCGTGAACTCTTAGCCGAACCGCTCCACCTTTAGGTAGCTGGAATCCAATCTTGGTAAATTCAGAAAATGGATTCGGAATGTTTTGATAAAGTTCGAATTCCCCCAACTTTGATGGTGGTCTTTCAAATGCGATTTGTACATCCATTAATCCACTCTTAGCCAAATTGGCAGGGTAGGCTTCGGCCCTGGTGTACCTGGAGTCTACCTGGAAGGCATCGTGTGTCCAAATGTCTTGCTTAGCAAGAACTTGGACGGTAAACAAATGTTGGCTACCTCCACCAGTGTGGTTGGCTGCCACTGTTTTATTCCAACTGGTGGTGATGGCACGGCTGGGAAGGTTGTTGAAACCAAAATGTTGCTCCTCAGCCAGGCCGAATTGAAGATCTTTGATCTCGATTTCTCCGGCATGCCGAAGCGTAAACTGATATCCTTCGATCGCATTTAGCTCAGTCGTATTAAAGTCGATATCGTAAACCTCTCCGGCCTTGAGGAATTCGTCTTTTACCTGCAGCTTAAAGATACCCTCCAAGGATCTGCCTTCGATACTTTCTTCATTTGGTAGTGCATCGCCATTGACATCGCCAATTTTGATGCCAACAAAGTCGTTTTCCAAAAGGTCTGTATCCAGGTTATTGATGTTCAATATTTCTGGAAAATCCTCTGCCCACGGGTCTTGTACATCGGCGAATTGATGATTGCGTTGTACGAAGCGCCAGCTGGTATTTTGTTTGAATGTACGGTCGATACTGAGGATTAATTTTCGGATTTGAATCATATCGAGAGTGGTAATCTTCCTGGAATTATTGACGTCGGCGGCAATCATTTTATAAGGCGAATCCAATAATTCGACACCTAATATATGTTTGCTGATGATGATCAGATCGTAGGTTGAAACCCCGTTGCTCGGATCCGTATCTTTCATCGGTGTTACCGTAAGATCATAACCCATTGGGATCTCAGTAAAGCTAAAACCACCGGAAACCGTCGTTACCATATTGCGAGTCATTTGACCACTTAATTCGATTGAAACTCCAGAGACCATTTCTTCTTCCTCGGTCATGATCATTCCAGCGATGGACCCCATGACAACCGTTTCACTTTGGCAAATGGCATATTGGTTTGGGATGATGATTTGCCCTTCACAGCGGCTGGCATTGCCCGTTTCATCCCAGGCATAAACATAAACTGGAATAATTTGAGGATCGCTACAGCTAACCGTCAATGTAGCATTCTCGGTAAGATTGGGCTTCAACGTTTCTCCTGATGCTTCCAAAGCATCTACTTCAGCTTTAGTATGAATGGTGAAATCCATACTAGTCGAACAATCCAATTGTTGACTCGCAACAAAATCAGAGGCCCATACCGTTTGGGCTGCCCCTCCGGTGCCATCCGCAACCAAGTTGACCGATAGTGTCGCCCGACAGATTGGAGCGGGGTTAACAGCATCGAATACTTGAAAAGGAACGGAAATGGCCGCTACGTTTTTGCATGCGTCTTCAACGTAAACTTCCAACGAATGACTACCGATTGGAAAATTCCCTTTAATGTTGAAGATCGTATTGTGAGATTCCGGGAGGGTAGATTGTGTTATTTGGATATTGAACGCCTGGCCTTCCGGCCGAATATCGTCTCTTGAAACCAATAACCTTGGTCCGATCGTCAACGCTGCATCCGGTAGTAGCTCGATGGCGTATAAACCGATGGCTTCACTAGAACAGAGCTCGCTAACCTCCAAGTCGATGCTAATCGCACCGTTACAAACAACCGGCATCCCATTGCCGTAGATATCCAGCAGATCTTCTTCGTCGGGATTTACATAGGAGGGAAAACGGTCTTTTCCCGAGCGGGTAATGATCGGCAAGTTGTTGTCGGTTACTTTGATTACCTGGGTATACTGGTAGAACCCTCTTGTATAATGTGCACTGCGATAATAGCCGTTAGAAGGATCGTAGTGTTGATAATCATTGGGGTCGCAGTTGTTGTCTATCCAGGTTACTCCTTCGGTCCCTTCTTCGGCTACGACGTAATCTCTTAATCCCCAGGCATCGTAGTAGGAACGAATTTCATTTTTGAAATCGGTGTCGGTCTCCCAGCCCAGGAATTTCACATAAACATCTTCATCACCGGGGTAACCATTGCCGTCTTCATCCCGACCAATTACCATTGGCTCCATTTCAAACTCATTTTCAAAGCGATCAAACAACGGAGTGGAGGGGTCAATGTCTTCATCAAACTGACACCAGTTCAGCACCCTGTAAGATCGTAAAATCTTATAACACGATCCATCGCTTGCTGCTACATCAAAGCGTTCGTCGTGGACACTTACCGCCAATAAGTCACACGAATATTCAAAAAGTTCTACACCTGGGATCGAGGGATCATCTACACAATCTGCAGCTACATCTTGTGGAAATTTAATACAATAATTGTCGTGTCGGCGCAGATGAATACGCTGAGAACAGATGGGGGAAGATAAACCGAAAGCATCCGTTGCTTGAAACTGTCGTTCGATGTACCCAGTGTTGCAATGTAGATTGAAAAGTACATCGACCATTTCAATATTTACTTCGCAATTATCTTCGGCGATGGCAAAGGTGCCATGATCTCTTTCCAATTCGGTAAACCAAACCCTTAACGCTTGCTGATCAGCTTCGGATAGCGTTCTCCAGGAGTTTTCATCCTGGGGCAGATTGGACATCGCAGGCATCTTTTCACAGCTGATGAAGATATCATGAGGGGCCATGCAATTAGGAGGCAACTTATCTTCTACCAAAACTTCCAGCCAAGCTGTGTGAAAGTTGTCCTCGATCTCGAAATCTGCATCGATGAAGGGGGCTGCTAGATCTTGATATATGGGTTTTCCATCGTTGGTAATGCTTTTGTTTCCGTTGTCCCACACTCCCATTTCTACCAATACTTTTCCGGTGCCGGCGGCCAGGTCGCTACAAATGAAGTCGACATAATCGGCCCAGCTTGTCCAATATCCCTCTTGGCCAAAGGCGGTTGTTCCTTCTTTTTCGATTGTTACTAGAGTCTGCTCAAGATGGAGGTTTGATCTCGCCCGGAATTCTTCCAGTGCTTCTTCTGAGACGAACCTTCGCACTTGTACCAAGACTTCCGAGCAATTGTCTGAACTACCTTCATCGACATCACTGGCATAAATTCTGGCGATTCCATTGATCTCGCTGTTTCCAGTCACACTAACCGTTAGGTTAGCGTCGACCACTGCTACTGGAGGGGTTTTATCAATAACATAGAATTCACAGTAAGGCTCCGCCGAAGTCCCGATATTACCACATTGGTCGGTTACCACGTAATTCAGAAAATGACGACCTACCGGGACATTGGTAATGGTCACCCGATCCGTCAAACCTGTTGTTCCATTGTCGTCGACGGTCACCACTGCACTGGTCAATTGTACTATCTCAAAATCTCCAGTTGGTACACCATGCCACAGGACCGGTACTTCGGAGTAAACTTCTGCGGTCCAGGTGTACTGACATTCTCGATTGTCAAGGATCGGAGCCGGAATCTCAAAAGCACCGGTACAATCAAAAGGTCCGGTGGAAAAGATCAACGGTTCATCCTCGATTGCTTCCGGACATAGGACAATGGGAGTTACTTGGTCTCCAATAATGAGGTGCTGCTCATAACGAAGCGTTTTATTGCTAAAGTCAGAGTAGATGGGATCAGGGCATTCGTCGTGATCATTGTTGAAGAGCTCAATTTGTCCGTACGGGCCATTGTAGATCAACTCGTTCCAGCACCAATCCAGGATGGTCCAGGTGCGAATCACTTTAAATCCACAGTTTTCCGGTCCATCCAGAATCTGATCCTGAAAAGTGACGGTCGTATTGCAAAAGTGCTCTGTCAAAGACATTTTTTGGCATGCCCCATTCACATAATAAGGAGCGGAACGGATCGTCTTTGGAGCTAATTCTATCGCTGATTGAGTTGGGTCCAGGTTGTCGTTTGTGCAGACATCTATATATTCCTTACAATTGGGTAAGGAAATGATGGGCTTGAAGAAACAAATCTCCTGGGTCGTCTCACTGCTATTTCCGCTTGGGTCCTCGAAGGTAAAGGTTCGCAAAATCCGCTTGGTTACAAGATGTCCCGGAATGTTTTCTAATGGAGCACCATATCCACATTCGAAGTCCGTCAATTCATCGTAGACCTTTGTAATTTGAATGGAACCTCCCAAACAATTGTCATCTAGGCTTGGGATCCCCGTGTAGTAGACGTATTCGGGGTCCGTCCAGGACTGGTCTACGTTCAAAATAGAGTCTAGGTCGGTACAAATCAGGAGATTGGTATTTGGATCGGTTAAAAGCGAATTATCCAGGATCTGATCGCCGCAGACCGAGGCTTCATTGGTAACTGGATCGAATACATAATATTCACCATCGATGTCAGCGGGTGTCTGTTGTTGGAGAAAATAATCGGCATCCTCCGCGTAGTTTACCGCTTGTTTATGTAATGCTACGACCTTGCGTATGCAGCCCGTTGGTCCGGTTTTGTCCGCTAGGTTTATTTTGCCCCAAAACGGAACACAATGGCGAGCGACGGATTCTACTACGAAAAGTATTTGCCGTCCCGAGAAGTTGGAAGCATCGAATGGGTTAGGGAGAAGTCCTTCTCCATCGGCCGATGCCAATTGTACCCGGTAGTAGCCACCTAATGGAAGGTCATCGCCGCACGTCTTCAAGTAGTTTTCAATGACTAGATCCGGACTAATGAATACTTCACAAGCAGTATTGATGGTAAGATTGATTACATTATTGACACTTATTTGCTGACTCTGTTTCCAGCAATCAGTAAGTGGGGTAGGATCGTCTTCACTGCCGGTATCACCGGGTGCGCTTGGATTGGTTGACATTGGATCCATTCCGCTGTCAGACAGATCCGTGACTTCTAATTGTTCTCCGCCATTGGCATAATCGGGAATGGGCTTGCCTTCGTAGTTGACTCCTTTGCCATTGACTGAGACCTGGGCCATGGGAGCAGATGGTGCGTTGGCAGCTTCGGGGTGAACCTCGATGGTGAATCGGAAACAAAATTGCTGTCCGGGATACAACAAGCCATCCCCAATCAGCAGGTCATTGGTGCCATCGTAGTCGCTATTCAAAGTCGGCTGTACCTGAGCGTCAGTCGAGATGATTTCAGGGTTGCCAACCAATTCCACAAAGGTGTTCCCCAGGTATTGCGGATCGGCTAAATCAAGAAATGCATGGAGGTCTTCCAACGGTAATTCACCCGTGTTTTTGATACAGCCTTCGTAAATGACATTGAATTGCCCGCAAAGGTCGCTTTCCGGATAGTCAACACCTTTGATGGTAAGACTGCTCTTGATTTCGGCTTCTGGAATGAATCCAAAATCAAAGGTCTCATCCTTTTGCTCATCATGAAAACTACTGGCATCATCGTTGTCACCAGTCCCCTTCTCTACTACCGGCAGATCCAAGTTGTCGGATAATGTAAAGGAAATGGTAGGATGGCCGTCACTGTCCAGATCATCAGCAGAGCAATCGGGGATCGCTGAGATGAAATGGTCCGGTGCATTGAGGATATTAACCAGATAATTCCCTGGAATTAGTCCACAAAAGGAATACTGGCCATCCTTACCATTCATGGTATTGGTAGTAGTTCGATAAGTTTTGTCGTCGCCCGTACCAAAGGAATCATCGTCGCCGGCGAAGGTCAGTTCAAGTTCGATGTTGTTAAAGCCCGGTTCTTCCGCATCCTGAATCCCGTCGAGGTCCCTGTCTTCCCAAACGAAGTTTCCGATCTTCGCCAATTCGAATTTGTGATCTTCCACCTCGCCATCCGGGGCATAGCCCCCCGGTGCCAGGCCGGGAGTTGTACTAATCCTAAACCGGGCATACGCCAATCCTCCATCGTAGTAAACCGCTTCATCCGGAACAATAAAGCATATTTCGACCGGCTGCCCATTTTCGGGATCGCTGTGGGTATATGGACGATTGGTAATGATCTGTTCATTTGGCTCGATCGCACCATTGCCACTGTAATCGATCCAACCTTGTAAGTAAGCTGTGGTATTGGCGGGTAGGGCAGGCATGGTTACCGTGACTTCAATACAGGCTTCGTAGCCAGGTACCAAGGGAGTTAACAATCTAATACCGTCTTCATCATCGTTTCCGTCCAGGTCATCTCCGTCTGCCATGAGGGCTGGTTGTCCATCGATATCCGCATCCAGTTCGGTTCCAAGGTGGAGATAGGGGAGCAGTTGCCAAAGTTGCTCCGGGGGAATAATGTGCAAAGGACCGCCATTGTCTTCCAGTGTGGCAAACCCAAATCCAACTCCTTCTGGTAAATCTCCATAATCCGGATCCGTCAGGCCGAAGTCGAAACTTTGATCTACGGACAGATCCGGGAAGCCGAATACATCACTGGCAGTAGGGCCGCCGAGGGGATCCTGGTCTCCATTGCCATCTTCATGTTCCGGGTGCCCAGGCAAATTCTGAATCGTGAACATTCTACCGAAAACTCCGGGGATGACCGCTCCCTGACTGTCCAGTATATCTACACCATCGCTATCGTGATTGTCATCAGTAGTGACGACATCCGGATCGCTGGGTTTGAGCCCCGAATCCGCTCCGTAGTCGATCGAAACTTGATACTTGCCGTCGATCAAACCACAGAAGTAGTAAACGCCATTGATATCCGCTCCGCCGGGAAACACATGATTTTGAGTGATAGTAGTATAAATTCGATCGTCAGAGGTGTGGAGAGTACCGTCTGCTCCGGCAAACAGTAGCTGGACGGGTAAGTTGTTTAACCCATAATTCACTTCTTCAGGATCCTGAATCCCGTCAATATCCTGATCGAACCAAACCCAATTCCCAACTTTGCCCAGTTCCTTCCGGTAATCTTCAACTTCTCCACCAATGATCAGGCCATCGGAATCCATATCCGCTTCACAGCCGAGTCGGAACCTGGCGTAAACATATCCACCTTGAAGGGTTGCATCGGCCGGCACATCGAAACAAATTTCAACTACCTGTGCAACACCGGTTAGGATGGCGTTCTCACCGTTGGGATTGGTTACTCCATTTATACTGTTGAAAGACAGTTTATCGCCCGGTTCAGCAAAGCTATTGTCATTGTCGAAATCAATCCAACCATTGAGATATCCATCACCCGAAGTCACAGTATA
>JANQRV010000311.1 GCA_028284395.1 Saprospiraceae bacterium
GAATAGCCATTCCGTGTAGTCTCCTTCGTCTACAAATTGTACGGTTTCGGAGTAAGAGCGGATGGCAAAGGCCTTATTCTGCGAAGGGTCGATCAATTCGGCTCCCATAACTTCGGAAATCCGGACGTCGCCGATTTTATCTTCCTTTACTTTTTCCAGTCCCAGCATCAACGACTCTTTGTCAAAAGCAAGGCGTACCAAACATTTTACTTCCTGTCGAACCTGCATCTTGCCCGGAATGCGATAGAGGACATTTCCACGACGAGCTTTTTTACGGGCTTTCCGGTCTTCGGTTTTCGGGTCTACGATTTGGAAGTCTTGTTCGGAGAGTTCGGTGGCGAAGTCGACTAAGGCCTCCCGAATCTGATTAAAAATAATCTCTATGTCTTTTTCGCTGGCCGTACCCTTTAGGAGTTTTAATTTATTGTCTTTATACCGGCCTTCGAGGAGGAGTATGTCGCCATATTTAACAGATCCGACGGGAAGGTGCTGTTTGATCGATTCAATAGCGATGTCAATGCCCAATGGAATGGCATCGAATAACTCCTGTCTTATCTCGGATATGGGTTTCATAGCATCAGTTGTGTCCAATAAATATCCGAAAATTCTGCTGAATCGCTACTAAAGCCCTCTATTTATTTGAAGAGCCCGTTTTTTTTTAAGAATTTTAGAGATGACCAATAATCCTGTCATTTAAACAAATTAAAGATGAGATCCAACACACTTTTGATATTGATATTTGCTTCTTTTCAATTGACCAGTTGTGCTCAAGAAATTCCCAACAAAGATGCGCAGATTGGTGGAGCGGTCATGGCGGCTCCCGAGGAGTTACGCGATGGCGCCAAAGTCTGGGGATACGATGCCAAGGGCGAAATGGTGGTCTTGCGCGAAGGGACCAACAACCAGATCTGCCTAGCCGACAACCCCAACCAGGAAGGCTTTAGCGTATCTTGTTATCACGTCGACCTAGAACCCTTTATGGCGAGAGGCAGGGCTTTGAAAAAGGAGGGTAAAAGTCGTCTCGATATCGATGAGATCAGAGAAGCAGAAGCGAAATCAGGTGCGCTGAAGATGCCGGAACAAGCCACTACTCTACACGTACTGTCAGGCCAACAGGGCAAATACGATTTTGAAACGAATACGGTTACGGATGCCCGTCTGCGGTATGTGGTCTATATCCCATTCGCAACTGCGGAGTCTTCGGGTTTGCCGACCAAGCCCATCGTTCCCGGTGGGCCTTGGATCATGGACCCGGGCACCCATAAGGCCCATATTATGATCACCCCTCCGGGCAATTAAGCAAACTGACGCGATCCATAAGAAATGAAGTATCCCAGTATTTTCAACGACGTTCTGGGGCCCGTCATGCGCGGCCCCTCCAGTTCACATTGTGCTGCAGCACTGCGTATCGGTCGCCTCTGTCGCGACTTAATGGACGGCCATATCAAAGACGTTCTCATCGAGTACGATCCGAACGGGTCGCTAGCTACCACGCACAAGAGTCAGGGTTCCGATATGGGGCTTTTTGGCGGTTTTCTGGGCTGGGAGGCGGACGATCAGCGTTTGCCTCATTACTTGCAAGGAATTGAAGAAGCGGGCATCAAAATCCAGATCAATATTGTCGACATTCAGGCGGATCACCCCAACACCTACAAGATCACTTTATTCAACGATCGTGGGATGCGGGAATTAACTGCATTGTCTACGGGGGGTGGTATGATTCAAGTAATCAGTATTGACGGCGCTCCCGTCTCCATCTTCGGCGATTATAGTGAGACCCTGATCTACACGACCGATCCGGAGTCGGTCAGCGCTTTGCTGCAAACACTCGCTGATCCGGACGAACTTCATATTTGCCGGGGCCGGCAGACCTTCGTTGAAGTCAAATCCCAGCACTTTCTGACGGCCAGTACCGAAGATACCATTCGGTCAATGGATGGTGTGACCGCGATTCGAAGACTGTCACCCGTGCTGCCGGTGGGATCGAGAAAGAACATGACCGTGCCCTTCATTAATTGTGAGGAAATGCTGAGATACAATGCCGATCACCAATTGGAACTTTGGCAATTGGCCCTCAGATACGAGAGTGAGCGCGGCCATCTATCGGAAGAAGAAGTTTGGAACAAGATGAAGAGCCTGGTAGCCATCATGTCAAATGCAGTGCAAACCGGATTGGAGGGAACCACCTACCACGACCGGATCCTGGGACCACAGTCACTGGGATACCGCGAAAAGCTGGAACAGGAAAAATTGGTTCCGGGTGATGCTTTCAACCGCGTGATCCTCTATGTATCAGCGATCATGGAGGTCAAAAGTTCTATGGGAGTGATCGTGGCGGCGCCAACTGCCGGAGCTTGTGGAGCACTACCCGGGGCCATTCTTGGAGCTGCATCCGCTATGAAAGTACCGGAAGACAAGGTTATAAGGGCCATGTTGGCGGCGGGAATGATCGGTGTCTTTATTGCGGCACATGCTACTTTTGCCGCCGAGGTCGGCGGTTGTCAGGCGGAATGCGGATCCGGATCGGGAATGGCTGCTGCCGGTATCGTTGAATTGGCCAATGGCAACTTAGCGCAAGCATTGACGGCGGCTTCCATGGCTTTGCAAAATTCTTTGGGTATGATTTGTGATCCCATTGCCAACCGGGTCGAAGCTCCCTGCCTCGGCAAAAATACGATGGCGGCCACCAATGCCTTATCGATGGCCAATATGGCGTTGGCGGATTACGATCAACTGATACCCTTGGATCAGGTCATCGATGCCATGGATAAGGTGGGAAAAAGCATCGATCACGAATTGAGGTGCACCGGATTAGGCGGATTATCCGCAACCAAAGCCTCTTTAGCCATTGAAAAGGATCTTTCGGATCAATCCGGTGAGGCGTCCCTGCAAGAAGCGGCGCTGCGATTCAAGATCTGTTAACGGCTACGTGAAATAAGTCCTCGCAAATCAGAAATAATGAAGATCTATAAACCTGCTGTTGTTGAAGAAATGGAGATCTTCTACGGAGATCTACTGGAAGGTTATAAACGCTTCCCGATCATTAGGGACCACTTGTCTCAATTGGCTCTTCGTCTATGGGAAGGGCTGCAGCAAGACCAGTCGTTTGCCTACACCGAAATCAATAACTACCATCCGAAGTATTTGGGGCAACCTCGTTCTTTCTTGCAAGGATTTGGCCTGGACAAAGAGCAATGTAAAGAAACGGTTGCTCATCAATACGGTTTCGCGGGTTGGCAAGCTGTTGAGGAATTGAAGGAAACCCCTTACTACGTGCCTTTTGAAATGGCCGTGAATTCCTTGTTGAATGGCCAACAGACCATCCTCCAAGAATTGATAGCGGGTGAGGCAGATCTCTTATCCCGAAGGTCGAATTACGGCCATCGAGCTACCTTATTACATTATGTAGCGAGCAACGGCGTCGAGTTATGGCGCCAAAAGGTGCCATCCAACCTTGTGGAAATGACGGCCTGGCTGTTGGAAAAAGGAGCTGACCGACAGGCAACCATGAAGGTATATGGTGGTGAATTTGCTACATTGCCGCTCTTGATGTCCAGTGCACACCCTTTTGCTGCTGGTCTGGGTAAGGACCTCCAAAGACTGTTTTCCTGAGGCTCACGCAATCATCTTTTGTAAGCATTGACTCAAAATACCGGTCCATTCTGTCAAATACAGTTTCCTGGCTTTGGTTCGCGGACTACATTTGGGGTTAAATAACCATTTGTTTAAACCCAAAATTTTTTGACCAATGAAAACAACACCAATGAAAACAGGCCGGTTCTTGGCCATTATTGCATTCTTATTTTGTATCAGTACTGACTTTGCCGCCGCTAACGTCCGAGTGTATGACACGGAAGGTTTGCGCGGGGCCTTTATCACTTGCCGGCTTGGAGAATTTGACGCACAGCGTTTTGCTCAGATGTTTCGAATGAACCCAAAGGGCGGGAACTACTGTTCAATCAAGATCCCCAATGGCTGGGAAGTCGATATCGACTACTACGGCTACGGATGGGATGATCCCCGAACCAGGACCTACAACCGGAACGTAAACCGGTTGGGGCGATCATTTCATCGCATACGGGTCCGCCGCGCACGACCAAGAGAACAGACACCGGAGCGGGCCTGTGGAAGAGACTGGGGAGCACAGATATTCACCGAAAGTTACTACAAGGGAGAATCTACTTGCCTGGGACAGGCCGAGACCATTCTTCCCACTAAAAAACCAAAGTCTTTCAAAGTCCGTCCAGGTTTCATCCTTGTACTGTTTAAGCAAGGGCAGGAGGTTCGGAGATTCACTAAGAATACAACCTATTTTGGATGGCCATTTGATTACGTCCGTGTCCAGCGAGACTATGGCAGTTCGGTCTCTCCGACGGACGGTAGAAATCAGGGCCGCAGCAATTCCCGTTCGCGGAGTCGACGCAGAAAGAGTTAAACAACTACAGATAAGAACTAGGGATTTATGATCCAGTTGGGGTTAATTGATTGTCGAAGCACATGGCTTGTCCATGTGCTTTTTCTTTTTTTGGAAGAGGATCTGACCAATATTGTGAGCGGTTGAACGGTTTCTTGAGAGAATCGATCAATGAACGATTCATCAGTCCCTTTTTTACTTCTACTCAAGAGATCGTTGAAAAGCCTCAAAATCTCGTTGCATCCTTTCGAACACCCTTCCCTGGCATCGTTCCACCCGCTACTTTTGAAGTGTAATCAGAATTTTTAATCCATTTAAATCAATAACCAATGAAAACATTTAAAACGAAAACTAGCCGATTGATCGCAATGATGGCACTGCTGGTTTTCTGCTGTACCAGTGCCTTTGCTAATGTCAAAGTCTATCGGAGCGCCGGGTATAAGGGTGGGTCCATGACCGTTAAAACCGGAGAATACAGTGCCGGCCATTTTTACAAACTGTTGGGAAAAAGCTCGTATTGTTCGATTAAAGTTCCCACCGGCTTTTGTGTCGAGATCGATTACTTCGGCAAAGGGTGGAAGAGCAGCAAGATCTCTTCTTATTCCAGCAATGCAAGCAAAGTGAAGTGTGGTTTCAAGAAAATTCGCATCATTCAATGTGGTCCTTCTAAAGGTGAAAACCCGGGCTACCACGACAAGCAAGAGGAAGGCTGTGGCAGCCACTGGGCGGTCAAGTTTTACAGCGAACGCAACTACAAGGGCAAAGTAGGTTGCTTCCCTAAAGGAGAACACCGCTATA
>JANQRV010000331.1 GCA_028284395.1 Saprospiraceae bacterium
ACCATTACGGACTTGTATTTGATGCTGGGTTCTATCTGATTGGGGGCGAAGAATCGGATGCCCCAGACATTGACTTTCATGGCGTGGCTGTCCAGCCGATACAAGAGATTGGGATCCAGCCTCTTCAGAAGCGTAATGACTTTGCCACTGATGGCATCGCCACAGATCTTATCCCGTGGGAAAATCGCTTTGTCGATGAGGACACTGGGAATACCCATATAACTCAATTTGAGAGCAGTGGCAGCCCCACCCGGGCCTGCTCCAACGATACAGATCGGTACTTTGGTCATTTGTAAAATCAATATTTGTTCGGACCGGTTTAAAAGGTCTTACTCAGCATGTCAGGGAGTTAAAAAGGAGTAGGTCAATGTAAATATTAAAACTGTAGCAATAATTCCCAGCATGAATATGGTATAGCAAGTGCGCAGCATGCTGTATTTGGCACCCAGCGACCTGCCGAGGAAGTAAAGGTCCCTCATGATGGCATCGTCTAACTTGTTGTCATCCTCCAGTAATTCACCCATGCCGACCTTGTAATCATCGTATTTCATTTTATAGAAATTTCCGAAAAAGAATAGGTTGGCGCGTCCGGCTCTGATTTTTTCGAGGGAAGTATGGCCTTGCATTTTGATTGGGCGTGTGGCCAAAGTGGCATAGATCATCGATAATAAACACGTAATGAGTAGAGCGGCCAATGGGATGATCAGAAATTTGTTGTTTTGAATGTAGGAACCGGTAATGGGAGCGGCAATGGTGATGATCAAAGCATTGACACTCAACATAATGTTAGCTTTGTTATCGGCCAGACTACTTAGGTCCAGATGATTGCGAAGGGCGGTCTTGAACATCATTTGCGCGCTTTTGCTGCTCTTGATGAAAGAACTCGCCATTTCGGGAAGCGTATTTTGTATTTTTTTGGCCATTTTTTTTAGCGCTTTTCTGTTTTTATTCTTTTTCTTCCCATACAGGTGTTCTGCTGCTGCGGTAAGAAACTGGTGATCCTTTAAAAAATCTGCATTTAAATCTAACCATTCTAATTCCGTAAAGTTTTTGTTCAGAAATAAGGACCATTCGTATCGGAGATCTTCCAGCGATTCGACGTAATCATCTCTTGCGATGTGTATGAGATCGGCGTCGCGGATAATTTCTTCCAGTACATTTCGAGCTTTCATCCCGGGAATGGTGGCCTCGATACAGGAAAGGACTTGCTCGGTCTTCTTTTCCGGGTATTGGTGTTCTTCGAGAAAACTTTTGGCAATTTCCTGGCTTGCGTATTCGTGGCCATTGTAGGTCTTTACAAATCCCGTGTCGTGGAAGAGAGCCGCTAATTCAAGTATTTCCATATCCGAATCCCCCAACTCATTGGCTTTGGCAATGGACAAGCATGCGTCTCTCACTTCGAAAGTATGTGTTACATCGTGATATCTATAGTCTTTGCCTAAATTCTCGAGCAATTGACTAACGTATCCTTCTGTATGTTCGATTAGGCTCATTTGCGGTGAAACGTTGTCGTATTTTTAGATGTAAGCTACAAAAATTGGGGGAATTGTGTCGACATTCAGAATTACGGTGTCTCAAAATACGGAATCGGCCTGGTCCAGGTAAGTTTGTCGGTATTTTAGGAAGGCTTCTCCCAATTTTATAGTAGTGGGACCCGGTCTTCCGTCGCCGATCTGCAGATCGTCAATCTGTACTACCGGTAAAACCCCTTTGGTCGAACTGGTTAGGAAAGCTTCTCTGGCGGCCTTTAGTTCTTGTAGTCGGATGGGCCTTTTTTCAATTTCGATGTGTTTTTCGGCAACGGTCAGCAGGTGTTTGCGCGTTATCCCCCGGAGAATGTCTTGGTCGGTTGTAATCAATTTGCCCGTTTCGGAAACGATGAAGAAATTGGAACGTACCGACTCTGAAATGGTATCGCCATTGTGGTAGAGAGGCTCCAAAGCACCGGCTTCCGCCAACCGTTTGCGTAGCCAAATACCGGTGACGTAATTGATGGTTTTGATTTCGGGCAATTCTCTCTGATATTGGTGGGCCAGAAGTTTTACACCATTGGCAAATTTCTCCGGCTGTATGGCTGGTTTGGGATACTGAAGTATCAGTACATTCGGAGTGACCGGAGTATAACCGTTGTCGGAATAACCACCGGTAAGTAGTAGCCGAATTCCGGCATCCGACTCACCGTTAGCGGCAATCAATTTAAAGATATCGGCTTTGAATTGCTGCCTGCTCATCGGAATTTCTAGATCCAACAATGCTGCCGATCTAAAAAAGCGATCAATGTAATCGTCAATGAAAACGGGTTTGCCCCCCTCGACAAGAAAAAAATCAAAGATGCCGAAACCCCTTAATAAAGCGAGATCACTGACCTGTAAGGAAGCCTCGGAAGCGGGAACCAATGCCCGATTGATCATGTAGTATTTCACCATTTCAAGTGGTTGAAATTAACAATAGAATAAGGGCACAAGATGAAAAAAAACGGTTCAAAATCCCAAGGAATGAGGCACAATGAAATCTGCCTAATTATTCTTGGTTATTTCGGGTGCATTTCTTACTTTTATTTTAATGCGAGGGTTGCTGTTAGAATATAGTTCTAATTATTCCTGGGCTGTAATATTTTCTCCTGCCTAAAGAACGAGGCCCCGGCTAAAACGCGACTTATTTTTTAATTATAAAATGTAGCTACCTATGAGCTTTGATACCAAAGACATTAGAAATATCGCTTTACTAGGACATTCCGGTTGTGGCAAAACTACCTTTGCAGAAACAATGTTGTTTGAAGCAGGCGAGATTTCCAGAAGAGGTACAGTTGAAGGCCAATCCACGATTTCCGATTATACCGATATAGAGCAAGAAAGAGGGAACTCGATCTTTAGTACGCTGATGCACGCCAAATGGAAAAAATCCAAAATCAATATCATTGACACCCCCGGTTTCGATGATTTCTTTGGTGAAGTGGCTTCTGCACTTAAAGTGGCCGATCTTGGACTGATCCTGATCAACTCCAAGAGTGGAATTGAAGTAGGTACGGAATTGATTTGGGAGTACGTTCAGAAATTTGAAACTTCCGCTGCATTTGTGATTAATCAATTGGACCACGAAAAATCAGATTTTGAAGGATCTCTGGAACAATTAAAGGCGAGATTTGGTGCTAAGATCGTGCCAGTTCAGTTTCCACTGGAAGATGGAAATGGCTTCAACTCCATTGTAGATGCATTGCGCATGGTAATGTATGTTTTCCCCGAAGAGGGGGGTAAACCCGAAAAGAAACCGATACCTGAAAACGTGCTGGGCCGAGCCCAGGACATGCATAATGCCCTCGTCGAAGCTGCTGCCGAAAACGACGAAGAGTTGATGGAAAAGTTCTTTGAAGACGGCACCCTTTCGGAGGATGAATTGGCACACGGCTTATCCATTGCCATTGCCGAAAGAGAAATTTTTCCCGTCTTTTGTTGTTCGGCAGTGAGAAATATGGGCAGCGGACGGATCATGGGCTTTATCAATGATGTATGTCCTTCACCGGCTGTTCGTCCTCCCGCCGCTTTGGAGGGAGGCGGTACCCTCGCCTGCGACCCCAATGACGATACGACGGTCTTCATCTACAAGACCATCACCGAACCCAGAGTGGGGCGAGTTTCCTATTTCAAGGTGTACTCGGGTAGTCTCAAAGCCGGCGATGAACTGATTAACATGGCCGGTGACGATTCGGAGCGACTCGGACAATTGTTTCAGGCCAACGGTAAAAACCGAGATGGGGTCGATGTCCTTCATGCCGGCGACATTGGTGTAACCGTTAAACTAAAGAATACAACCACTGGCAACACGCTCAATACCAAAGGTACCAGCCGCAAACTGGCGCCGATGGAATTTCCAGACTCCCGCATTAGGGTAGCCGTCAGTCCTCCTAGTAAAGGCGAAATGGAGAAACTCATGAAGGCACTCTTTACCATTGCTGAGGAAGATCCTACCCTTATCGTCGAACAATCGAAGACACTCAAGCAAACCCTGTTGCACGGTCAGGGACAGTTGCACCTCGATCTGATCAAATATCGGATCGAGAAGGTCAATAATATCAGCATGGAGTTTATTCGACCGAGGATCGCCTATCGCGAAACCATTACCAAGGCCGTGGATACGCAGTATCGACATAAGAAACAGACCGGTGGGGCCGGCCAATTTGCCGAGATCCACATTCGCATTGAGCCCTACTACGAAGGCATGCCTGAACCCGAGGGATTGACCGTCCGCGCCAGAGAGGAGGAAGAATTGCCTTGGGGTGGTAAGTTGGCCTATTACTGGTGTATCGTCGGTGGTTCGATCGATAATAAGTATTCTAATGCCATCAAAAAAGGCATCCTGCAACAAATGGAAGAAGGTCCCTTAACGGGGTCTTATTGTCAAAATATCAGAGTATCTATTTACGATGGTAAAATGCACCAAGTGGATTCCAGCGATATGGCCTTTATGATTGCCGCATCGCAGGCTTTCAAGACGGCTTTCGTACAGGCTAAGCCACAGATATTGGAGCCCATTTACGATCTCGATGTCCTTTGTCAAGACGAAACCATGGGAGACATTATGGGAGATCTTCAATCCCGCAGAGCCATCATACAGGGCATGGGAGCGGAAGGCAATTATCAGAAGATATCCGCCAAGGTGCCGCTCGCTGAGCTGTTTAAGTACTCTTCTGCGTTGCGCTCCGTTTCACAGGGGCGTGCCAAGTTTAGTCAAAGCTTTGCCGAGTACAATGCGGTCGCTAATGACATTCAGAGTAAGCTGATTTCTAATCATAAGGCGGAATTGGCTGAAGTGTGATCAAACCGTTCGAACCGTTCGAACACGTTCGAACGGTTCGAATATTCTCCAACAAAAAATTATCCCCAACAACCTAAATTATCCCCCACCTTTTTGTATATTCGTCATCACTTACTGGTACTCACCCGTACACAAGAAATTTAGAAACTCCACTCACTTGTTTTTGCCGACTGCGGTCACTACCTCTGCTTCTTCAACGTCAATCAATACATCCTATCCTTACTACTGACTGCCTTACTTCAGCGTATATGTACAGGTTTTAACGAACAATTATTTCTAAGCAAATGAGAAGTCTATTAAGTAGTGCACTTTACCTACTGGCATTTTTTGTATTGGAGGGACAAGACTCCTGGGAATTGGTAAAAGACAAAGAAGGTATTAGAATTTACACACAGAATGTTGATGGCTCCGAGTTTAAGGCATTCCGCGGTGTAACCGAATTGTCTACAGAAATTCCAACGATTCTTGCGGTCTTAAAGAATGTAGAGCAACACGAAGATTGGATGCCTTACATGCTTTCTTCGGTATTGGTATTAGAAAAGGAAAACGCTGTGATTGCTTATGTGATATCGGATGCTCCCTGGACCATGACCAATCGGGATGCCTACTACGAATACCAATTTCAATACGATGAGCGCGCCAGCGATTGTTTGGTCACGATCAAAGCATTGCCCAATTATGGAAAAGAGAACAAGGAATACGTCCGCATACCCAGGGCGAAGGGCTACTGGAAGTTGAGTAAACTGGACAATGAAAAAGTGAAGGTAATGTACGAAATGCACACTGATTTTGGTGGTTCGCTTCAGGGGTGGCACACCACGTCAACATTGCAGAGCATTGCATTTCGCACCTTACGTCGCCTCGAAAAAGTGCTGTCAAATTCTAGCGGCGAGGATTTTTAGACCGGGAATTGCCGATTATACCAGCAATCTTACGGGATCCTCCAGGATTTGCTTCAGTGTTTGAAGGAATTGAGCGCCGGTAGCACCGTCTACAACTCGATGATCGCAAGAAAGTGTCACCTTCATCATGTTTCCAACGGCAATTTCACCATCTTTAACAATAGGTTTACTGATTATTGCACCTACTGCCAGAATGCACGCATCCGGTGGATTGATGATGGCCGTAAATTCTTCAATTCCGAACATGCCCAAGTTGGAAACCGTAAAAGTATTTCCCTGCATTTCTGCTGGTTGTAGCCTCTTTTCTTTGGCTCTTCCAGCGAAATCTCTGACCTCCAGATTGATTTGTGACAGTGTTTTAATATCGGCTGCATTAATGACGGGCACTAGAAGGCCTTCGTCGATCGCAACGGCAACACCAATGTTGATCTGGTGGTTTACGCGGATACTGTCTTCATTCCACGAAGAATTGATGGCGGGATGCTGGCGGAGCGAAGCGGCGCAAGCTTTAATAACAAAATCATTGAAAGAAACCCGGGTAGGGGACACTTCGTTGACTCGTTTGCGCATCTGCATGGCCTTATCCATATTGATTTCTACCGTCAGATAGAAGTGAGGCGCTGAGAACTTGCTGGCACTGAGATTGCGAGCAATGGCTTTTCGCATTTGGCTCAAGCGCACATCTTCGTGGGTAACGCCGCCCAAAAGCGGATTGACCGGAGCAACTGGAGCAGCCGGTGCTTTCACAGCAGCCGGTGCAGGGCTTGGCGCCACGACAGTGCTTGGTGATTTATCGGTCTTGAGAAAAG
>JANQRV010000341.1 GCA_028284395.1 Saprospiraceae bacterium
ACTTGGAGATTATTATAGTGAGGAACTCCGGATAAATTTTCATATCGATCCCGATCCCACGGGGAAATTACTGGTCCTGAGCCATCCAAAACACGGACAGATTACCTTGAAGCATCAACAAAACGGCATTTACAAGACCCAACCACAACTCTTCAGCAAATTCCAATTCATCATCGACGATCAATCAAAGGTGCAGGGGTTCATCGCTTCGATGGGGAAACAAGCCCAAAATATGAAATTCAAGAAGTGGAGATAATTAATGGCAATCGACTCGATCGACATTTGGAAAGGTGTAATTTTTTTTTCAAATTCCGCCCCGAGTCTATTCTTCATGAAAAACCACTGCTATGTCAAAGAAAATCCTCATCATAACCGGTGACGCCGGCGAAAGTTACGAAACGCTCTACGCCATGCATCGATTTCAGGAAGCGGGTTTCCAGCCGGTCATTGCCGCTCCTACTAAAAAACCCTTGAATCTGGTCATCCACGATTTCGAACCCGGCTGGGATACCTACATCGAACGCAAGGGGTATTTCGTAGAAGCCGACATCGCATTTACAGAGGTCGATCCAGCAGCATACCACGCCGTAATGATCATCGGTGGCCGGGCTCCGGAATATCTCCGCAACGACCCGAAAGTCATCGACCTGGTGCGCCACTTCAGCGATAACGACAAATTTATTTTTGCCATTTGTCACGGCATCCAGTTGTTGGTCACGGCCGGCCTGGTTAAAGACCGACATCTGACTTGTTACGAACACGTGCGATTCGAAGTTGAATCCTGTGGCGGCACTTTCGTTGGGAAAGAGGAGGCCGTCAGGGACGACAAGATCGTTACCGGACAGACCTGGCAATCACATCCCGAATTTTACCGCCTGGTGTTCCAATGTTTGGAGGAATCTTGAGAGAAGACCCGGCCAGGATTGAACTGGCGCCCCCGGAACCAAAATCCGGCATACTACCTAAAAAAGGCCACGCAGAGCTACCGCGTGGCCTTTTTTATTTTATTGCTTTGAGCACATCAATACAAGAGAACCACGCAGTCGATGCTGCGATCCTGATCCTGACTTTGTATTTGAATGCGATAAATCATCATATCTTGTTTTAATCAATTACAAGCGATATCTTCAGATATTGAAGTTGCTCAGCGTTACAACGTGATAAACTAAGGACTTCCACCATAAGTTCCCACAAAGACAAAAATTTTAAACAGATGACAACTAAGCTGATCGTTTTTATTGGCAGTTCCCTCCTCCTTTTAAATTTTACCGATCTATTCGCTCAAGCCGATCGCCCCAATATCATTGTGATACTCTGCGACGATCTTGGATATGGTGACCTATCCTGCTATGGCCACCCCCACATCAAAACACCAAATCTGGATAAAATGGCGGAGCAGGGCATTCGTTTCACCGATTTTTACTCCACTGCACCGGTTTGCTCGCCCTCCAGAGTCGGCTTGCTGACTGGCAGAAGCCCGAATCGCGCCGGGGTTTACGATTGGATCCCGCCTGCTAAAGAAGCCAAGCCGGATGCCAGGGAACAAGTACATATGCGCAAAAACGAAGTGACCATTCCTCAGTTGCTGAAACAGGCTGGATACGCAACGGCCATGGCCGGAAAATGGCATTGTAACTCGATGTTCAATTCGCCGGATCAACCCCAGCCGGGTGATGCGGGTTTCGATCACTGGATGGCTACCCAAAACAATGCCGCACCTTCTCACGAAAATCCGAGAAATTTTGTTCGAAACGGCACCGCCTTGGGTCAGATGGAAGGCTATAGTTGCCAATTGGTTGTCCGGGAAGGGATCAACTGGCTGAGAACACAACGCACCAATGCACCCGAACAACCCTTCTTCATGTACCTCGCTTTCCACGAACCCCATGAACCGGTTGCTTCTCCCGCTGAACTTGTCAGCAAATACGGCTCCGTAGCCAGTACCGAAAAAGAAGCCACCTATTTTGCCAATGTCGAAAACATCGACCGTGCAGTCGGTTCTTTATTTGAAGAACTGGAGCAATTGTCAATAGTCGAAAATACCCTCGTTGTATTCACTGCGGACAATGGTCCGGAAACCTTGAACCGATACCGGGGAGCCAGTTTTTCCTATGGAATACCTGGCCCTCTGCGCGGCATGAAACTATGGACAACCGACGCTGGATTCAGGGTAGCGGGCATCATGCGGTGGCCAGCCAGAATCGATGCCGGTCAAACTGTTCATCATCCCGTGTCCGCCCTGGATTTTCTCCCTACCTTTTGCCAGTTAGCGGGCGCCGACGTTCCGACCGACCTGGATTTAGATGGTGTTAGTTTTTTGCCGGCTCTGGAAAACAAGCGAATCAGGAGGACCAAACCGCTGCTTTGGGCATACTACAATGCCTTAAATGAACACCGAGTTGCGATGCGTCATGGGAAATGGAAGGTCCTCGCCAAACTGGACCTGCCCGAAAAGTTTCAGAATCTCACCACCAAAAATTTCGCCACCATCAAAGCCGCTCAATTCATCGATTACGAAGTTTACGATATGGCTCGGGACATTGGTGAAAGCAAGAATCTCTTAGAGAATAATCCGAACAGCAAATCCCGGTTAAGAAAAAAACTTAAAATGTTTTATCAAGCTTTGTTGGAAGACTCCCATTTGTGGGAAGTCCGACAATGATACATGATGTACGTTCAAAATTGTTTTCTGCTGCTGGGTACAATCTAACCTTTAACCGCACTAATTGACAAGTTGTTAATACTACTTTCCTCAAAGTATCTGATAATCAATTGTAAATCAAAAACAGCAAAATGTTACCAGTCAATTTGCAATGGTTGTCTACGTCCGCCAATCAGTCCGATCTAATCTTACTGCTCCGAATCGCTCGCTTTGTAGAGCAACGATTAGACGACGAAGACCTGTCTATCTCGGATCTGCGTAAAGAGGTCTTTATCAGCAAGAGTCATCTCCACCGCAAGATCAAAACCCTAACCAATCTATCTCCCTCCGCTTTTGTACGGACGATCCGCTTACAACACGCCTATGTGCTCCTTGAACAAAAGACGGGCACTATTTCTGAGATCGCATTTCAGGTCGGCATTCCGAATCTCGCCTATTTTTCCCGTCGGTTTAAGGAGCATTTTGGGTTTCCTCCGAGTCGACTCTTGTACCGTTGAGGTCGGTTTGTGATCGGTAGGTATTGGAGTCCTGAAGTTTTATTTCTAAATTTCAGGCAATAAAATTTCCCCTTATGACAACAGTTGAATTAGGCCGATACATGTCGTCGCTCCGAAATATCAAAGGATATACCAAGCCGGAATTAGCCGAAAAAAGCAACATTCCCGTACGGACCATCGAACGCCTGGAACATGGAGAGAATGTGACCATTGACGTTTTTTTAAGCCTTTTGAAGGTCCTTGGGTTTAAATTGGTCATCGAATCCGAAGACGGCGAATAACCCCATTTACCTTACCCTTAGCGAAACAAAAATGATGCGGAAACCGAACCACAATTGCCCGTTGACAGTCGTATTCCTGGCACTGGCACTGCTCATCTGCAGCACAAAAGCCAACACACAATCTTCCACGATTTTTCTTTTGCGTCACGGAGAAACGGTCTTTCCTCCGTACCAGGAAAACCCTCCGAACCCTCATTTAAACGATGCGGGGCTGGAACGTGCCAGACTACTGGCTAAAATGCTCCGTTCTGAACAAATCGATCATATCTTCAGTACTGATTACAGACGAACCCAACAAACCATCGCCCCCCTCTCGGAAGCTAAGAACATCCCCATTACCGTTTACAATGGACGCAAATTGGAGGATCTGGCCCGTAAAATAAAGGGCTTGCGCGGCAATATCGTGGTTTGTGGCCATAGCAACACTACTGGAGAAATGGTGCAATTGCTCGGTGGCCGGCCGGGAGAAAAGATCGATCGACAAACTGAATTCGACCGGCTGTACGTTCTTCATCAACTTCCCAATGGGCAGACACACACCGTCTTGCTCCGTTACGGCGCTTCTTACCAGCGACAGACGGCCACTGCCACGGTGCAGCGCAAGATTGCCATCACCATCGATGATCTGCCGGCCGTGACCCTCGACAAATCAAATGCCAATTACCAGGACATCACCGACAAATTACTCAGTACTTTGGAAAAAACACAGGTTCCCGCCATCGGCTTCGTCAACGAGAATAAACTGTACCGCAACAATCGGCTAGATCCCGTTCGGTTAGACCTCTTAAGGGATTGGCTGGCATCTGGAATGGAATTGGGCAATCACGGTTTTGCGCACAAGGACTACCACCGGGTCAGCTTTCGAGAGTTTGCCGAAGACATTAAAAAAGGTGAAAAATACACCAACGTAGTTCTTAAAGAACAGGGACAGCAGCTCAAATATTTTCGCCATCCTTTCCTGCACACGGGAAACTCCAGCGACAAACAACTCCAACTCACAAAATTTCTCAAAGACAATAACTATGTCGTCGCCCCCGTCACCATCGACAACGCCGAATACATCTTTGCCCGGGCTTACGAACTGGCATTGCAATCTGCCGACCAAGAGCTCATGGAAAAGATCGGCAATGCCTACATACCCTATATGGAACAAAAAACGGCGTACTTCGAGTCTCAGTCAAGAATGCTCTTTAATCGCGAAATTAGCCAAACACTGTTGATCCATGCCAATGCCCTAAATGGTGATTACCTGGATGAATTACTGCAGATGTATCAACGGCGGGGTTATCAATTTGTATCTCTGGAAGAAGCATTGAAAGATCCGGCTTACAAAAGTCCCGACCGTTTCACGGGAGACGGTGGTATCACTTGGCTACACCGCTGGGCCATTACCAAAGGCGTCGACCGCAGCTTTTATAAAGGTGAACCCACCTGCCCGGAATTTGTCCAAAATGCCGCTAATATCCGGGAATAATCATCGGTGATCACATTAAAAAAATCCATAAAGTGATGATTGATAGGCATTTTTGCCCCTCAAAATTATGTATAAAACAAAAAATACTTTAACTTTAAGTCATCGCAATTCATGTAGACTCCATTCCAACCCAGTCTAATTTCTCATCTATCTCTTCGCACAGATTATCCAACAACTTTCACAAGTCGGGAATTTCTACAGCTTTTATTCATGAAAAGTCATGTAACAAATCATTTGATCATAAAGCAAATCCCCCTTACTATGAGAAATCTAAGCAAATCTTATTGGGACAATTACGACTTATTGAAAAACATTCTGAAAATCTATTATTTCTTCGCCATGGCCGTGCTCCTGACGGTATTGGTGCTTGGATTGATTAATGCGCAGATGTTTGATCAACTCCTTCTTCTTCTAATCCCATAATACAACTTCAAAATCATTGCACCGGGGCTTCGTGCCGCCCAAGCCAGTATTGTATACCGATGAGAATGGCCGTTCACAATGGCCCAGACCCGGAATTTTCTGCCAATTCTTGGGTCTCTCTCTTCGATTTGCCTTTAAAGGTTATTCGTAAATAAAATACAGATATTTTAAAGGTAAGCACTAAACCACAATTATCTATAGGCAAAATTTTAGAATTATTTTTTTCTTCAATGAGGCGAAAAACGCAGGCATAGCCTACGTTCTGGCGAGGATTTTTAACGAAATTGAAGAAAAAAAGAAACTGAAATTTCCTATAGATAATTGTGGTTTGGTGCTTATATTGTAAGTTTTAAGACATATATTCTCATCTCTCCCTATTTTGCAGCGCTAAAGCAAAATCAGGCTATCCATATTCCATTCTGGCATGAAAGCAACCAAACATCACTTCGACCTGATCATTGTCGGCTTGGGGGCAATGGGCAGTGCGGCCTTTTATCAAGCGGCCAAAAGAGGCTTGAAGGTACTGGGGATCGACCGCTATACGCCCCCACATACCATGGGATCCAGCCATGCTGAAACCCGGATTACGCGATTGGCGGTGGGAGAAGGAATTCAGTACGTACCGCTGGTCGCCCGGTCTCACGAAATCTGGAAAGAACTGGAAGAAAAAAGTGGTCAACCACTATTCTTGCAATCGGGTGGATTGATTATTGGTGCCCGGGAAGGTGGCGCGAGATTTCATGGTACATCCACTGATTTCCTTTTGAAGACAAAGTCGGTGGGAGATCAATACGGCATACCGGTTGAATTCCAATCGGCTACCGCCATTCAAAGCCGCTTCCCAAACCTCCGGATCCAAAATCATGAACGCGCCGTTTACGAGCCCGGTGCTGGTGTTGTTTTGTGCGAAGACGCTATTGCAGTTCAATTACAACTGGGGCGTCAATACGGCGGATTCGTTCACTTCAATGAAGCCGTACAGCGTTTATCCCCGCATCGGGATCACATCGAAGTAAGCTCCACGATCAATTCTTTCCGTGCCGAGCGCGCCATTGTTTGCACCGGCCCATGGATCAACGACTTCCTGCCGGCTTCAAAACTCGACTTATTCCGTGTGTGTCGTCAGGTAGTATATTGGTTTGAAGCCGAATCATTGCCTGACTTCGGTAGCGATCGATTCCCATTTGCAATTTGGATCGGCCGCCAGCTCGGAGATTTTTTTACGGTATTTCCCGCGGTAAAAAATGGCATAAAAGGGGTTAAAATGGTTACGGAGCAATACGAAGAGTCGACTAGCCCCTCGACGGTAGACCGACGAGTTACGGCAGCCGAAGTCCGACACTTTTACGACAATTTTGCTGCCCAAAAACT
>JANQRV010000359.1 GCA_028284395.1 Saprospiraceae bacterium
GGTTACTTTTAAGCGCAATGATAACAAACCAATCCTCAAGCCCCGGAAAGTTCACTTAGTCGACAACAAAGAACTGCCGGAGGCATATGTGAAAATTTCTTTCCCGTTTCAATTGGCTGATTCCTTGCCCAAGGATCACGAACTGGAATTGATAAACCTATTTCTGGCGGGATATTCAGGTAGTGCAATCAATCAAAATCTAAGGGTCGAGAATGGTTTTTCGTATGGAATGATATCTAATTTGGTGATGGGCGAGCCCCTTAACTATTTTACCATTCAAGGTGGCGTCAAAAGGTCCTCTATTGACAGTGCCCTGTGGCAGGTATTCTACGAAGTCAATAAAATGAAACGGACGCCCATCGACGAAAAAAGACTGAGGTTGGGAAAGAAACTACTGAAAACCCGTTTCCTGAAACGAACCGAAAAACCCGATCAAATTGCGGCCATGGTTTTTCGACAGTTGCGTGATTCAGTTCCCAAAGATTATTTTGCTCACTTTCCCGATTCTATTCAAAACATTAAACCACTGGATTTATTGCGTACGGCCAACAAGTACCTAATGCCCGATAGTGCCATTGTCGTAATTGTGGGTGATCGTAGAGAGATCTCCAGTCGCGTTAAGGCCATTGCCATAGACAGTACCGTTCATTACTTCAACCCCGAAGGTTTTCCGATGAACTACAGCAAACTGGCGGAAGATCCGAATATGACTGTTGATAAGGTACTGAAGCGCTATCTGGATACCATTAGCGTGTCCACCAAAATTGACAGCCTGCAAACTTTGCGCGCGGAGTGGACCGGTGAATTCGAAGGAGCCACGGTAAAGATGACCGTACAATCGAAAAAACCTGACCAGTTGTTTGTTGAAATGTCCATGGACGGCATCCTGATCAGTGCTACCAAATTGAATGGAGACAGCATTCAGTTACAAAATTCCGGATTATTGCGGGATTCCATTTTCGCAGAACAGTTGAAACTGCAATCAGCCATCATCCCCGAAAAGCTTTATCAGGGTACTGATTATCAGGTCGAGTTGAATGGTAAGGAGTTCATCGATCAAAGTGCGGCGCACCGCTTGAAAATAGTCGGGCCCGGAATGGAGATTTACGAATTTTACGAAGTGTCATCGGGGTTGAAACTAGCGACTACCAAAAAAGTAGAGACTGCGTCAGCGTTTACTTCTTTTTCACAATATTTTAGTGATTATCGAGAGGTAGGCGGTATCTTACTACCCCATCGAACAAAGTTGGTCGGGGTATTTCCCGAGCCACTTGATTTTAAGTTGACTTCCGTTGAATTAGATGGGCAACTGGAAGACACCATTTTTATTTTAAACGAATGAGGGGATACTGCTATCCGTCCCCGACACGGAGAGAAACATATGATCCAGATTTTTGTTACGGGCGGCACTTTTGATAAGGAGTACAATTTTATCAACGGTGAATTGTTTTTTAAAGATACTCATCTGCCACTGATGTTTGAACGAGGGAGATCGACCTTACCCATCGATGTCAAGACCCTGATGATGATCGATAGTTTAGAAATGACGGATGCGGACCGGGGAATCATCAGTCACAATTGCAAACGGGTAAATTCCAATAAAATCATTATTACCCATGGTACGGATACCATGGTGGCAACGGGCAAATACCTGGCTCAGGAGTCGATCAAGGAGAAGACCATCGTATTGACCGGGGCCATGATTCCCTATGCTTTTGGTAGCTCTTCAGATGGTTTTTTCAACCTGGGAAGTGCCTTAGCTTTTGTCCAGACTTTACCGGCCGGAGTGTACGTCGCAATGAATGGCCGATACTTTAAATGGGATAATGTCAGAAAGAATAGAATGACTGGTTTTTTTGAGGAAGAAAAGTCCGTTGGTTGATTAGTATTTATTAATATTGCATTTATTGTAAATACGAAGATCACCTTATCCCTTCATTAATTCACGTACAATCTCATTATGGAAAAATTTACAATCGCTTCTTGGGTCATGATATTGGCTATTGGGGGAAATCTATTTGCCCAAAAAGCTGATGATTTTTACAGAGTTGACCAAATCCAACAGATAAGTCTTTCATTTGAACAGGAAAAGTGGCCTTATTTGCTCGATTCTCTGAGATACAATGGAGATGAGATGTTATTGGGTAAGGTGGAGATCAATGGGCAAACATTTGAGGATGTTGGGGTAAGATACGTCTCTTCCAGGGCGATACAAGTGGGGAGTAAGCGAAATAATTTTGAAATAGTGTTGGATTTTATCAAAAAGGGGCAAAGCTATGAAGGATTGAGAACCATAAAACTAAGTATTGCACTGAGAGATCCCAGTATGGTTCGGGAAGTTCTGTCATATGAGATTGCCCGTCAATACCTGCCCGCTCCTCGTGCCAATTATGCAACTTTAAAAGTGAATGATGAAGAGATTGGTCTTTTCGTCAACGTAGAAGTGGTCGACTATCCGTTTTTGAAGAGAAACTTTGGTGAACAGATCGGGCATTTGTACCGAAGTAACCCCGGCAAAGATGCTTTACCGGGCTGCTTGAAAAAAGTTTATGGGTCGCTTGCATTTGATAAAAATGCCAGTTGTTACGGCCAGAATTTCGATGACCTTACCGGAAAGGGGTATGACGCTTTAGCGGACCTTGCGGAAAATCTAAGTGAAAATGTTGGCGGGATTTCTGAAATGTTGGACGTCGACGAGGCGTTGTGGATGGCAGCTTTAAACAACGTTTTGGTAAATCTGTATTCTTACTCCGGAAGAGAAAACCAGAATTATTATCTATATGTAGACGGAGAAGGGACGTTTCATCCAATTCTCGGAGATATGAACCTGGCCTTTGGAAGTTTCAAGAATCTGGGTTCGGGGTCAGATCTAAAACTGAAGGAATTGCAAGAATTGGATCCACTGGTCCATGCTGATAATAGCCGGTTTCCATTGATCAGCCAACTTTTTAAAGATGAACTCAACAAGAAGGTCTACCTTTCACATATCCTGAGGATCTACAAGGACTTCATTGCGAATGACAAATACGTTATTCGCGCCCAAGAATTGCAAGAGCTCATCAAAGAAGCTTTCACAAAAGACCCGTACAAGAGCTATACGGTCGAAAATTTCAACCAAAGTTTGGAACAGACAATCGGCCAACGAAGCCAAATTCCAGGACTGAAAGAATTGATGGAACGCCGGGGTAATTACTTGCGCAAGAATAAAGACCTTCGGGTGCTACCTCCCGCTGTGAGTGAGGTAGCAGTACTGAAACGCAAGCAATTCTCCTCCGATCAGTTAAATGAGTTTCGCATTCACGCCAAGGTCGAAAAGTTTCCAAAGAAAGTCAGTCTCTTTTACCGCTTTGATCCTGGGGAACCATTTACGGAAGTTTCGATGAAAGATGACGGGAATTCGCACGACGGAGAAGCCAATGATGCCTTATTTGGAGTAGCGGTGTCCCCCAATAGCCCGGATGCAATGATTGAATATTATATCTTAGCAGAGAATTCGAAGGCCGTCAGTTTCCATCCCTCAAATTATGTTCAGGAATTGCACAGCGCAACTTTGGAGGAGATAAATCGTTAGTGATAATAAGAGAGAGGTAGGCAACAAGAAATACGGCAAAAAGCCGATCATACAGGATACTACTGATAGGAACACGATCTATATTAATCCATATCTTGAAAATAGGCCTTTTGGTTCGAAAACCATACCTGAGGGCCTATTTTTGTAGGCGCTAAAGCGAAAGCACCTGGAAATTTGCAAAAAAAGACCATTGCAATGAAAAAGCTGTTATTATTGCTCACAACTGTATTACTACATGCTCCCCTTTTTTCACAGAAAGACATTTACAACATTGAGCATATCCCAGAGCTGAGGATTCATTTCCCTGAGGCCAATTGGGACTTTATTCTTGATTCGCTAAAACAGCAAGGGGGAAAACAGCGGATTCTGGCCGACATCACTTTCGATGGAGAAAAGTACAAAGACATCGGCATCCGATATAAAGGTAATAGCTCCTACTTTAATGTCCGGAAAACAGGATCTTCCAAGTTGCCCTTCAATATCAAGATCGATTACAAAGTAAAAGAACAGACCTTACCCGGTGGCATCACTAAACTGAAACTCGCCAATGTGTTCCGGGACCCCAGCTTCTTGCGTGAAATGCTGTCTTATGAAATTGCTAGGAAATATATGCCGGCACCCCGTGCCAACTTTGTAAAGGTGTTCGCCAACGATGTTTATCTTGGCCTTTACAGCAATACGGAATCGATTGAAGATGAATTCCTGGTTGAGAATTTCGGTGATTCCGACGGCTCCCTTTTCAAGTGCGATCCCGACTGGAGACTGAATGTTCCGGATACCTGCCCTAAGGGAGACAAAGCTTCACTTATGTACTTGGGCGAGGACAGCCTTTGCTATATGGCTTCCTATGAACTGGATGCAGACTCCGGTTGGACCGATCTGATTTATTTGACAAAATTTCTCCACGAGAATCCCGCTAAAATAGATTCTATTCTCGATGTCGATCAGGTGATGTGGATGTTGGCATTCAATAGCGTACTGGTCAACCTGGACAGTTATACCGGGATGCTTTGTCACAATTATTACTTATACCGAGACTTGAACGGTGGTTATCATCCGGTTGTCTGGGATATGAACTTGTCGTTCGGAGCTTTCCGTTTTGCGGGCCTCGATAAGTTGCCCTTAAGAACCAGTCAAATGCAGGAAATGAGTCCGTTTATTCACTATAAACAAAGAAATAAGAAACGTCCGCTTATTACGAATTTACTTGGAAACGACCTATATCGAAAAATTTACATCGCGCACATTAAAACCATCCTAAAGGAGAATTTCACCAATCAGCAATACCTCGAAAGAGCGCGTAAAGTTCATAAATTGATCGAACCAGAAGTGAAATTGGACTCCAATAAGCTATACTCCTACGAAGCATTTACCCAAAATATTTCCACGTCAGCAAAAGCCGGAAAACAGAGCATTGTAGGGATCGAAGAGTTGATGTCCAAGCGCACCGAATATCTGCTGGGTCATTCATTGATTCAAAAGGAAGCTCCTAAGATTACCAAGGTGGAGCACCTGGCTTTTGACGCGGATGTGGTTATCAATGCTTCTATAGAGGGGGCCGATCGCGCCTGGCTGTATTACCGTTATGCCAACACCGGTGTTTTCAAACGCCTCGAGATGTTTGACGACAGCGGTCACAATGATGAAATGGAGGCGGATGGGATTTGGGGCACTACCCTCGAACAGGGCGAAGAAATTCAATACTATGTGGTGGCTGAAGGTAGTGCGGTAGCCAGCCTATCTCCGGAAAGGGCATCCTGGGAATTCTACACCTACAAGCGTCCTTCCGTGAATGAATAAGCATTCCGTAATTTTCTTACTTTTGACCAAGTCTATTTGAACGACTATTGATAGATTTGGACCTATGAAAATTCTACATACGGCAGACTGGCACCTGGGCAAGAAATTGGAACACATATCTAGGCTCGAAGAGCAGAGGGAAGTGTTGTCCGAAATCATCGAAATTGCCGATCGGGAAAAGGTGGATGCCGTAGTCATTGCCGGAGATCTCTTTGACAATTATAATCCTTCGGCGGAAGCTGTCGATCTCTTTTATCAAACGCTTAAAGCCCTATCCAATCATGGCCGTCGGGCTGTGGTGGCCATTGCCGGTAATCACGATGCCCCCGAAAGGATCGAAGCCCCTAACCCCTTGGCTAAAGTTTCCGGCATTTTGCTGAGTGGTTATCCCCATACTACTTTGGGAGAACTAGCACTTTCAGAAGGGATACGGATATTGCGGTCTGCTCCCGGATTCGTGGAATTGCGCCTTCCGAAGGCACATGCGCCCCTACGCTTGATCCTAACTCCCTACGCCAATGAGTTTCGCTTTCGAAAATACCTCGGCATCGAAGACAATGAAGAAGCGCTTCGGCAGATTTTATCCGCTTTTTGGCAAAACCTTGCCCAAAAATACTGCGATGACAAGGGGGTAAATCTCCTCGTGGCCCATCTTTTCTTTGCTGGTAAGCGACAAAAGAAGTTGCTTGAACCAGAAGGGGAAAAACCTATTTTACATCTCGGTGGAGCCCAAGCCATCTTTCCCGAGAATTTACCGGATGGCGTCCATTACACTGCACTGGGACATTTGCATCGACCTCAGGAAGTTACCGGAAGGAATTGCCCGATCGTCTATTGTGGGAGCCCTTTGGCCTATAGTTTCAGTGAGGCTGGTCAAAAGAAGCGTGTTGTCATCATCGAAGCCGAAGCCGGGACCGAGTTACAATACCGCTCCATCCAGCTATCGAAAGGTAGATCTTTGGTCCGTAAAAAATTTAGGGAAGTTGAAGCTGCTGCAAAGTGGCTGACAAAAAACCCTGATTCCATTGCCGAATTGACCATGATAACGAAAAATTACCTTTCAGCCGGTGAAAAAACTTTGTTATTTGATGCAAATCCTGATATTTTTATCATTCCTCAGCCGTTAGAAGAAGTGACTCCCGAAGAAAATGTACGGAATGTCAATTTAAATCAACGGATCGAGGATCTTTTTGCCGACTATTTTAGTTATCGGAATGATAATCAGGAACCTGGTAAAGAAATCATGGATCTCTTGAAAGAAATTCTGGCAGAGTAGCGCCATCAACAAAAAGTAGTATTTTGGTTACGTTGTTGACTATCAAGAAGTGTGGAGAAAATGATGAGACTGCGCAAAGGCTTGTCTTCAATACGTATGGCGATCTTTTATTTGGAATAGCCTATCGCTACCTAAATGATAAGATGACGGCAGAGGATGCTGTCGCTAATGCATTTATTAAAATTTTCAATCGGGTAGGAAGAGCGACTTTTAATGAAGTGAATGGATTCGAAGCCTGGATCCGCAGGATCATTATCAATGAATCTTTAACGATTTTGAGACAGCGGTATCGCTTTCAGGACATGGAGACGCTTGATCAAAGCCGGACGCCGAATTTTGACAACCCCGTTTTATCGGAAATGGCGCTCCAGGAAGTTATGGTATTGGTCAAAAAGTTACCGCTGGGATACCGTACCGTCTTAAACTTGTTTGCGGTTGAAGGATTTAGTCACGTCGAGATCAGTCAATTATTAGGCATCAGTATTGGTGCTTCAAAATCACAACTAAGTAAGGCCAGAGCCATGTTAAAGAAAAAAATGAACCAACTCAGACGCTATGAATACGGAACGAAACTTTGATGAAGAGCTGAACGAGTTGCTCCGGGAGGAACATGCGTCTCCATCGGTTCCCACTTGGGACCGGGATCGAGTATGGCAAATGATACAGACCGGAAGAAAACCTGTCCGCTCCTATTTCTATCTATTCAGAGCTGTTGCTGCAACTCTTTTGATTGCCGCATTTGGCATGTTCGGCTTGCGGTATTATTCGACGACCGGTCAGGGAGTCACCAATGATTTTGCCGGCGTAACCGAGCAAAAAGTTACCGAAGAAAATCAGAAGACGCTTGAAATGCCAAGCGTTGCCACCGACAATGCTGATGACAAAATGGTCCAACGGGAGCTGCCGGCTCGGAGAGCCCAAAACAAAAGACCGGTCTTGGCGAGTAATCATAAGGTTTTACCCCAGGAAATGACCGAAGAAACTCCGGTAAAGGCAGAAACGGTAGCCAGTACTCAGCCAAGAATTTTGGTAGCCAGTTTGGGTAGCCCCAATTTTTCCAAATTGGTGGTAAATTCAATGAAACCCATATCTTGGAGCCAGATAGAACCTTTGGAAAGAACACCGAAGGCGGTCAAGATTGTTCTTCGGATTCCCGAGAGCGAAGCAGGCCGCAAAAAACCCAAGCCCTTTTTCACTCGTTTATTCCAGCAGGTTAAGAATTTCAATACGGCAGGAGAGATCGATTGGCGAGAGTTTAACATTAGGTCCGAAGACCCTCTTTCCTTTTCAATCTATAAAGTGGAAAGAGATTCGACCGCTGCCATGGATTTGGAGGAATGATCGCTCCGTATAAAAATGAAAGTGATGGCAAAATTTATCTTCGCATGGCTACTGCTTTTAACGGTAAATGTATATGCGCAAAAAGCGTCACCTTCTTATGCAGACTCCTTAATTCTCGAGATTGGAGACAAAGCCAAGGTTATCTTTTTGGCAAAAGACCGAGAGGACTTCCAAGAAATTGCTCGTTACGATCTCAATACCCTCTACTACAATCTTTGGTCGCAACTTCTCAAAGGGGAGAATGCCTCCGTAACGGAGTTTTCGACCGATGAAGCAAAAGCCTATTTCAACGACGATTTTTCGAAAGCGGACATTCAGCCAAAGACAAAATTTTGGAAACGGTTTCACATCAATCTCTTTTTAGGTTTTTCCGCCGGAGGTTTTACCGAACACTTATTCCAGTCTTCTACCTATCAATTGAACGAACCACCGGGCGGAATCGTCGAAGTTTTTAATACGGCTGAAGTCAATACCAAGCCAAAGCTCAGTTATGGTTTGAGTATTAGCACGAAGTTTCCTCTAATCAAGCAGGGCAATAAGTCATTTGATGTGGGAACTTCCTTCGGCCTGGATATTCTAAAGTTCAATCAGGAATCATTTAATTCCGGTGGAGGCTTTTTCTATACCGGCAACGGTAATCCCAATGAATTCCAAGGACTCCAGATGCTGGTTGACAGCCTGAACCGACAGGCACCGATCGGAACTTTTGCAAATTCCACGGCCATTAACCTCTTGTATCTTCAACTAATGCCCTCATTTACCTTTATGGACAAACAGGGGAAACCGACTTGGAATATTGGAGTTGGGTTGAGAGGAGGCATCGATCTCAAAAACCTTTGGGAGGACCAGGAAGTGGTCGAACCATTGGTTTTTTCTAACGATCGATTGGTCATTTCAGAAAACCGGACTTTTCAATATGGTTTCGTTTCCACGGTGGGGTATAAGTTTGTCAATGTCTTTTGTAACTTCATTCCGGAGGCGCACTCCATTATCGAATTCAACGGATTAGCCAGGCCAGATCGCACCGGGCGATTGCTACGGGGAATTTGGTTTATCGGTTTGAGATTGGGCAAATAGTTTCAGCGTTATATGATTCCATTACAACTAACCATTAGAGGGCTTAGTTCCTATCAAAAGGAGCATCACATCGATTTTGAACGCTTGTTGGAGGGGCAGTTGTTTGGAATTTTCGGTCCCGTTGGCAGTGGTAAATCGACTTTGTTGGAGGCAATGGTCTTGGCCATGTACGGCGATACGGATCGATTGAATCGTTCGGGAGACAACCGCAATTATAACTTGATGAACCTAAAATCAGATGAATTGCTCATCGATTTTCAATTTGTCTCTGGAGTGGCTGGTCGTACCTACCGCTGCATTTATAAGGCCAAACGCAACAAAAAACATTTCGACAGAGTCATGCCGCCCGAACACTCCGCCTACGTTCGGGAAAAGGGAGAGTGGGTACCAATTCCCATTAAACAGATTGAGGAGGCCGTTGGATTGAACTACGCGAATTTCAAACGGACGGTCATCATCCCTCAAGGTAAATTTCAGGAATTTCTCCAATTGGGACCCACCGATCGAACCAAAATGTTGCAGCACATCTTCGGACTCGACAAATTTGACTTGCGATCAAAAGTAAAGTCTTTGAAAGTCAAGAACGACCTGGCTCTAAAAGAAAAAGAGGGAGGTCTACAACAATTTGAACAGATTGATGAAACGTTCATCATAAGCTTGCGCAAGGAGCAAGAGGTTTTGCAGACTGAATTGCAAAAGTCGGAAGAAAGAGGTCGGTTTTTCAAAAGCATTGCCGAAGAGGTTTCACTGAGAGTTAAAATTCAATTCCGTATCGCTCGACTGCGTGAAACGCTTACGGCCAGCCGCCGACAATTGAAAGAACGCAATGAAACCATCCAACTTTTAACCGTACAATTCGAACAGACCAAACGAGCCTATGAAGCGCTTGGCAAAGCTCGCCGAGAAGTAGATGGATTGATCCGAATCATTGAACTGAAGAAAGTTGAAAAAGATCTGGACGATCTTCAGCAACAATTGCAAGCCAAGCAACAGGAATTCGAGCAATTAAAGCACAAAAGCTCCGAAATCAGGGAAAAGCTTAAGATCCTGGAAAAAGAACAGACTGAGTTGCAGAGCCGGCGCAAGAACCTAAAGCAATTGACGGTATTAGATACCTGGTTTAAGGACCGACGGCATCTTTACGAGCGAAAAATTGCCTTTCAAGAAGAGATTGAAGAATTGACATTAGCCGTGGAGGCTAAATTGGAAGAAGCGCGAAAGCAAAATGACTTGACGGCAGGCTTTACCAATTTTGAAGACGGACTGGAATGGCTGCAATTGGAAAAATTGAAGTTGGAACAAAGTTTGGACCTTATTCGCGAGGAAGAGAAACATCTGGCCATCCGGGATCAGTTGGATACCTGGGCAACCGCCCTTAAAGATGGGGAACAATGTCCCTTGTGCGGTTCGAAGCACCATCCGGAAATATTTGATGTAAAGGATACGGCAAAGCAAATGGCGACTTTGTTAAAGCGTTCCAAGGAATTGCTCCGACAATTACAGATAGTGCGCGCCAATGAGGAGAAGTGGGTGCATCTTCGTGCTTCTTCGCAGAGTTTGAACGATCAGAAACGAATGCGCATTGAAACATTGGATAAATGGGAGGATCAGCTGACTGATTTTGACCAGACTTTTCCCCAGGGACCGTATACCCTCGGTGATGAGCAAAAAGTACAAAAGGAGCTTGAAGATTGCCTGGCGCGCGAGGAAGCATTTGACCTTTTATCCAAGCGGGTCGGTGCCCAGCGCGAGGCTTTGGACAATATTCTTGCTGAGTTACAGAAAATCGAACGGAGTCGCCAGGCATTATCGGAAAAGCAAGCGGCTTCGAAAGCCCGAAGATCGACGTTGCGTGAATTGTTCGAGGAAAAGACCCTGCAGAAATACGATGGGTTATCCCAGGTCCAGATCAAAGAGCAGATTCAGCAATTGAAAGATCAAATTCGCGTGACTGAAACAGCTCATCAAGATGAAGAAAACCGATTACATACCGCCCACCAGCACCGTAACAACCTGATCGGGGCCATTTCCACCAATGAAAGTCACCTTGCTGAACTTCACACGGAATTGAAACAATGTGAAGCGCTAATGCAAGAAAAAATCCAAAGCTCCGACGACAATTGGGCTGTGGACTGGGCAAGGGAGATGAACTACGAATTGTTCCAGCAGAAATTGATGGAGGTTGAGCGTCAATGGGAGCAGGCAAAGGAGGCGTTTGTTAAATTAGAAGGGCGACTTGTTCAGGCGGAAAAGGACATCGCAACCAAGGAGCGATTACAGAAAGAATGGAATTTGCTGGTAGAAAGAGCTGGTAATATCCAGGTGCTCACCAATTTGTTCAAGGGAAATGGGTTTGTAGAATACATCTCATCGATTTATTTGCAAGAACTTTGCGAAGCAGCGAACGACCGCTTCTATCGACTGACGCGTCAACGCCTAAGACTGGAAGTCAATGATAAAAACCAGTTTATTGTACGCGATTTATTGAACCAAGGTAAAACCAGAAGTGCTAAAACCCTCTCCGGCGGACAGCTTTTTCAAGCTTCTTTATCCCTTGCCTTGGCCCTGGCGGAAAATGTGCGAAGGCAAAATGGGCTTTCCCAACAATTCTTTTTTATCGATGAGGGCTTCGGTACTCAAGATGAAGAGTCCTTGCAGTTGGTCATTAATACCCTCAAATCATTGCGCAAAGAAGGTCGGGCGGTAGGTGTGATCTCACATCTGCAAGCGCTACAAGGTGAAATCGATGTTTTCTTAACGATCCAAAACGATGAATTGGAAGGCAGTACGATCACTAAAAGTTGGGAAGTTTGAACGGTCGTGTAAGAGATAAAGTTAAGCTAAAAAAAGGGTTTAATCTAATCAAAAATCAGTGATTATTTAAAATTATATTATCTATTTTTGAGCCTCAAAACCATGAATTTATGAGATTTTTTATTGATACTGCCAGCCTGGATCAAATCAAGGAAGCCAAAGACTTGGGGATTCTGGACGGTGTGACTACAAATCCTTCCTTAATGGCCAAGGAAGGTATTTCCGGCGAAGCCAATGTTGCCAACCATTACCAAGCGATTTGCGAAATTGTCGACGGTGATGTAAGTGCAGAAGTAATTTCCACCGATTTTGAGTCCATTATTGAAGAAGGACAAAAGTTAGCGGCTTTGGCTCCAAACATTGTGGTTAAGGTGCCCATGATCCGCGACGGTGTAAAGGCCTTGGCCAGGTTTGCTGAAATGGGAATCCGGACCAATTGTACCTTGATCTTTTCTGCCGGCCAGGGACTGCTAGCCGCAAAAGCTGGCGCTACCTACGTTTCGCCATTTGTCGGAAGGATCGACGACATCAACTGGAATGGCATGGATTTAATCTCAGACTTGGCTGAGATATACGCCGTGCAGGGGTTCGAGACCGAAATCTTGGCGGCTTCCATCAGGTCTGCTCTTCACATCGTCGAAGCAGCAAAGGCCGGGGCCGATATTGTAACTTGCCCGCTGAAGCCGATACTGGGACTGCTGAAGCATCCTTTGACCGATATTGGGTTGGAAAAATTTCTGGCGGATCACCGCAATGTAGCGGGCGGATAAGGTAGGGAATTCATATCAATTGAGCAGCCCTTAAGATATTTTAGGTCTAATTGCAGCCAATTTTTTACTGTACAGCAGCGCTACGCTGTTAAAAATTGGCGAAAAGTGGGCTTGAAAGACGGTTCTGTAGTCCAGTAAGGAAACTTTAATCAACTTCTTTAAAAGAGTTTTGGAAATAATGATGTCTCTGGTGAACAATTTTTTCAATTTTCTCTTCTAATTACGCTAACAAAAATTATGGAGTAATGAGAAAAATATATCATTTGCAAAATTGCGGCACCTGTCAAAGAATCATTGGCGAGTTGAATGGAGGAGATGGCTTTGAATTACAAAATATTAAGGAAGAAAAGATCACAGCCGAGCAATTGGATGCAATGAAGGAAAAGGCGGGGTCATACGAGGCCCTTTTTAGCCGGCGAGCTATGAAATATCGGTCCATGGGTTTGAATGAGATGACCTTAACAGAAGATGATTACCGGCGCTATATTTTGGAAGAATACACTTTCTTAAAGCGTCCGGTGATGCTGATCGATGATGAGATATTTGTTGGAAATGCAAAAAAAGCAGTTGAAGGAGCAAAGATGAAACTAAATTTATCTTAATGCGTATAGTGTTATAGTTGTTGTTTTTGTTTAGTAAAACGCTTCAACTACCCAGGGTGGGTCCATAGTTAATTGATAGAACAATTACCTAAGGAGCTGCCCTTTTTTTATACAATAATTTGCCGATTAGAATGGTTTTGCCAGTATGAAAAGATTCATCATATCTGTACTTCTTTTATCTTTGTTGGGCTGTGTAGCAGAAGAAGGTCCGGCGTTGGAGGAAGACACTTCGGAAAACCCGATCAACCCTCCTAATGAGGAGTTATCCAAATTTGCACGGCATATGTTGGATGCCGTCAATGAATTGCGAAGCCAGGGTTGTGATTGTGGAAGCGAACGGATGCAACCCGTTTCTCCTCTGAAGTGGAGCGGTCAACTTGAAGTAGCGGCATTAACGCACGCCAAGGATATGGCCACACATCAATTCCTCGATCACAAAGGTTCCGATGGCAGTACTCCGGGACAGCGTATCACTGCTTCCGGCTACCGTTGGCGCAATGTGGGTGAAAACATCGCCTCTGGTCACCCTACCTTGACCGGTGTAGTGCGGGCTTGGCAGGAGAGCCCCGGACATTGTCGAAATATGATGAGCCCAGACTTTGAAGAATTAGGTGCGGCCAGGGTGGACAATTACTGGGTCCAGGACTTCGCCAGATGAGACCATACATACAATCGTTCATTTTTAACACCAAAACAATTGATCAACAAAGAGACAATCACCTCTTTTTTTCAGGAACTACAAGACGATATCTGCCGTCAATTGGAAGCAGCTGACGGCGTCGGCACATTTCACCAGGACCTCTGGGAAAGATCAGGTGGCGGCGGTGGTCGTTCGCGCGTTATCGAAGGACGGCATATTGAAAAGGGAGGTGTCAATTTTTCGGCCGTCCATGGCGCTATGCCGGATAAGATAGCAAACGCTTTAGGTCTGAGTCAAGGGCAGTTTTACGCTACGGGTGTCAGCATTGTATTGCATCCCAAGAACCCCTGGGTGCCCATCATTCACATGAATGTGCGGTACTTTGAAATGGATAGCGGCGTTTGGTGGTTTGGTGGTGGTATTGACCTCACTCCTCACTACGTGAATCCGGCCGAAGCCCGAGCTTTTCACTTACATCTAAAGGAAGTTTGTGATGCTCACCATACCGATTACTATTCTCGTTTTAAGAAATGGGCTGATGAATACTTTTTTGTCAAACACCGAGGTGAAACGCGAGGAATTGGAGGGATCTTTTTCGATCGTCTCAGTGATGAAGACGGTTTTGACCGCGACCGACGCTTTGCCTTTGTCAAAGACGTTGGCGAAGCCTTTTGCCCCATTTATTTGCAATTATTGAACGCTAATAAGGAGAGGCATTATTCAGAGGAAGAAGTGGCCTGGCAAAGAGTGCGAAGAGGTAGGTACGTCGAATTCAATCTTGTATGGGATCGCGGAACAAAGTTTGGCCTGGACACGAATGGGCGTACGGAATCTATATTGATGAGTTTGCCTCCATTGGCTTCCTGGCAGTACAACCACCAACCGGAGAAAGGAAGCCGCGAACAAGAAACGCTTTCTCTCCTAAAAAAAGGAGTTGACTGGACGATCAAGACTACCTAGCACAATAGTAACCATTGGAATCATCAAAGCATTCAGCTCAATTACAAAGAATGGTGATCAGATCCGTCTGTACTTTATTACTCAAATTAAAATCCCGATCTCTCATTTGAATGGTATAAGAAAAAGTGTCAACTTTAAACTTTTCGTTTTGTTGACAAGCAGTAGAACCATCAGGGAATGTGCAACAAATGTTAAAAGGCGTATTGGGCAACTTAATGGTCACTTCTCCTGAAATGCCATTACCGGATCCTTGATCGGGAATTACCGGGAGTTTAAATCGATTGACAAAATCATCACGACTGTCCGTTAAAAAGACATCCACCGAATCCGATTCAAATCCAACATTTCCGTCACCATCGGTAAAAGAAAAGATAACACCCAATGTATCGGGTCTGGCGCCGGCATTACCTTGAGCAATACTGCTCTTATTTAGGCGCACAAACTCAATTACGGGCTCATCCGGATAATCCGGTGGTTGAACGCAATAGGTTAGAGAAAGAAGTGCGATTCCAATGAGGTGGAGTTTGATGACCGGCAGAAACCTTTTTATCATTTCTTGTGCTTTTAACGAAAATTATACAATTTCATCCCTTCAAGCAAGGTAATTCCCGTACTTTTTAATCTATACGACAAAAGTTTGAAATGGATGTATCCCATCTGGAGAGAACAGCACTACTGCAAAAGATTCGGAGGCTCAGTCCCCCTGACTTCGAGGCAGTTGCCTTAGCAGTCTTTCGCTATCAAAGTAAGCATTGTCCAATCTATCGGGAATATCTGCAAATAATTAATAAACAGGCAGATTCGATTTTGGGTTTACAGAATATACCTTTTCTGCCAATTCAGCTCTTTAAAACACGACAGATTCGAAGCGGAGCGTGGAAACAGGAGACTCTTTTTACCAGCAGCGGTACGACCGGGGCCATTCCAAGTCGGCATGCGGTGCGTTCCCTATCCTGGTATGATGAAGTGACTTTCCGTGGCTTTCAACAATTCTATGGTCGTGTTCGTGATTACTGCATCCTGGCACTTTTGCCGTCTTACCTGGAACGCAGTAGTAGCTCCCTGGTGTATATGGCTCGGTCTTTTATTCAGACCTCAAAGTATGCAGAGAGCGGATTTTTTCTACGGGATTACGAAAGTCTGATTCGCCGGTTAGAATGGTGCCGCGCCCAACAAATACCAACCATCCTGTTAGGCGTAAGTTTTGCTTTATTGGACTTGGCAGAACAATATCCTATGAACCTGGAGGGAATAACCATTATGGAAACCGGCGGAATGAAAGGCCGACGTAAAGAAATGACCAGAGAGGAGTTGCACCGTTGTCTGCAAGAAGCATTTCAGGTGAAAAGCATTCATTCTGAATACGGTATGACGGAATTGTTATCGCAGGGATATTCGCAAGGTCACGGCATCTTTCAACCGGCTCCGACCATGAGGATTATGGTCCGGGAAGTGACCGACCCCTATACAACTGTTCCATCCGGAAGCAGAGGTGTCCTCAATATCATAGATCTAGCGAATATCGATACGATCAGTTTTATAGGTACCGAAGACTTGGGGCGGAGCTGGACCAACGGTACCTTTGAAGTTTTGGGTAGGTTAGACCAAAGCGATGTTCGCGGATGCAATTTAATGCTGGAATTATAGAAGTGTTCCATTTTCGAACACTAACTGCGCGAAATCAAACAGTTTTCGATATCTTTTAACCATCTATTTATCATAATATACTCATTTGCAGTTTTTTAGGTTCTTGGCACAGGGCTTGGATTAAGGAATGGTATTGAACGATACATTTTCAATTAAGAGCTATGTCGCTAAAGAACATAATTTGCCGGTGGATCAAGGAAGTAGGTGTGGTGCATCAGTTCTTTGCCCACTTTTCCGGAGAGGTCATCCTCAAAGAGATGGTCGAGACGCATTTACAGGCAAATCTGCATGGCGCTTTTCTGATCGTTTTGGGCTTCATGATCATAGGGGAGATGTTATTGCTCAGAAATCAATTTTCGGTGGGCATACAACAGGTAATGGAATCTCGTTTCCTAAACATCCAACTAATGGGGTTTATTGCTTTTGACCTTCTCATGTCGGTTATGATGTAGCCAACAGATCTATTTTAAAAACCTTATTTCCACCCGTCGGTTTTTAGCTTTTCCTTCGTCGGTATCATTTGTTGCCACTGGCTGGGTGTATCCATAACCCACAGCGTTGATCTGGACTGCTGAAGCTTGCTTATTCACTAAGTAGGTCTTTACCGCGGATGCCCTTTTCTCCGACAATTGTTGATTGTAAGAGGCGGAGCCAACATTGTCGGTGTGTCCTGCGATCTCGATTGCTTTTCCGTATTCTAGTAAAAACTTAGCGAGTCGATCCAGCTCCGGAAAAGACGCCGGCTTGATCTCTGCTTTGTCGTGATCGAAAAATAGGTTATTGAGGGTGATTGAAATTTCTTTGTCGCCTAAATCACTTACTTTAGGAATGGCTATATCATGCTCTTTGTGGGTGGCTTTGGTCGAATTTCGCAAGTCAATATGGCCAGAAAAAGGATAAAACCCACTAGAGATAAAAGTATAGCTATAGAGCTTTCCCTTGGGCAAGGTAACGAAGTACTCCCCGGTTTTTGGGTCGGGATTGATGGTCGTAATTTCCTCATTGGTATCCAGGTTCTCGATTACCAGAAACCCCGGAATTGGGTTTCCTTCCAAGTCAGACAGTTTTCCCTGAATGGTGGAGACGGCTTCCGGCCGGAATTGTTGGGGGAGTTCCACTTTGTACAATTCCTCTTGTCGACCTTCTACCTCGGCCGAATAATAGGCATAACGCCCATCCGTGCTGATGCGGTAGCCCCAGTCTTTTTGGGTGGTATTGATGGATTTTCCAAGATTGACGGGCTTGGTCCATTCCGTCCAGCTGTCTCCAACACGGGAGGTTTTGTAAACGTCTAATCCCCCTAGTCCGCCATGGCCGCTGGAGCTGAAATACAGCGTACGCATATCCGCATGGAGGAAGGGGGAACGCTCTTCAAATGGGGTATTCAATGGGGCGCCCAAATTTTTCGGAAACCCCCAATTCCCATCCTCATCCTTGAAGCTGATGTACAAATCGATGTTTTCTTCTTTGGGCAGCCCGATCCGGTCCGGTCGTCGCGCAGCGAAAATGACGACATTCTTATCGGCTGACAGGGTAGTACCTCCCTGCCACATTGATTGGAGTTCGGTGGGGAAAAACTGTTTGGCTTCCGTCCATCCCGCTCGTTTCTTATGGCTAACTTTAACGACACCTTCGTGAAACAGCAGCAATGTAGTGCCATCGGCCGATATGGCCAAAGGAGCTTCATTCTGATCCTTGTGATTGATACCGGTAACCAGTTCCGGAAGACTCCAGCCCCGCCGGGTGCGATGACTGACAAATATATTTTCCTTGTTGGATGCTCCACCACGGCGACAGAAATATAGTTTTTCTCCATTCGAACTCATCACCGGAGCATACTCCTCTAGGATCGAATTGATTACTATGGAATCAATCGGCTCAGATTTGGTATCATCGGCCGTTGCTTCGAGAATGTTCACCAGGTCTTCGACTGCTTGTTGGTTTTTCCTGAAGAACTCCTGATGAAGATGAACCTTATCTAAAGCGGATTCCCATTCTTTAGCTTCAATGTCCTTTTCAATCATCATTTGCAAGGCAATAAAGGCATTCTGGGTGTGCCCAGCCCTTTTAATAAAAGAGGAGAGATGATCTTCGAATTCACTCCGAATCAGATAATCCGATTGCTTTGCCACTGCCATGTCCTGTAAGAACTGATCGCTCTGGGCAAAGTCAGGATACTTTTCAGCAAAACCGTAAAGGTCACTAATCGAGCCACTCAGCGCATAATGCTGATAGATGGCTTCTGAAGTTTTTGGAAAAGAGGTGGTAGAGTAGGGGCGCAGATAGTTCTCCACCAGCTCAATGTAGGGTTTATTCAATAAGGCGATTGCAAGGGTTGAATCAATCTTTGGCCCAAGACTAGTATATTCCTTCAAGAAATAAAGACAATGCAAAACGTTGCCGGGATCGTGACGCTCAAAAAATAAGGCGATCACAGTGGAGTCGAGTAGAGGTTTAAGATCCGGAGAGTAATAGTCGAAATCTCCCTTATAGGTATCGTACAGCAATTTGACCTCTTTGTGTTCCTCTAATTGGCTAATTTCATTGAGAATCAATTGATTCTGCTTGACGATTACTTCCTTTTGCACTTGCCCCGGCAACCGCGGGAACTTTTTTAGGAAGGCCTGATAGGCCCGTAAGGTGTTGCGGGAACGTACATCGGCCAAGGCTGCATCCCGGATCTTCACTTTCAGCTTTCGCAACAGCGCATCGCTAATTCCTGATTTTGCTATTTTTTTTCGAGCCTTTGCATCGAGTTTTTTAAAAGCCCGATTGGCGAGATTGTAGCAAGCCAGGGCGGTATCGATTGAAAAATAACCCGAATTCGGTGAGGCGTAGATTTGCGCCAGATTGTAAGAAGCAATGGGAATCGGATCGGTTGTGTTCTGTTGGTGCTGGTTGCGGAGAAGATCTAGGTCGATTACAATAGATCTCTCATCAGAAGTATCTCCGTTCTGACCAAAGGAAGGCAGAATAAAACTAAAAAAAAAGAGAAATTCAAAGTAGAAGCGCAACCCCTGCATAACCAAATGTTTGCAGAAAGAACGAAATGAAACAAGAAAGAATTATCCGGATGCCGTATTATATCTGCTACTCCTTAAAAAGACCAATTGTTTCCATCAAGGGGATAAATGCGCCGATCAATTGAATAACGGTCCATATAACCTGAAAAACAAGGAGAAGGAGGATCAATTTCAAGAAAAACAAGTTGCTGATACAAAGTAAGCAACACAGAGACGAAAATATCTTAACCATGTAGATCTGTTTCTGGTATTCTTCACCAATCAGATAAAAGCTGTTCTGGGTGTTGAGCAACCCTACCATCAGAAATAACACTATAGCGGCCAATACTTTCATAGTATGAAGCTGATTTAAATGATGATCTCACTGGGATGTAGTAGGAGGGTTGGCTTAATTATAGCTAGAAGAACGTCTAATTCCCCGTCTTGTTGTCAAATAGGTCAAGAATACTAGTATCAAATATATCAAAAAAATATGAAATAAGATAGATGTATTTTGATTTTCAATATATTTTTTATCTACAAGCCTTTCTTCCGATGCCCTAAAACCCGCCTTGGTGAGCGCCAATGGCGAGATCATTTTTGAGGATAACTATTTTTTCGTTGAAAAACGATAACTTAGTTGATATAACGAAAAAATAGTTATAGCTTTGTTTTATGAGAAAATTGAATACAAAAGAAGAACAAATAATGCAAATTCTTTGGCGGCTGGAGAAGGCCTTCGTCAGAGAGATCCTGGAAGAATTACCAATTCCAAAACCACCGGTGACTACGATTTCCTCCCTGGTTAGAAAATTGGAGAAAGAAGGATTGGTTGGTTTCGAGGCATTTGGTAAGACCCATCGATATTTTCCTATTCTAACAAAAGAAGATTATGGCAAGCGGACTTTTCAGTCGGTCTTTCAAAATTACTTTGGAGGATCTGCAGAAAAAATGCTGTCCTTTTTTGTAAAGGAAAACGACCTCGATCCGGAAGAACTAAATCAATTGTTAGAAAAGATAAAGAAAAATGGATAACGTTCCCCAATTGTTAGTGGAGTCGAGCTTTTGCTTGATCGTTTTTTATGCTTTTTACCAACTGATCCTAAGCAAAGAAACTTTTTTTCAACTCAATCGACTCTATCTACTGCTTGCTCCTTTCTTTGCCCTCCTCATTCCCTTGATCAACATCGAGCTTTATCCGGATCCAGTGGAGTCTTATACCCCAATGGTTCAGGTTATTTATCCCGTTGTTGAAGAAACGGTCGCCCTGGAAAATTATGTGTGGAGCGAGGTGGTAACAAAGGAAGCACAAATGACACTGGCCGATATTATTTGGTGGGTTTATGTGTTCGGGGCCTTCATTTTGCTGTGTAAACTTTTTACGGGGATCTTCAAATTGTATTGGGTAATTGCCAAAAGCCGAATTAGAAAAATAGATCAGTATCACCTGGTCCCCAATTCCGGTTTCCCGGCTTCCAGTTTTTTTGGTTACGTGTTTTGGCGAGGCGATCGCTTGACTAAAGAGCAAGAATTGGTCTGGGAACACGAAAAAGTACACGTCCGACAATGGCACAGCCTGGACGTGCTACTGATGGAATGTTGGGTCATTTTGCAATGGTTCAATCCACTCATTTACTTTTTTCGGCAAAGTTTGCGTGTAACTCACGAATACATCGCCGATCGATACGTCGCTGTACAGATCGGATCAAAATATCAATACGCTACTTACCTGGCGGGATTCAAGGAAGCAGATTCTTGTTCCCCCTTACTCAATAATTTTGCTCAACTGTTAAAAAAACGACTGCTTATGTTGGCCCAGAAGAACTCTAAACAATGGAAATACAGCAAGTATTTTTTGACTTTACCCCTGTTTTTTAGTGTCATGCTGCTATTTTCGTTCGATCTCGTGGAAGATTTACCAGAACCAGTCTCACAATCCTTTGAATCCGCTGAAAATTACTTATCTGAGCTTGGAGACCGGGAAGTCGGTGACTTGAAATCCATTATCAAGCAACCAATGCTGGAAGACATCCAAGCTAACCGTTGGTCACCAGGGGATCCCTCCGTTGCAGCTCCGACTGAATCTACCGAACCCAAACCAATGGTTATAAGAGAAGAAGAAGAAAGGAGCATTACCAGCCAACAAATCCGGTTATTGCCAACCCGTCATTTCGCTAATTTAGAAATGCAGACGCGGAAGGCAGATCCGTCATTTCAAATCAGATGGGAAGATAAGGTCTGCGATTGCAAACCTGGACAATTGCCCAATTACTACCATTGCGAAAACCGGACCTTCCGTCTTCCCGAATTTCGAAAAATGGCTCGTTCCGGCGGTTTTAAAATCCTTAGAAACGGGCAAGTCATCCAATATCGGGATCTACAAGTTCAGAGTAAAAGAGCGCTAAAGATGAAACCGGCCGATAGTCAATTCGATTACCAAAACATATTCCAACCCAAATCTGAATTCTGGAAAAAACTGAAAAAGGGAGATGTGCTTAAATTCACTTTTCAAGCCAATGAGAAAGATGCTTTTCATTTTGATTTGACGATTAACGATAAAAGTGAATCCTTTGATCACGCGTATGATTTTTACCTCGGAGACATCTGGGTACCCATCGATATGACCAGTAATATTGGTATAAAATACGTGACCTACGAGGAGTATAAAGCGGGTCTGAACAAGCCCATCAGGTTTATCAAAAATATTGACGAAGAGGTGCAAATGGATGAGCTGTTTGCCAATAATGCGGTCATAGCATTGGAACAAGGCAAGGTAATGTCGGCAAAGGCTACGGAAATTCCAGTGATAAATGCAGTAATTCCAGGAGGGCGTGCCAGCTTTTCCATAAAGGCCGGCGACCAGAAATTTTCGATCCGTGTAGAGGTGAAGAAGAATGAAACGTTGGTTGCAGAAAAAATGGATATTCAGTTGAAGTGGGGGGACTTTTCTACCAATAACCGCTTTGCTACTTTTTTGGTCACTTCTTCGCAGGCGAAGGAATTAGCAGCATTGCCGATTAAATTGGTTGGTGCCGACGAAGATGTTCGGGTCACTGAAATAGAACAGGTGCATCTGTCGGCTGCTTCAAGCCGTGAAGTAGGCCATCGGAGTTCTTATTTCATGGGTCGAGAAGCTGTAACGGAGTGTAAGGTGGAAGATTACGCATCTTCCCGGGAATGTCTAAATGAAGCCTTACTCCAGGCAGAAGAAGTTGGGGAAGTGATCCTCAATGGAGTACGAACTTCTAATGGAAAGGAGTTCCAATTGCGGTTGCGGGTGCTGCCGGACGAAGATGCACACGAAGCAGCTTATTTTGGGAAAGTAGGAGATGATAATCCAAATAGAATCCTTCCCTATTGGCTATCCTACAAAGGGGAGGAGATTACGGATGAGGTACTTACCAAATTCGCAAACTATCGGTCGCTGGAAGGTAAGATTCCGGCCCTGAAAATCGATGATCAGATTTACCAGGAGGAAGAGGCGGTCGCACAACTAAGAAAATTACACCCCTACCAAGTTCTCCACATTCGCTTTATGGGAGCGGGATATATGAAATCGATGTTCAGGTTCCAGAATAAGGAGCGCAAGATGGCAGATCGCGCCGAAATCGTCGTGGTGCGCAAGCAAAATGATGTGTTGAAGAAACAAGTTCTGGAAGGAGAGAATGAAGTGTTGGGCCGACAGTTTTTCGTAGTGGTCGACGGGCAAAAAAAGGGGGTGCTTTCCGGCTCTGAATTAAAAAGAGTCATGCGCGATATCAAGAAGGAAGGCTACGGCATTGATGTCATTGAGCTGGCCAAGGGCAGCCCGGAAATGGTGGAACGTTATGGAGAAGATGCAAGAGTGGGACTGGCCATCATCCGAACTACCAAGCAAAAATAAGATCAACCGGCTTATTATTTCGTTTTCATTAAATAGGAAAGTGAATGAACTTCTCCATTCAGAATTACTGTCCGAATGGTGCGAGCATTCCGAATGTCTTCCAGCGGATTTTGGTCGAGAATTAACAGATCGGCCAATTTCCCTACTTCTATGGTCCCGAGATCCCGGTCGGCCCCCAAAACTTTTGCGGCATTGGAGGTAGCTGTCTTCAAGACTTCAAAATTGTTGAGCCCCCCGACCGAATAACATTCTAATTCCAGGTGAAGGCTGGCACCAAATGGTAGGATAGGAGAGTCGGTACCCGC